>NZ_JBBHDV010000010.1:0-129733 GCF_037478135.1 Denitratimonas organivorans
CGGACGATTGGGTACGATTCATGGCGGACTCCTCCTTTCATTTTGGTTTGCGAACGATGCCTCCTCGGCTCGCCGCAATCTGGCACATCGCGATGCCGTCCGTGGGAGGAGGAGTCCATCCCATCAGATAAGCAAAGCGCGCCCGGGTTGGGCTTTCCACGGAGATCTTCACGCCAAGTGCGGACGGAGATCTTCATTCCGGGTCTGGACGAAGAGACCCACCCTGCGGGCCCGCGCTTCCTGAGAGCTTCACCCCGAATGCGAATGGAGAGCTCACCCCGGGTGCGGCTACGCCTTACCCTGCCTACAGGGTCTACAACGGAAAA
The DNA here is from genome assembly GCF_037478135.1 of Denitratimonas organivorans. NCBI lineage: Bacteria > Pseudomonadati > Pseudomonadota > Gammaproteobacteria > Lysobacterales > Lysobacteraceae > Denitratimonas > Denitratimonas organivorans. The sequence goes on from NZ_JBBHDV010000010.1 coordinate 327, forward strand.
CGCCGGCTTGGGCCGGCGTTTTCGTATCGACAGGCGGAGTGGGAAAGCTGGATCAGCCCTTCCACTGCCCCAGTGCCGCCAGGCCATTGTCGCGTGCGCGGGCGTAGACGGTGTCCTGGGCCTTGGTGAAGTTGCCGCTCATGTCTTCCGCCCACAGCTTCAACGCGGCCTGCTGCATCGCGCGGCCGTAGGAGAACGACAGCGGCCAGGGCTTGGCGCCGAGCTGGTTCATCGCATTCAGATGCGCGGTCGCAGCTTCATCGCTCTGACCGCCGGACAGGAACACGATACCCGGCAGCGAGGCCGGCACGGTCGCCTTCAGGCAACGCAGCGTAGCCTCGGCCACTTCCTCGACACCGGCCTGCTCCGGGCAGTCCTTGCCGGAAATGACCATGCTGGCCTTCAGGATGGTGCCTTCCAGCAGCACGTTGTGCTCGTACAGCGCGGCGAACAGCGAACGCAGCGTGGCCTCGGTGACTTCGTAGCACACGTCGATGTCGTGGTTGCCATCGATCAGGATTTCCGGCTCCACCATCGGCACCAGGCCGGCTTCCTGGCACAGCGCGGCATAGCGGGCCAGCGCATGGCAGTTGGATTCGATGCAGGTGCCGCTCGGGTTCTCGTCGGAAATCGCGATCACCGCGCGCCACTTGGCGAACTTGGCACCCAGCCCGGCATATTCCTTCAGACGCGGACGCAGGCCGTCCAGGCCCTCGGTGACGACATCGCCCGGGAAGCCGGCCAGCGGCACCGGCCCCTTGTCGACCTTGATGCCCGGCAGGATGCCGGCATCGGCCATGACTTTGGTGAACGGCACGCCGGTACGGGTGGACTGGCGCAGGGTTTCGTCGAACAGGATCGCGCCGGAGATGTAGTCCGACAACTTCGGCGTGGTCAGCAGCATCTCGCGGTAGGCGCGGCGGTTTTCCTCGGTGGACTCGACCCCCACCGCATCAAAGCGCTTCTTGATGGTGTTGTTGGATTCGTCGATCGCGATGATGCCCTTGCCCGGCGCCACCATGGCCTGGGCGATGTCTTCCAGTTGCTCGATACTCATCAGAATGCTCCGGTGCTGGCGGCAGGGCCGCGGGTTGGGCCGCGATGCGGCTAGCCGCGCATTATAGCCGTTGGCACAGCAACTTAGGCGCTGATGGCAGCCAGTCTGAACCGCAATTCATGCAGCCCGCGCCAGCGCCTGCCCGCAACGCCTGCGGGGCGGAAATGGTGCCGTCGTGGTTCCAGCCGGGCGCTCAGACCACCGGCACCAGCCACAGCGAGAGCGAAGCCAGTCCAACGCCGATGCCGGTGGCGGCGAGCACATCGCTGGGATAGTGCAGGCCCAGCACCACGCGCGAGGCCGCGACCAGCACGCAGAACGGCAGCAGCACCCAGGCCAGCAGCGGATACCATGCCAGCGCCACACCGGTGAAGGCGACCGCATGCAGGGTATGGCCGGAGGGGAAGCTGAATTCATCCAACGGCCGCACCAACGCGAGGATGCGCGCGTCCGAGGCGCAGGGACGCGGGCGCCGGGTCCAGCGTTTCATCACGCGATACAGCAGCAGCGCCGCGACCCCGGTGGCGGCCATGTGGGCGCTGGCATGCAGTCCGTTCCAGCCGTCGAACAGGATCATCCCCAGCATCAGCGCGTACCAGAACACGCCGTCGCCCAGGCGACTGATCGCGGCAAATCCCGGCCGCACCCAGCGGCGCATGCCCCAGCGGTTGCACGCCAGGCACCAGCCGGCCTCACGCCGTTTCCACATCCCGATCACGTTGCTCATGCCAACCCCTTCAACGCCAGCCCGGACAACAGGGCGGAAAAGTCCTCGCAGACCTGCTGCGGCTGCATCGGCACGATCGCCGCGCGTGCCGCCTGCCCCATGCGGCGGCGCAGTTCCGGATCGGCCGCGACCTGGCAGGCGGCTGCGATGAAGCCGGCCTCGTCGCCGCATTCCACCGCGCGGCCGTGTTCGCCATCGCGCAGCACCTCGCGCGCGGCGCCGTAGTTGTAGGCGACCGTGGCGATGCCGCTGGCCATCGCTTCCAGGGTGACGTTGCCGAAGGTTTCGCTCAGGCTCGGGAACAGGAAGATGTCGGCACTGGCGAAGTGTTCGGCCAGCTCCTGGCCACGCAGCATGCCGGTGAACACGATGTCTGGATTCGCCGCCTCCAGCGCCGCGCGCGAGGGGCCGTCGCCGACCATCACCATGCGTGTGGCCGGCTGTTGCGCCTTGATTTCACGGTAGGCGCGAATCGCCAGATCCAGGTTCTTCTCCGGCGCCACGCGCCCGACATGGATCAGCACCGGCGCGTCGCCGCCTTCCGGCAACCAGCGTGCGCGCAGTGCGGCACTGCGGCAGCCCGGGTTGAAGGCCCCGGCATCGACCGCGCGCGACAGCTGCACCACGCTCTGGAAGCCGCGCGCCAGCAGATCGCGCGCCAGTTCCCGGGTCGGCACCAGGGTCACATCGCTCTGGTTGTGGAACCAGCGCAGCCAGCCGAACGCGACCGGCGCCAGCAGGCCCAGACCGTAGCGGCCCATGTACTGGTCGAAGCGGGTGTGGAAGCCGGTAGCGACCGGAATCCCGAGATGGCGCGCGGCATTCAGCGCGGACCAGCCGAGCGGGCCTTCGGTGGCGATGTAGATCGCGTCCGGGCGGGCCGCTTCCCAGCGCTGGCGAAGGCGGCGCCCGGCAGGCCAACCGAAGCGCAGGCCCGGGTAATACGGCAGCGCCGCGCCGGACAGGCGCAGTTCGTCGCCGCTGCTTTCACCTGGCCCGCTTTCACCTGGCATCTCATCGCGGTGCGCCGGGCGCACCACATCCACCCGCGCGCCCATCTCACGCAGGCCCACCGCCAGGTTGTGGACGGTCAGGGCCACGCCGTTGATTTCGGGTGGATAGGTCTCGGTAACCAGTGCGACGTGCATGCCCGTCTCCCAACAGGGTGACAGCATGCTCGGCAACGCCGATGGCGCCACCATTACGCGCATATGACATCCTGATGAAAGCGGCGCCGCTGGCCGTCCTGGTTCAGAGCCGACCCAGACCCTCGGCCGCGCCACCGACACCCACGGTCAGCAGGCGCAGGGTATTGGTCGAACCCAGATGGCCCATGTGGTCGCCGCTGGTGATCAGCACGCGATCGCCTTCGCTGAGAAGACCGCGCCGGTAGAGTTCCGCCACCGCATCACGCGCAGCCTTGCGCGGTGGATCGTCGTAGCTGTCGAATTCGACCGGCCAGGCGCCGCGCATCATCGCCATGCGGCGCCGCGCCGGCGCATGGCGCGAGAGGCCGTAGACCGGCGCGGTAGAGCGGAAGCGGGTCAGGTGGCGCACCGTGGCGCCGGATTCGGTCAATGCCAGGATCGCGCGCACGTCGATATGCTTGGTCAGGTACATCGAGGCCAGCGCGATGGCCTGGTCGCTGTGTTGCAGGTGGCGCGGCGCGGCTTCGAAATCGGTATTGTGCTCGAACTGGCGCTCGGCCCCCAGGCAGATGCGCAGCATCGCTTCGACCGCCTTGAGCGGATAGCTGCCGGCGGCGGTTTCGGCGCTGAGCATCACCGCATCGGTGCCGTCGATCACGGCATTGGCCACGTCCAGCACTTCGGCCCGGGTCGGGATCGGCGATTCGACCATGGATTGCAACATCTGAGTGGCGGTGATGACCACGCGCCCGCGCGCCAGCGATTCGCGGATGATCTTCTTCTGCAGGCCGGGCAGTTCGGCATCGCCGATCTCCACACCCAGATCGCCGCGCGCCACCATCACCACATCGCTGGCGTCAATGATCTCGCCCAGCGCGTCGATCGCCTCGGCGCGTTCGATCTTGGCCACCAGATAGGCATCGCTGCCAGCCTCGCGCGCCAGCCGGCGGGCTTGCTCGATATCGGCCGCACTGCGGCAGAACGACACCGCGAGAAAATCCACATTCAGCTCGGCCGCCAGGCGGATGTCCTCGCGGTCCTTGTCGCTGAGCGCATCCAGCGAGAGGCCGCCGCCGAGCCGGTTCAGCCCCTTGCGATCGGACAGGAAGCCGTCGTTGAGCACCGTGGTGCGGATGGTGTCGCCTTCGACCGCCTCCACCCGCAACGACACCATGCCGTCATCGAGCAGCAGCACATCGCCTGCGACCACGTCATCGACCAGCCCCAGATACGAGACACCAACGCCGGAGGCATCGCCCGGTGGTGCGTCCTCGCGTGCATGCAGGGCGAAGGGTTCGCCGGCCTTCAGCGCGACCTTGCCGATCGCGAAGCGCTCGATCCTGATTTTCGGCCCCTGCAGATCGCCCAGGATGCCGACCTCACGCCCGGCGGCCTGCGCCGCGGCCCGCACGCGCTCCACCCGGGCGGCGTGATCGGCCGCGCTGCCGTGGGAAAAGTTCAGCCGCACCACGTCCACGCCGGCGGCGATGATCGCTTCCAGCACGCCCGGCGCGTCGGTGGCCGGGCCCAGCGTGGCGAGGATCCGGGTGCGTCGCAGTTGTCCACTCATCTTGCGTCTGTGCTCTTGTTGTCATGTCGAACCCGTCACGCTAGCACTTTGCCCGGCACCCCGGCAGACCCGCGCGATGGCGGCGGGCGCGTGCTGATTGACCCGGGTCAAGCGCCCTGCTCGGCAGTGCGGTGACAATAGCGACATCACCATGCAGCACCGGCGACGGTATCGTGAAAGGCGGAACAGCCGCCATTTTCCGCCGCCACCACCGGATCTCCCGATGCCCCAGACCCCGCAGCGCGCCTCTTCGGATCAGCCAACACCGCCCTGGCACAGCCTCAGCGCCGATGCCGTGTGCGAGCGTCTTGGCAGCGGACGGCAGGGCTTGAGCCGGGAAGAGGCCGCGCTGCGTCTGCAACGCCACGGCGCCAACACCCTGCCCGAGGCACGCGTGCGGCCGGCGTGGAAGCGTCTGCTGGTGCAGTTCAACAATGCCCTGATCCTGTTCCTGCTCACGGCCGGGGCCATTGCCGGCGCACTGGGCCAGTTCGTCGATGCCGGGGTCATCTTCGGCGTGGTATTGATCAATGCGATCATCGGTTTCGTGCAGGAAGGCCGCGCCGAACAGGCCCTGGCCGGGCTGCGCGCGATGCTGGCGCCCAGCGCACGAGTCATGCGTGATGGGGTGCGCGCGACGTTGCCGGTGGCACAGCTGGTGCCCGGTGACATCGTGCTGCTGGAAGCCGGCGACCGGGTGCCGGCCGATCTGCGCCTGCTGCATGCCCGCGGCCTGCTGATCGACGAGGCAGTGCTGACCGGCGAATCGGTCGCGGCGCAGAAGCACACCGACACCGTGCCCGAAGACGCCGCCCTGGGCGACCGTGCCGGCATGGCCTGGTCCGGCACCCTGGTCGCCGCCGGCCGCACCACGGGAATCGTGGTGGAAACCGGCAGCCGCACCCAGATCGGCCATATCAGCACCCTGCTGGGCGAGGTCGAAGCGCTGGCCACACCACTGCTGGTGAAAATCGGCCGCTTCGGGCGCCAGTTCACCGCCGTTGCGATCCTGGTATCGGCGCTGTTGCTGCTGTTCGCGGTGCTGGCGCGCGGCTACGACTGGATCGACGCCTTCATGCTGGTGGTGGCGCTGGCAGTGGGCGTGGTGCCAGAAAGCCTGCCGGCGGTGATCACGATCACGCTGGCCATCGGCGTGCGCCGCATGGCCGCCCGCCACGCCATCGTGCGGCGCCTGCCGGCGGTGGAAACCCTCGGTTCCACCACGGTGATCTGCTCGGACAAGACCGGCACCCTGACACGCAACGAAATGACCGCGCGGCGCGTGATCAGCCGTGCCGGCACGCTGCTGGCCGAAGGCACCGGTTACGCTCCGCACGGCGCCCTGCAACTGCCCGAAGGACAGGCCGGACTTGCCCCGGCGGCGCAGCAACTGATCCGCTGCGGCCTGCTCTGCAACGACGCCGTGCTGCGTCAGCGCGACGACCAGTGGCAGATCGATGGCGATCCGATGGAAGGCGCGCTGATCGCGCTCGCGGCCAAGGCTGGCATCGACCATGCGCAGACGCGCGAGCACTGGCCGCGCCTTGACGCCATCCCGTTCGACGCCGGCTGGCGCTACATGGCCACGCTGCACCGCGATCCAGAACGTGGCGGCGCAGTACTGCTGCTCAAGGGCGCGCCGGAACAGGTGCTGGCGCTGTGCAACCGGCAACTGGATGCCGAAGGCCAGCCGCAGCCGCTGGACCAGGCTGGCTGGGACGCGGCCATCGCGCAGGCCGCCGAGGCCGGCGAACGGATGCTGGGTTTCGCCCTGAAACATCTGCCTGAAGCACCCTCGCCGCTGGGTTTCGACGATATCGGCGGGCTTTGCTTCCTCGGCGTGGTCGGCTTCATCGATCCACCCCGGCCCGAGGCGATCCAGGCGGTCGAGGACTGCCGCAGTGCCGGCATCGCGGTCAAGATGATCACCGGCGACCACGCCGCCACCGCCAGCGCCATCGCGCAGCAACTGCATATCGCCGAACAGCCGCTGGTGGTCACCGGCCAGGATCTCGACCACATCGACGACGCTGCACTGCCGGAGCTGGCGCAGCAGGCCAGCGTGTTCGCGCGCACCAGCCCGGAACACAAGCTGCGCGTGGTGCAGGCCCTGCAGTCGCGCGGCCACGTGGTGGCTATGACCGGCGACGGGGTCAACGATGCGCCTTCGCTGAAGCGCGCCGATGTCGGCATCGCGATGGGCAACAAAGGCACCGAGGCGGCCAAGGAGGCCGCGCAGATCGTGCTGGCCGACGACAATTTCGCCTCGATCGTGGCGGCGGTGAACGAGGGCCGCACGGTCTACGACAACATCCGCAAGGTCATTGCCTGGACCGTACCGACCAACGGTGGCGAAGCATTGGCGATCATCGCCGCGCTGGTCTTCAGCCTGACCCTGCCGATGACGCCGGCGCAGATCCTGTGGATCAACATGGTGCTGACCGTGACCTTGGGCCTGGCGCTGGCCTTCGAGCCGGCCGAACCAGGCGTCATGCTGCGCCCGCCGCGCGCCCCGCAGGCGCCGCTGATTTCGCCCTTCATGGTCTGGCGTATTGCCGTGGTGTCTCTGCTATTCACCGCCGGCGCATTCGGTATCTACGCTTGGGCGATGGCGCGTGGCCACGAGGTGGCACTGGCGCGCACGATGGTGGTCAACACGTTCTGCGTGATGGAAATCTTCTATCTGTTCAATGTGCGTTTCCTGCATATGCGCTCATTCACGCTACGCGGAATCCAGGGCACGCCGGCAGTACTATGGGCGGTGGCCGCCGTGGTGCTGGCGCAACTGGCCTTCACCTATCTGCCGCTGATGCACACGCTGTTCGATTCGCGCCCGGTGGCGCTGACGGACGGCCTGCTGATCGTGGCGGTGGGCATATTGCTTTTCACCGTGCTGGAACTGGAAAAATGGCTGCTGCGGCGGCTGGACTGGTTCGAGGAACTGCGCACCCAGATGCGCCCATGACATATCCAAGGATGCAAAGGACACCCTGATGACAACCGGCACTTCTTCCGCCCCCCGCACCATTCTTCTGGCTACCGATCTGAGCGCGCGCTGCGACCGTGCACTGGACCGGGCCATCCAGCTCGCGCGCCAATGGCAGGCGCGGCTGGTGGCGCTGACCGTGGTGGAACCGGGCACGCTGTCACTGCAACGGGTGCGGGCTTCGCCCCGGCCTTCATGGAGCACCGCCAGCGATGATCCGGTGCAGCGCACCCTGGACCTGCTGCGGCGCGACGCCGGCGCCGACGATGTGGATATCGTGCCGCGTGTCGAGGAAGGCCGGATCAACGACGTGCTGCTGCGCGTGGCGCTGGAGGAAGGCGCGGAACTGATCATCACCGGCATCGCGCGCAGTGAATCCTTTGGCCGCACCGTGCTGGGTTCCAGTGTCGACTGGCTGGCGCGCCATGCCACGGTGCCGGTGCTGGTGGTGCGCGACCGCGTGCACGGGCCGTACCGCAACATCGTGGTGGCCAGCGATTTCTCACCTTCCTCGCGGTTGGCGCTGGAGGCGGCGGCCACTCGCCTGCCCGATGCACGGATGACGCTGTTCCACGCCTACGACACTCCGTTCACCGGCAACGAAAGCGCGCAGCAGCAGGCGGTCAACGATGGCCGCGCCAAGGCTCTGGCCGAGGCCCAGCACGTTCTGGCCGACGCCGCGCTGACGCCGGAGCAGCGTGCCGCAGTCGAAGTCGTGGCCGAACATGGCGAGCCGGTACGGCTGACCTACGAATACGTGCGCGACCACCATGCCGATCTGATCGCGCTGGGCACGCACGGGCGCAGCGCGCTGTTCGACATCCTGATCGGCTCGATCGCCAAGCGCATCCTGGAAACCGCCGCCACCGACGTGCTGCTGGTACGCAAGCAGGCCGGCGCGGACTGAAGGACACGTCCTCACTCTGCGAACGAACACCGCAGGTGCGAGTGCTTTTGTGTGTTGCCTGGTACTGCCGCGAAAAGCCCCCCTCACCCCAGCCCTCTCCCCCGCAAGCGAGGGAGAGGGGCTCTCAAAAGCACTTCTGAAATCCCTTTAGTCGCGCGTGCGACGCGGCCTCGGGCCGCTGCCAGGGGCCGGACGGCCCTGGCGTGATGCCAGCACCTGCGCGGCGGCGGCACGTTCGGCCATCAGCTTCAGGTAATTGCCCAACCGCGCCGAGTCCAGCGTGCCGGCCTGTTCGGCGGCACGGATCGCGCAGTCGGGTTCGGCCTGGTGACGGCAATCGCGGAAACGGCATTGCGCCGCCAGCGCTTCGATATCGTCGAACACGTTGTCGGCCACGTCTTCCACCCCGGTGAGCTTGAGCTCGCGCATGCCGGGTGTGTCGATCAGGCAGCCGCCGTGCGGCAAGGTCAGCAGAGCGCGATGGGTGGTGGTGTGGCGGCCGCGCGCATCACTGCTGCGCACCGCGCCGGTCTTCATCCGGTCGCGCCCCATCAGGGTGTTGGTCAGGGTCGATTTGCCGGCGCCGGAAGACCCCACCAGTACCACCGTATTGCCGGCGCCCAGCCAGGGCGCAAGCTGGGCGGCGCTGGCCGGATCGCGCGCATTGAGTGCCAGCACCGCGACGCCGCCACCTTCGATCCCGGCCAGTTGCGTGCGCAGCGCCTCCACGTCTTCACAGCGGTCGGCCTTGGTCAGCACCAACACCGGCGTCGCGCCGCTGGCGTTGACCAGCACCAGATAGCGCTCCAGCCGGCGCAGGTTGAAGTCGCGATCCAGCCCGGTGACCACCAGCACGGTGTCGATATTGGCCGCGATCGGCTGCACTTTCAGATGTTCGCCCGCAGCGCCACGTTGCAGCAGACTGCTGCGCGGCAGCAGTTCCACGATCTGGTCCTGCTCCGCCTCCAGCCGCACGAAATCCCCGACCACGGCGCGCTGCTCCGGCGCGAATCCCTTGCGCGTCCACGGTGCGGGCGCCTGCACCGCGAATTCGCGTTCGCCATCGCAGACGCGATAGCCGGAACGGTGCTGTTCACTGACCCGCGCCACGCGCCCATGCGGCGCCTGCGTCCAGGCCAGCGCGGCCGGATGGTCCGGGCGCCAGCCCAGTCCGGCCAGTGCGATCTGCGGGTCGGGAAATGGATTCAGGGCGGACTCTCCATCGGGTGCAGGCTGCCATCAGGCGCAATCAGGTGGGTGGCGTCCTCGATCCGTGCAGCCATGCGGACACGGTCACCGATCGGAACGCCGCGATAGGACGGAATATCATGCGTCAGCCGCGCATACAGATAGACCTGTTTCGATTGTTGCGGCCACAGCGACAGCGATTGCTGCGGCCCGGCGGCTTCCAGCGCAGCCGCCAGTGCCGGCGAAAACACCGCCTGCACCCGGCCGGCCTGCAACAACCGCCCCTGGATCTGCACCCCGTGCAGCAACGTCATCGCCGCCAGCACGCCGACCACCCAGCCCTGCCGCCGGGAAAAATGCGGCCACGCCAGCGCCAGCACACCGCAGACCAGCGCGATGAAGCCATAGCCGTACTGGTTGGCCGACATCGGCAGCAGCAACACCGGACCCAGCGCCAACACGCCACCGGCAAACCACGCCAGCCACAGGCGCCGCGACGCCCGCCACAGGCACCATGCCAGCATCAGCAACAGCGCCACCATCACGGCCCAGCGCCCCACCGACGCCAGCGCCAGCACATGCACTTCGCCGACATTCAATGCCCACGGGAAGACCTGGTATTCCAGCCAGCGCACCGGCAACGCCAGCGGATCAGTGGTGTAGGTGCTGCCCGGTTCCGGTTGCAGCAATACGTCCAGGCGCAAGGCCAGATAGGCCAGCGCCACCAACCCACTGCCGGCGGTCGCCGCCATCCAGTTGTGCGGCAGGCGCAGCAGCAACGCACCCAGCGCCAGCAGTGTCGGCAGCACCAGCGCGGCCTCCTTGGCCAGCAGCCCGAGCAGCGTCATCAGCCCGGCACCGGCTGCGGCCAGCAGCATCGCGCCCGCGCTGTTGCCAAGCCTTTGCAGCAGGGCCAACGTGCCCAGTCCTGCCGCCACCCAGATCAGATCGGCCAGACACCCGACCCAGCCATGCACCCACACCGCGAACGGGCTCAGCGCGAACACCAGCGCCGCCACCGCCGCGATCTGCACACCGACCCCGGCACGCCGCAGCACATTGGCCAGCAACAGCGCATTGAGACTGCCCAACAGCACGAACACCGCATGGAACAGGCGCGGTGTTTCAAACAACACATGCGACAACAGCAGCCACAGATTGAAGGTCAGCGGCCGGAACTGGAAACTTGTCCAGTCGGTGAAGGAAAGGAACTGCACCTCGGCCAGCGGCAGCGCCGCGCGCGAGGCCCACTGCAATTCGTCATGGCTGAAATAGCCCGGATTGAGCCACAGCGGCGCCTGCAACAGCACAAGCGCCAGCAATAGCAGGGCATCGTGATGCCAGTGTGTGCCGCGGGAAGGCGGGTTCATCGACCATCACAGGGTTCCGGGGGGCCGCCATTGTCACCCAGAAGCCGGCACCTTCGGGAGCGGGCGCGCGGCTAAATTTGACGCCAATCCGCATCCGGGCCGGGGCAATCGACCACGCCGCAGCCCCCCATACGGGCTAGAATCATCGACCCCTCCGCCCCCGAATGTCGCGCCATGTCCAGCCAAGATGCGTTCCGCCAAGCCGCCCTCGACTATCACCGCCTTGACCCACCGGGCAAGATCAAGGTCACCCCGACCAAGGCGATGGTCACCCAGCGCGACCTGGCACTGGCGTATTCACCCGGCGTGGCGCATGCCTGCGAGGAAATTGTCGCCAACCCCGCCGCTGCCAGCGAACTGACCGCACGCGCCAACCTGGTCGCGGTGATCACCAACGGCACCGCCGTGCTGGGCCTGGGCAACATCGGCCCGCTGGCCGGCAAGCCGGTGATGGAAGGCAAGGGCGTGCTGTTCCAGAAGTTCGCCGGCATCGACGTGTTCGACCTCGAAGTCAACGAGAACGACCCGGACAAACTGGTCGAGATCATCGCCAGCCTCGAACCGACCTTCGGCGGCATCAATCTGGAAGACATCAAGGCACCGGAATGCTTCATCGTCGAGCGCAAGCTGCGCGAGCGGATGAAGATCCCGGTGTTCCACGACGACCAGCACGGCACCGCGATCATCGTCGGCGCCGCCGTGGTCAACGCGCTGCTGGTTGCGGGCAAGCGCATCGACGAGGTCAAGCTCGCCACCTCCGGCGCCGGCGCCGCCGGCATCGCCTGCCTGGACATGCTGGTGGCACTGGGCATGAAGCCGGAAAACATCCTCGCCGTGGACCGCGAAGGCGTGCTGTACGAAGGCCGCCCCGGCCTGGATCCGGACAAGGCACGCTACGCCCGCGACACCGACAAGCGCAACCTGGCGGAAATCGTCGACGGCGCCGACATCTTCCTGGGCCTGTCGGCCGGCGGCGTGCTGAAGCCGGAAATGGTCGCCACCATGGCCACCAACCCGATCATCCTGGCGCTCGCCAATCCCTACCCGGAAATCCTGCCCGAAGACGCCGCTGCGGTGCGCCCGGACTGCATCATCGCCACCGGCCGCTCGGACTACCCGAACCAGGTCAACAACGCACTGTGCTTCCCCTACATCTTCCGCGGTGCGCTGGACGTGGGCGCCACCACGATCACCGAGCAGATGAAGCTGGCCTGCGTGCACGCGATCGCCGCGCTGGCGCGGATCGAAGCGGCGGACCTGGGCGCCAGCTATGGCGGCGAACTGCCCAGCTTCGGCCGCGAATACCTGATCCCGCGCCCGTTCGACCCGCGCCTGATGGAAATGCTGGCGCCGGCCGTGGCGCGCGCCGCGATGGCCTCGGGCGTGGCCACACGCCCGATTTCAGACTTCACCGCCTACCGCGACAAGCTCAACCAGTTCGTGTTCCGCAGCGGCATGGCGATGCGCCCGGTGTTCTCGCGCGCACGCGATGACATCAAGCGCGTGGTCTATGCCGAAGGCGAAGAGGAAACCGTGCTGCGCGCGGTGCAGACCGTGGTCGACGAGGGTCTGGCCTTCCCGATCCTGATCGGCCGCCCGGCGGTGATCCAGTCGCGTATCGAACGCCTCGGCCTGCGCATCCGCGCCGGCGAGCATTTCGAGCTGACCAACATCGACGACGACCCGCGCTTCGCCGATTACTGGCAGACCTACCACGAGATCATGGCGCGCCAGGGCGTCAATCCGGCCGCTGCCAAGGCCGTGGTGCGTTCGCGTTCGGCGGTGATCGCCTCGCTGATGCTGCGCCGGGGCGAAGCCGACGCAATGCTGTGCGGCACGGTCGGGCGCTACCAGACGAAGCTGGCCTACGTGCTCAACGTGCTCGGGCGCGAACCCGGCGTGGCGCGCACCTCGGCGATGTCGGCAGTGATCAACGAAAAGGGCGTGTTTTTCTTCGTCGATACCCATGTGCAGGTCGATCCGGACGCGCACATGATCGCCGAGGCCGCATTGCAGGCCAGCTACCGGCTCAAGCTGTTCGGCATCGAACCCAAGGTCGCGCTGATCTCGCACTCCAACTTCGGCAGCCACGACGACGACGGCGCCAACAAGATGCGCCAGGCGCTGCAACTGATCATCGAGCGCGCCCCGAACCTGGAAGTGGATGGCGAAATGCATGTGGACGCGGCACTGGACCCGATCGTGCGCGAGCGCCTGCTGCCCGGCTCACGCCTGAAGGGCAGCGCCAACCTGTTCGTGTTCCCGAACCTGAGCGCGGCCAACACCGCCTACAACCTGGTGCGCTCGATGACCGACGGCGTCGGCATCGGCCCGATCCTGATGGGTGTATCCAAGCCGGCGCACATCCTGACCCCGGCCGCGACGGTGCGGCGCGTGGTCAACATGACCGCACTGGCCGCGGTCGAAGCGCAGATGCGTTCCGAACTCCAGGCCGCACAGGCCCAGAACGCCGCCGCAGACGATTGATGACCATGCTGCCGGCAGCGGCCAGACCGCTGCCGGCCCATTTCGTCAACAGGATCAGGGGGCCGGATCGGCGGGCGTATCGGGCAGCGGAGCCGGTGCTGCCGCCATCGCCGGGCGGTGCGGAATCCGTTCGGGATCGAGCAGGCTCTCGATCCGCAGGAACACCTCGTAGCGCGAAAACGGTTTCTTCATGAAATCGTCGGCGCCGATGCGCTGCGCGTAGAACTGCTCGGTGGCCAGCTCGTTGCCGCTGATCATGATGACCGGAATGCCACGCGTCAGCGGATCGCGTCGCAGCCGACGCAGTGCCTCGAAGCCGTTCATGCCGGGCAGCACGATGTCCAGGAAGATCAGGTGCGGCAACGTATTGCGCGCGATCTCCAGGCCGGTTTCGGCATCGCCCGCCTCGGACACTTCGTAGCCGTTCTGCACCAGCATGCGGCGCAGCATCACCACGATCGTCGGCGAGTCATCAACCACCAGCACGCGCACGCCTTCGGCCGCCTGATGTCGCTCGGCCTTTCTTCGCTCCTTGCCGTTGGGCGGCCCGGCCGCTGCCGCCGGCTCGGCTTCAGCCGCAGCTGCGGCCAGCTCGTCCGGCAGCGGATCATCAACCCGTACCGCACTATTTCCCATTTCCGCCTGCAAGGGCGGTGTCTCCTCCGGCAACGGTGCCTTCGGCGCCCGTCCGAAGATGCGTGCAAACAGCTCCCTCAAGCCCATCGTTTCCATGCTCCCCCTGTTGATGGTGTTGCGCTGCGCCCGGCGGTTTCGCCGCCGGTACGCAATCCGCCAGCCGGGGCCACCCGGCACAGCGATGACCGCAATCTAGATTTCGCGCACATCGCGCAGTTGCCAGGCATGCCCGGCCAGCCAGCGCAGGCGCTGCTGCAGGATCGTGCCATTGAGCGTGGTGACCACGTCCAGATCGATATGCAGATCGGACTGCTGACCGCTGACCTGCGCACCGGGATCGACCACGCCCAGCTGTGGGTCGATGCTGTCCGGATCGTCCTGGGTCTGGCGCCAGCGCTCGAACAGTTCCGGCGAACGCAACGCCTGCTGCAACTCCTGCGCGAAGGCATCGGCACCGTGCGCACGGAACGACAGTTCCGGCACGCTGCCACGCGCCAGGGCCGGGTCCGGCAGTCTGACGAAATATCGGGTGCTCATTGATACTCTCCCTCGATCACGAACTGGATTCTGCGCGCTGGCGCCGGCCATTGCGAGCCCTGCCCTCACTGGCCCCCATCCAGCTCCGGCATCAGCGCCTGCTGCCAGAGTCGCAACTTGTCCTGCAATGTCAGCGCTGCATGCGCCGGGCTGGTGGACGGCAAGCGCAGTTGCGGCAGCTTCTGCAACCGCGACGGCAACTGCGGCAGCACATGCCGCCGGTACAGAGTCTGCGCCGTCGCACCGTTGAACAACAACCGCACGATACCCGGATGGGCCGGCAGGAACGCGCCGAAGTCGTTGGCCTGGACACTCTCCGGCTTGATGTCGGCATCCAGGCTGCCAGGCCGGTGACAGCTGGCCAGCACATCCCACAGCGCGAAACCATGCTGCAGCAAGACCTCCCCGGCCCGGCTGTAATCGGCATCGGCCGGCACTTCCAGCAACTGCCGGATGATCGGCCAGAACGCATTGCGTGGATGCGCGTAGTAGCGCTGCTGCTGCAACGACGCCTGCCCCGGCATGCTGCCCAGGATCAGGCTGTGCGCATCAGCCCGTGCCAAGGGCGGAAATCCCCGTGCCAGCGGACTGTGCATGTCACTGTCCATCGAAATCATCCCGCCCGCCTGTCGTGCCGGGCCCATCCATCCGAAACCACATCTGCCCAAGTCGCAACCGGCCACGGGGCTGATTCCCATCAGGAGCGCCCCTATATTCCCTGTTGCCGCCGGTTGCTAATGTAACGGGTTGCCGGGTCGGCAACAGGCCGATGCAGCGACCGCAGCAATCCACCCATGCCGTTGCGCGATATGCGCCGGCAAGGTCGAGAAACCGGAACACTCCGACAGCACTGGGGGCAGCGCCATGTCGATTTCGATTCCTCTTCACCGCCGACGAACCAGGCCCACATCACGGCGGGCATCTTCTCCGGAGGCACCGGTCCGCATCATCCTGGCCTCGCCTGGCGGGCTGGTGTTGCTGGGACTGCGCCAGGTGGTCGCTTCCATCGGCGATGCCCAGGTCGTCGCCACCGCCACCAGCGTATCCGGCCTGACCCGCGCATTGCGCCAACACCCGGCCGATGTGCTGATACTGGATCAGGACCTGGCCGAAGCCGCGTCATCCACCCTGCTCGCCCACCCCACCCGCACCCTGCTGCTGTCGCCGCGCATACACCCGGGCAACACCACCACCGACATCAATGCCTGCGGCTTCATCAGCGAACGCAGCCCCCTGGAGCAGGCCCGCAAGGCACTGGAAACCGCCCTGGCTTGCAGCGGCCGCACCTGTTCCGGCACCCCGACCCGCCAATCCGGATCCTGCACCGACTGTCCGCTGCCACCCTCGCTGCGCGCGGCCCAACCGCTGCCGCTTTCGCACCGCGAACTGGAAGTATTCGCGCTGATCGGCCGTGGCCTTGCCACCCGCGCGATCGCCAGCCAACTGCACCGCAGCATCAAGACCATCGAAGCCCATCGCGAGAACATCAAACGCAAACTGGGCCTGGGCAACGCCTCCGAACTGGTCGAAGCAGCTCGCCGCTGGACGCAGGGCGAGGTCATCGCGCATCAGTGATGCCATGGATGCGCCTGTTGCCGACGTGGCCCGGTCAATGCTCTACACGTTGCACCTCCGGCAGTGCCGCCCACGCTGGGCGGCTTCTGCGTATAGCGCCCGATTGCATATGCCCGGCGCGCAGCACCGCCTGGGTCAGTTGCCCACCTTGGCGTAAGTGCCTTTCAGCGTGACGCCGGCAAGGATGGTGCCTGCGTAGCACTCATAGTTGGTCGGGCTGGAGAATTCGCGCCGCTTGTAGAAGCTGACCATGTCCACCACGGCGTTGGCGCCCATCGCCTTGGCCTTTTCCTGGAAGGCCTTGAGCACGGTCAATGCGACCCAGTTGCAGGCCTCCACGTCGGACTTGTTGGCCGCATTGGTCTTGCGGTTGCCGATATCGTCACCCATGCGCGACTGAATCGGCGGATGCGCGGCACCACGCAGATAGAACCGCACGCTGCCGTCGATGCCGGCTTCGCGTGCCATGGGTGAATTCAGCAGTTCCTGTAGCGGCAATTCGTGACGGGTGTTGCGGGCGTCGGCCTGTGGTGCAAAGGCCAGCAATGCGAGCACGGCGATGGCGATGATCTGCTTCATGAAGAACTCCTGTGGATGGTCTGCCCGCAAGCAGGGGCGAAGGGAAAAATGAAAAGCTGCGATGTACCGGCTCAAGCCGTCCAGCGGCGGAAAATCAGCGAAGTATTGATGCCACCGAAAGCGAAGTTGTTGCTCATCACATATTCCACGTCAAGTTCGCGGCCAATTGCAACGAGATAATCCAATTCGCCGCAGCGCGGATCGACCTGTTCCAGATTGATCGTCGGCGCGAACCAGCCCTCGCGCATCATCTGGATGCTGATCCAGGCTTCCAGTGCACCACACCCACCCAGGGTGTGGCCCATATAGCTCTTGAGCGAGGAAAACGGCATGCGTGGCCCGAACACCCGTGCCGTCGCCTGTGATTCTGCTACATCGCCATGATCGGTCGCGGTGCCATGTGCGTTGACGTACCCGATGGCTTCCGGCGACAGCCCGGCATCTTCCAGTGCCAGATGCATGGCCCGCGCCATTGTCTCGGAACTGGGCTGGGTCACGTGCTGGCCATCACTGTTGGTGCCATAGCCCACCACCTCGGCCAGGATCGTCGCACCACGGGCCTGGGCGTGTTCCAGATCCTCCAGCAGCAGCGAACACGCCCCCTCGCCCAATACCAGTCCATCACGCGCGCTATCGAACGGGCGCGGCGTCAAATGGGGCTCATCATTGCGCACGCTGGTGGCAAACAGCGTGTCGAACACCGCCGAAGCGGTGGCATCCAGTTCTTCGGAGCCACCACCGAGCATCGCGATCTGCTTGCCGGCACGGATCGCTTCATAGGCCGACCCCACTCCCTGGCTGCCCGAGGTACAGGCGCTGGACGTGGTGATGACGCGCCCGGTCAGGCCCAGATGCACGCCGATATTCACCGGCGCGGTGTGGCTCATCATCTTGATGTAGGTGGTCGCGGTGATGCCGGCGGTGGTGTGCTGGTTGAGCATCCGCCCGAAATCACCGATCGCCGAATGGGTGCCGGCCGAGGAGCCGTGCGAAACGCCAACCGCGCCGCTTTTCAACAGCGGATCACCAAACAGCCCGGCTTCCCGCAATGCCTGCTCGGCGCTCAGGACCGCCATCAGGGCCACCCGCCCCATGCTGCGCGTGGTCTTGCGGGTGAAATGGGACGGCAGTTCAAACCCCGCTGCCGGCGCGGCGAGCTTGGTGTTCAGACCTTCGTAGATATCCCATGCATCCATGCGCTGCACCGCATTGCGGCAGGCACGAAGCGATGCACGGATGGTCGGCCAGTCATTGCCCAGCGGGCTGATGCCGGCCGCACCGGTGACGACCACACGCCTTGGTCTGGAACCCATCAGATCATTCCCCCATTGACCGAGATCACCTGCCGGGTGATGTAGGAAGCCTGCGACGACAGCAGGAACACCACCAGTGCGGCGACTTCTTCAGGTGTTCCGGCGCGGCGCGCCGGGATGATTTTCAGTGCTTCGGACATCAGCTGCTCATCGACCATATCGGTCTGGATCAGGCCCGGAGCCACGCAATTGACGGTGATGCCGCGGCTGGCCAGCTCCAGCGCCAGGGCCTTGCTGGCACCTATGACCCCGGCCTTGGCGGCGCTGTAGTTGGTCTGGCCGCGATTGCCGACCAGCCCGGACACCGAGGCCAGCGTCACGATGCGCCCTGGCGCACGGCGCCGCACCATCGGCATCACCAGCGGATGCAGCACGTTGTAGAACGCATCCAGATTGGTGTGGACCACGCTGTCCCATTCGGTTTCGGTCATCGCCGGGAAAGCGGTATCGGCGGTGATGCCGGCATTGCAAACCACGCCGTAGTAGGCGCCGTGGGCTTCGATGTCCTGCTCCAGCGCCGCCCGGCAAGCAGCGCGGTCGGACACGTCGAAGGCCAACACGCGTGCGTTGCGGCCCAGCGCGGTGATCTGTGCGGCAACAGCCTGCGCATCGTCGACCCGGCTGCGGCAATGCACCACCACGTCATGATCTGCTTTTGCTGCGGCCAACGCGATCGCCCGCCCGATACCGCGGCTGGCACCGGTCACCAGAATGGTGTTGAAACTCATGGGTTGGAACTCTCCAGATAGGCCTGCGCATCGTCCGGCTCGAACACCGTCACCATGGTCTCGGCCACGCAGATGCCATCAGACACGATGCGACAAGCGAACGCCCCTACGCCATTGTCGCCCATCAGTTCGAGACGTGCTTCCACGATCAGCTCGCTGCCCGGCGGAAAATGCGTGACCTGTGGTGCATAGCGCCGCGTACCGAGCAGGAAGCCCAGCGGCGGCTCGCGTCCGGCGCTGCGTGCGCGGCCTCCCGCCCATGCGGCCACCGCCTGCGCCATGTATTCGATCCCGACCCAGGCGGGCATGCCTTCCGCTTCGATGAACAGACCATCGGCCGGCACCTGCAACGCCACACGCACGCTCTCCGGCGTCCACTCCAGCAGCCGCTCGATGAAACGCATCGGGCCACGATGCGGGATCAGCTGTTCGATATCCCAATGCATCAGCCGGCTCCCAGCAACAGCACGGCGTTGCTGCCGCCAAAGGCAAAGGAATGGCTCAGCACATGCCGCAAGGGCGCCGGCGCGCTGCGGCCCGGCTGCACCAGATCGATGCGCGGCAGTGCAGGATCGTAGTCGCCGTCGTACCAGTGCGGCGGCAGCAGATGACGCGGGTTTTTCGCCAGCGTGATCCAGCTGATCGCGGCCTCGATCGCACCCGAGGCACCGAGCGCATGGCCGGTCATCGGCTTGGTGGAACTGGCCGCCACTTCGCTGCCGAGCGTATGCGTCACCACCTGTGCCTCCATTGCGTCGTTGTGCGCGGTCGCGGTGCCATGCAGGTTCACATAGTCGATGTCGCGTGCCTTCAGCCCAGCACGTGACATCGACTGGAGCACGGCGACGATCGCGCCCTCACCCTTGGGGTCGGGTGCCGACATGTGGTGCGCATCCGAGCTTTCACCCCAGCCGGCCAGCCGGACCGGGCCAGGCTCGCGCGTCATCAGGAACAGTGCCGCACCTTCGCCGATATTGATGCCGCTGCGCTGGCGCGAGAACGGCAGGCAGGGCTCGGGTGACACCGCTTCCAGTGCGCTGAATCCGGCCAGCGTGAAACCACACAGCGAATCCGCACCACCTGCGATCACCGCATCGACGATGCCGGCACGCAGCAGACGCGCACCGGAGGCCAGCGCCTTGGCCCCGGACGAACAGGCGGTGGAAACCGTCCAGGCCGGCCCCCGGCTGCCCGCCAGGGTTGCAAGAAAGCGCGAGGGTGCGCCGATTTCCTGCTGACCGTAGTGGAAGTCCGAAGGCCAGCCCTGCGCGTCGCGGCGCGTGATTGCACGCTCGGCCTCGCCGATGCCCGAAGTGCTGGTGCCGACGATCACCGCCAACCGCGCCGCACCCACACGCTCGCGCAGCGCATCGGCCTGCGCCTGGATCTGTACCCAGGCGCGCTGCAGCAAGGCGTTGTTGCGGCTGCGCAAGGCCAGCGGATGTTCGGCCAGCGCCGACAGCGGCGTCGTGACCTCACCCAGCGCCAGCTCGCGCCCGGGGCTGTAACGCGTACTGCGCACCAGTCCATGGGCCGCATCGCTGCGGAACAGGGTGTCAGCGCATTCGTCCACGCCATCGCCCAGCGCACACACCAGGCCCATCGCATTCAGATAGACCGGCATGTTCATCGTGCGCCTCCGGCCGAGCGGATGCGCAGGCGGTAACCATCGGCCGCATTGTCCAGCGTCACCTGCCCCGGCGCGTAGTGCGCGCTCAGCCAGGTGTGGCCGGCCAAGACCAGGCGACGTGAATCCCCATCGGCTTCCAGTTCCCAGCCGGAAGGAAGCACGGCGCGGATCGCCGCTACCGGCCAGTGCACGAATTGCAGGTCATCCAGCACCCGCGCACTGCGCAGTTGCGGCGGCAACCAGGGCGCGCGGCGTTCCTCCAGTGTGCTGCCATCCCAAAGCAGCCGCACCCCGGATTGGCCCATCGCTTCCACCGCCAGCCTGACTTCGGTGGCGTCCACCTCCAGCAACGCGACCAGTTCGCGTTCGTGACTGCCGAAGGTGAACAGCAATTGCTGCTGCACCGTCAACTCCTGCCCCAACGCCGCCGGCGCCAGATGCAAGGTCGGCAGCACCACCTGCGGGCGCGGCGCCATTGCCACGCAGCCGGCCAGTATCAGCAGCAGCGCGAGCAGGCTCAGGCGGAACACAGTTCCTCCAGCACCCGCAGGCGGCGGCCGTTGTCGTCGGCCACGTAAGGGTTGTTCCGGTCCCAGGCATAACCGGCCAGGATCGCGCAGATCATGCGTTTGACCTCGGGCTGCTGGTCCTGGTGGTAGATGATGTTCTGGAAACCGCCGGCGTACCAGGATTCCACGAAGCGGCGGAAGGTCCGCACGCCCATGCGCAACGGTTCCGAGAAATCCTGTTCCCAGTCCACCGTTTCGCCGGCGAACTGCCGTTCCAGACAATCCGCCGCCAGCTGTGCGGACTTGAACGCGATGGTGACGCCGGAGGAAAACACCGGATCGAGAAATTCCCCGGCATTGCCCAGCAACGCATAGCCCGGCCCCACCAGCGAGCTGACATTGGCCGAATAGCCCACGATCTGGCGCACCGGCATCACGTCCCATTCGGCATTGACCAGCAGCCGGCGCAGGTTCGGCGCCTCGGCGACCATCGCCTGCAAACGCTCCAGATCGGTACCGGTGTACTTCTCCATGAACGAAGGCTCGGCCACCACACCCTGCGAACAGCAGCCGTTGGAGAACGGAATCGTCCAGTACCAGACATCCACGTGCTCGGGGTGGGTGGTGATGACGATCTTGTTGCGATCGAAACTGCCGGCCGGGGTGTTGTCGCGCACATGCGTGAACAGCGCGCCGCGCACCGGGAAATTGGACGGCCGCTCCAGATCCAGCAGACGCGGCAGCAGCCGCGCAAAGCCACTGGCGTCGAGCAGGAAAGCCGCCTCGACCACGTACTCCTCGCCTTCCGGAGAACGCACCGTCACGCGTGGACGCTCGCCGGGTTCCACCGCCAGCACCTCGTGCTGGAAGCGCAGTTCCGCGCCCATGCGTTCGGCGCCGCGTGCCAGCACATCGTCGAAGGTCGCGCGCTGCACCTGGTAGGTCGTGCCCCAGCCGGGCGAAAACTTGTCGCGGAAATCGAACCACGTGGTCTGGTCGCCGCGCGCGAACGTGGCACCGTTCTTGTACTGGAAGCCGGCTTCGACCACATCGCGCAGCAGGCCGGCGGCCTCGATGTATTCCATGCTCTGCGGCAACAGGCTTTCACCGATCGAAAAACGCGGGAACTGCTGCCGCTCCAGGATCATCACGCTGCGCCCCTGCTGCCGCAGGAACGCCGCCGCGACCGAGCCAGCAGGGCCGGCACCAATGATCAGGACATCGGTGGTTTCAATACGAAGGCTCATGTCTTACTCACTTTTATCAAAGGTGGCGCTCGGCCACGAACACGCGGAACGGACAGCCGATGTCATCGCGCTGCACCTCGAACCCTTCCGCCGCCAGTGCAGCGGCAAAATCAAACCGGTGCCAGGCATCGGCGAACGGCTCGAAGACACGCCGTGCCATCCAGCGGAAATACAGACCGTGCCAGCCGAACCGTCGCAGCAATTCCAGGCGCCCGCCATTCCACTGCAACGGCGATGGCTCGACTACGACCAGACGCGCGCCGGGGCGCGTGATGCGCCTGAGTTCAGTCAGCAGACGACGGATGTACGTGGGCGGGATTTCGTGCAGCACGAAACAGATGCCCACGCCATCAAACCGTGCGTCCGGCAGGCCACTGTTTTCGCCAACACCCTGCACCCAGCGCAACTGTGGTGCCTGTCGCGCCGCAAGGCGCAGCAGATAGGGCGATGGATCCAGACCCCAAACCTCGGGAATGCCGACGCGATGCATCTCCAGCGCCAGATGTCCGGCACCGCAGCCCAGATCCAGCGCGCATTGCGCGCCATCCAGCAACTGCGCCATGCGCCTGCGCTCATGCCTGAGCATGCCCAGCATCGCGTGATCGAAACCGTGCGAATAACCGGTCGTGATGCGGTGCGAATAATTGCCGTTGGGCAGATTGTGGAACTCCTGCAACACGTATCGCGGAATCGGCCCGGCGTGCGGCAGGACGTCGGGCAATGTCACCTTGCCGCGACGCCGGCGCAGCGCACTGGCGAACAATGTCCCGGCTCCGGAGTGATCCGGCCAGGTGGGCGGCAGCTCCACCTGGGCCCAGTCCACCGCAGCGGATTCCGCCAGAGGTGCAGCATCGCGCACTGAACAGTCTGGCTGCGTCATGTCACCGCTCCGCGCGTCGTGGACGCCAGCGGCCGGAACAGCGGTGAAAGCAGCCACACCAGACCGATGCCGAACAGCAGGGTCAGGCCGAATGCATGCAGCGCCGGCGTCGCCGACAGCGACAGCAGTCCGAACGACAGCCAAGTACTCGCCGCCCCGACACAAACCGCCAGCCAGGCCGAATCATCGCCACGATGTTCCATCAGGAAAATGCCGTAATCGATTCCCATGCCCAGCAGCAGGATCAGCGCCAGCACATTGAACAGTTGCAGCGGCTCGCCCATCCAGCCCAGCAGCGCCAAGGTGAGCAGCGCCGCCAGCAAGGTCGGCAGCATCACCCGCCAGGCCGCCGCACCGAAGCGCCACATCAGCAGCAGATGCACCGCCACCACACCGGCCAGCAACAACCACGACATCAGGCCACGGTAATGCCCGAGCAGCTGTGAATAGTCGGCCGCACGGTCGACGAAGCGCACCCCTTCGATATCCACTGCCGCCGCGTGCAGCGGTTGCAGCGAACCGCCACGCGCCGGATCGTCCAGCATCACCACACTGGCCATGCCCTCGCCCAGTTCGCCCAGCCACAGCGCGCGCGCCGGCAGCGATACCGGTGCGGCCAGCCAGTCCTGCAGCGCCAATGGTGCGGAGGCAAACGCCGGGCGCGACAGGGTTTCATCCAGCAGCTGGCCCAACTGTTCCAGCACCTGGCCTTCCTGCCGCGCACTGAGCTGTGCGTCGGCCTGTTGACGGCGTTGCGAAGGCAACCAGTCGGTGATCGCGCGCCAGCCACCGATCTGTTGCTGTTGGTGCAGCGTCACCAGACGTTCGACCAGCGCTTCCTCACGCTCCAGCACCTGCTGCGCATCCGCCCCACGCACCAGGAAAAACTGCGCCGGACTGGGCAGACCCAGCACGCGCCCGGCTTTGATCTGCTCGGCGATCAGTGCTTCGGGCGACGATTGCAGGCTGCGCAGATCATCACGCACTTCCAGCCGCAGCAATCCGGAAATTATGAATACCACTGCCAGCACCGCCGCCCATGCCCAGCCGGCACCGGGCCGGAAACAGGGCCAGAAGCGCAACGAAGCGCCCAATGCCCGCGCGAACCGGCTGTCGCGCGGTGGGCGCGCATCCAGCCAGGGGAACCACAAAATCGCGCTGAGGAAGGCACCAGTCAGGCCGGCGACCGAGAACACCGCCATCTGCCGCAGCCCCGGGAACGGTGCCAGACCCAGCGCCAGGTATACGGCCGCGCTGGTCAAAAGCGCCAGCCACAACCCGGGCAACAGATGACGCAGCAGACACCAGCGATCCTGCTGCGGATAGCCTTGGCGCGACGCGAACCAGTGGATGCCGTAGTCCTCGGCCACACCCACCAGGCTGGCGCCGAATACCAGTGTCAGCAAGTGCACCCGTTCGAACAGCAGTGCCGTCACCGACAAGCCGACCGCACAACCGACCAGCAGCGACAGCGCCACCAGCACGATCGACCGCGGCGAACGGAAGGCGAGGAAGGCCAACAGCAACACCGCCGCCAGCGAGCCCCAGCCGATGGTGTTGATCTCATTGTTGGCCTGCACCGCCGCCGCTTCAGCATGCAGCGGCACACCGGCACGCAGGATGCGCAATCCGTCCACCTGCGCACGCGCGGCGTCGGCGGCCTGGGTCAATGCGCGCTCCAGATGCGGTTCGCCATCCAGACGGAAGGCCGATCCGGCCAGTTCCAGTTGCAACACGGCCCAGTGCCGGCCATCCGCCATGACCAGTCCGTGCTCGCCGACCTGCACGCCGGAGGCGAGCACGCGCTGCTGCCACCACTGCGGCCAGAGCGCGAGCGGGTCGGCCAGCCAACCGGTCAATCCCGCGCCAACCGGGCCGTGCAGCCGCACCATCGCCTGCTGCACCAACATCGCCAGATCGGCCTGCTGCAGCATCTGCCGCTGCTCCGCGGTCAACAGGCGGTCGCGGTAGGGCGCGTAGAACGCACGTGCGCCATCGAACCAGTCCGCAGCTGATGCGACTTCTTCCAGTGCCACATTGCTGCTGTCCAACGTGGTCCGGAACACCTGCTGCGCGCGCACCGCATCGGCGGCCTCGCTCGCCCCCAGCAGCACCACCACTCGGCGCGCACTGGATTCGGCGATGCGCGCGGTGGCATCGGCGGCCTCCACATCGGCCGCGTCACGTGGCAGCAGCGCCAACACGTCGGTATCGATTCGCGCCTCGCGCCAGAACTGCCACTGGTGCCAGCCCACGAGCAACACCGCACCCAGCCACAGCAGCGCCCACCAGCGCCAGCCACGGATCGGTGTGGAACCTGTCACCGGCTCAGTCAAGGCGCGCGGCCTCCCCGGCCTCCAGCGCCGGGCCGGTGGCCAGCGCACTGAACACGATGCGGGTGCGATCACCCTGCGTATCAAGCAGCTCGACCTGTTCCACGAAACGCCCCCCCTCGATCGACAACGTGCTGAACGCCTGCGCCAGCGGCCCCGGCCGCGGCACCAGTTCCAGCTTCCAGCGCCCATCCGGCAGCAGTTGGGCCTCGCCCTCGAAACGGGCGGACAGCGCCGCCACATCCCCGCCCATCAGTGCGAACAGCGTGCTGTTGACCGCCGCCAGACCCGGCTGACGGCTGGCATCGACCTCGACCCGCTGGCTGCCATCAGGCTGGCGGCTGGTGATGCGCTCACGCGTGATGACCATCTCGCCGGGGAACGGTGCCAGCGTTTCCCACAGCACGCCGCGGCCGCTGGCCAGCAGGAAGCGGCCACTGGAACGCAGCGGGTTGCGGAAGCCTTCCACGTGCTTTTCCTGACTGAAGTCGCCGCGCAGCACCTCGGCTTGCTCGACTCTGGCCGCCACCGCATCGAAATCCGCCCGCTCCTGCGCCTGCACCGTACCGCACAGGGCCCACAGCAACCCGATCAGAACGCCACGCCCGGGAATATTCATGCCACATCCACACCCAGCCGCTGCCACAAAACCTGCGGGCAGACGTATTGAAGTTCACCGGTGGCCGCGTCAACCGCAACCTGGATGGTATGGGCACGGGTCAGGCGCTCGTCGCTGGCCTCATCGCGGATTTCGTAATCGATGCGCAACCGGTTTTCCCACTCCACGATGCGCGCACCCACCCGCAGCTTCTGGCCGAAGTGCAACGGCCGCACATACTTGATGCGCGCATCCACCACCGGCCACAACCAGCCCGAGGCCTGCATCTGCGGATAGTCGTAATCGAAACGCCGCAGCAGTGCGCAGCGCGCGATCTCCAGGTATTTGAAGTAGTGGCCGTGCCAGACCACGTTCATCGGGTCGCAATCGTGGAACGCCGGCTCCAGCGCAATCTCGCAGAAAAGGTCGGACATCACGCCAACTCCGTGTACAGGTTCCAGCGCTGGGCGCGGATATCGGCCAGCAACCGGTGCAGATCCTGATCCAGCGCGCGGTCTTCTTCGACCAGCGCAACGCGCTCGGCAAGATCGGCCAGCATCCGTTCCAGAGCATCGCCCAGCGGCAGAGTCGGATCCTGTTGCCGGCGCAAGGTGCAGCCCTGGCGGGCGGCGATCAGCATCGCCGCGCCTACTTGTTCGGTCAGCTCCAGCACGCGCAGCGCATCGCGCGCCGCAATCGTGCCCATGCTGACCTTGTCCTGGTTGTGGCACTCGGTGGAGCGCGAGAACACCGACGCCGGCATGGTCAGTTTCAATGCCTCCGCAGTCCAGGCCGAAACGCTGATCTGCAATGCCTTGAGCCCGTGGTTGATCGGCGCCCGTTCGCCCTGGCTGGCCGACAGATTGGCCGGCAGGCCGTGGTTGTAGCGCGTGTCCACCAGCAGCGCGAGCTGCCGGTCGAGCAGATCGGCAATATTGGCCACCGCATTCTTCAGCGCATCCATCGCGAACGCGATGTGGCCACCGTAGAAGTGCCCGCCATGCAGGATGCGCTCACCGTCCGGATCCACCAGCGGATTGTCGTTGGCGCTGTTGAGCTCAGCCTGGATCAGCTGGCGAAGGAAGGGCAAGGCGTCTTCCAGCACGCCGATCACGTGCGGCGAACAGCGCAGCGAATAGCGGTCCTGCAGACGCTGCTGGTTGCGCGGCGCGGCATCTTCGGCCAGATCCGCACGCAAACGCCGTGCGACCTGCATCTGTCCGGGGTGCGGCTTGGCCGCAAACAAGACCTCGTCGAAGTGGTGTGCGTTGCCGGCACTGGCGAAGACATTGAACGCGGTCAGGCGTGTCGCCAGCCGTGACAGATAGTGCGCGCGATCAAACGCCAGGCAGGCCAGTGCGGTCATCACCGCGGTGCCATTCATGATCGCCAGCCCTTCCTTGGGACGCAGCCGCAGCGGTACCCGACCGATTGCCGCCAGCGCCTGCGCAGCGCTGCAGCGTTGCCCCTGGAACATCACCTCGCGCTCACCACACAGCACCGCAGCAACATAGGAAAGCGGCGTCAGATCGCCACTGGCGCCGACCGAGCCTTCGGCCGGAATCAAGGGCAGGACATCGTGCCGCAGCAACGCTGCCAGCCCTTCGAGCAGTTCCAGGCTCACGCCGGACATCCCGCGTGCCAGCGATGCCAGCCGCGCCGCCAGCACCGCCCGGGTTTCCTCGACATCGAGGAAACGCCCCATGCCGCAGCCGTGATAGGCGAACAGATGGTGCGGCAGCTCCGCCACCAGCGCCGGTGGAATGTTCACCGTGCACGAATCACCGTAGCCGGTGGTGACGCCGTAGATCACGCCGTCACGTTCCAGCAAGCGGTCAAGGAAGGCCGCACCACGCGCAATACGGGCGCGGAACGTGGGCTCGGTCGACAGCACCGCCGGACGCTGCCGGCGCGCCAGCGCCACAACCTCCTCGATGCAGAGTTCGGACGGGCCGAAAACCACCGGCGCCAGGTCAGGAACGGGAAGCGTCATCGGAAAACTGATCCCAGAACGGAAAGAAATTGAACCAATCGAAGGGCGCCGCGCAGACCTGGGTTTCCAGCCAGCGTGCAAATCCGGCGGCATGCGCGGCCAGGGCCGCCTCGCGCTGACGGCGCGGCAATTCCACCCGCTGCGCCAGACGCACGAAATCGATGCCGTAGCCATCGCCCCGGCGGGTGCAGCCCATCGCGAACAGCGGACAACCCAATGTCGCCGCCAGCACATACGGACCGATCGGCAGCGGCGCCCGATGTCCGAGGAAATCCACGTCCACATGACGCGCGCCGCGCAATGGCACACGATCCCCGGCAATGGCGATGAAAGCGCCTTGGGCGACGCGTTCGGCCAATCGGATCGCAGTGCCCGGATCCAGTTCGGTCACCTGCACCAGTTCCACCGGATGATCCGGCGCCAGCCGTTGCAACAACTGGTTGAACTGCTCGGCATGCGCGGTGTGCACCAGCGCCACCAGCCGCAAGCCCGGGACATGCGGTGCCAATGCGCGGCAGAGCTCCAGACACCCCATATGCGCGGTGACGATCACCCCGCCACCGCCGCTGCCGATCTGGTCCAGCATCGTCTGCCGCTGCAACGTCACTTTCGAAGCCGGATAACGCCCCGCCATCGCCAGCAGCTTGTCCAGCAGGGTTTCTGCAAAATTGAAGAAATGCCGCAACCCCTGGCGCCATCCCGGCACCGCACCCACGCCACCGCAATGAGCCTGCACCCGCTCCAGATATTGCAGCGACGCGCGCCGCGCGATGCCGTTCACCAGCCAATGGAAAAACACCACCGGAAATACGCACAGTCGGAACGGCCAACGCCCCAGCACGGCGTGCACGCCAAGCAGGATCCGGATGCCCAACACCCAGGTCGATTCGCGCAACGCCGCCCAGTGTGGCACGCCCTGCGCGCTCATCGCCGCACCCGTGCCGACAACAATCGCGGCAGGCGCCGCAGCATTCCGAAGAACAGCCGCGCGTGCATCGCGCTGATGCGCAGATTGTCTTGCCAGACATCGAAATGCGAAACGCCGTCTTCCGGATAACGCACCAGGGTTGGCAGGTTCTGTACCGGCGCGCCACGCCAGACCAGACGCACCAGGATGTCGCTGTCGAAATCCATGCGTCGGCCAACCGGTTCGGCATCGATCAGCGCCAGCACTGGCGCCAGCGGATACAGTCGGAAACCGCACATCGAATCGGCCACCGCGAACGACAGTGTGTTGATCCAGACCCAGACATGGGTCAGGTAACGCCCGTACAGCCTGCCTTTGGGCACGCTCCGGTCATACACCGCCTGGCCACACACCACGGTGTCCAGCGCGGTCTGCGCAGCACTGATGAAACGTGGAATATCGCCGGTGTCATGCTGGCCGTCGGCATCGATCTGCAACACATGGCTGGCACCCAGCTCTGCCGCCTTGCGGAAACCGGCCAGCATCGCGCCGCCCTTGCCCTGATTGGTTTCCAGCCGCAGCAGCCGGACCCGGCCGGCATGCAGCTGCGCCAAACGCTCAAGCTCACGCTCACACGGCGGGTGCGATCCGTCATCGACCAGCAGGCACGGCAACCCGGATTCCAGCACTCCGGCCAGCGTGCGGGCAATCGCGTGTTCATGGTCGTACACTGGAATAACAACCCACGGGACGAACGCGCTCATGACCTGTCCCCGTCCGGTGCGAACAGCACACGCCCGCCCGCATGACTGCCGGCAGCCGAATGCCAGGCAAAGGTCACCGCGCCGCGCGCCGTATCCAGGCGCAACTCCAGATGCAGGCGGGTGCCCGGTCGCACGACCTGCTGGAATTTCAGCGCATCCACGCGCAGCACCGGAGTCCGCAGCGCAAAGGCTTCGCGTGCAAAGTGGATCGCCCAGTCCAGCTGCGCCACGCCGGGAAGGATGGGCACCTGTGGGAAATGCCCGTCGAACACCGACAGCCCACCATCGGCCAGGACTTCACCGTGCGCCTGCTCCGGCGCGGCCTGCTCACGCCACTGGATCTGCGGCCGAAACGATGTGGCCGCAGGTGCGAACAAGGCACGCAGCCCGGCCTCGGTCACCTTGCCCTGCGTATTGACCGGCAAGGCCGCCACGAAACGCCACAGTCGCGGCCGGGTCACGCTGTCCTGGCCTTGCGCCAACGCGGTGTCCAGGCGCTGGCGCAAGGCACGATCACCGGATGACCCGCGCAGCGCGTCGCCCTGCGCAGCAGGCACCACGACCGCCGCCAGCTGGGTGCGCGCACCGGGCAGCACCAGCACGCGCGCCTCGGCCACTTCCGGCTGCGCCAGCAGGCAGCGCTCCAGTGCATCCAGCGACACCCTGCGTTCTTCGATCTTCACGATGCGATCAGCGCGCCCGAGCAACACGAAACCTTCGCCCTGCGCCCGCACCCGGTCCTGACTTCGCCACCAGTCGGCCGTAGCCAGATGCGGTGAACGCACCTCCAGCTGATCGCCGACGATGCGCCACGCCACGCCGGGCAACGGCGTCCATGGCGATACGGCATCGGACTCCAGCCGCCGCCAGGCGATACCACCGGTTTCACTGCTGCCGTAGATCTCCGTCGCGGGCTGGCCCAGCAAGCGCCGCACCTGCGCCCCGGCCTGCAACGGCAGCGGACCACCGGAGGAAAACACCGCACCCAGCCGCGCAGCCGCGCCCGACCAGTCCAGCGCGTCGGGCAGCCGCTTCAGGTGCGCCGGGCTGCTGACCAGGATGCAGGCCGTTTCCTGTGCCAGGGCCGGGGCCAGCTCTTCATGGAAGAATCGGCGCGGGGCGATCTTCCGGCCCGCAGCCAGTGGCCACAGCACGCGGAACAGCAGCCCGTAGATATGCTGGTGCGACACGGTGCCATGCACCACCGCCCCTTCCATCTGTGTGCCGAAACTGCGCTCCAGTGCCTCGACCTCGCGTGCCAGCTGCGCCAGCGACTTGCCGATCGCGCTCGGCGCACCGGTCGAGCCGGACGTGAATACCACCAGCCGCGTGGACTGTTCGTCCAGCGCCTCCCAAAGCGCCTCATCGGCCGCCAACGGCAGGGGTTTCAGCGGCATCCGCGCGGCCGGCATATCGCCGGCAAAACCTGCAACGTCCGGCGCCAGCGCATCGAGTGTCGCTGGCAAGGTGTCGCCACACAGCCAGACCTCGACACCGGCATGCCAGGCACCGAACAGCGCCGCGGCAAATTCCAGCGTGTCCTCCAGATACAGCGCCCAGCGGCCGGAGCGGCCGGCAAACGCGGCTCGCCATTGCGCACTGCGCTGGCGCAGCTGCGCATGCGTGGCCAGTTCGCCCCCGGTTGCGACAACCCGCCCTGGCACGGCACGGCACATCAGCCCGGACAGCGGCAGCCACTCACCCATGATGTTGCGCCGCCCGCACACGCTGGCGCACCAGCCATTCGCCGGCGAACACCAGACCGATCAGGCCATAGGCGATCAGGCCGTTGTAAAGCGCCCAGGTGGCGGCGCTGGCCCACAGTGCCGTGGCCAGCGCGATTGAACCGTTGAGCACGAAGAATCCGCACCAGACCCAAGTGACCCGGCGCGTATAGATCACCCCCGCCGGGGACAGGTCAGGCTCGGTGCGGCGCGCAATGCGTTCGATCACGCTGGGCGGACGCAGCAGACTGGTGGCGAACACCAGCAGCAACAGCGCATTGACCGCCACCGGATAGAGCTTGAGCGGCGTGGCCGCATTCAACACCGTGGCCATGGCCGCCAACAGGGCTGCGGCAACAGCGGTGGCGATCCAGACCGGGTCGCGGGTCCCCAGGGCGCGCAGTGCCGCCAGCGCGAACAGCAGCAGCGCCATCCAGCGCGGCTCGAAACGCCCGAGCGCCAGCCAGATCGCCAGCGGATAGGCCAGCGACAAGACCACGAAAAGCACGGTCCGCATTCGACTCAGGGCAGCGTCCGGTTCCCGCTCAGGCGGTTTCCCGGATCAGGCCGTGCAGCACATCGACCACATCCTGCACCGTGCGCACCGACTTGAACGCATCCGGTTGCAGGTTGCTGCCCAGCAGCGGCTTGAGCTGCACGATCAGATCGACCGCATCGATGCTGTCGATATCCAGATCCTCGCCGAGACGGGCCTGCGGCGTGATGCGCTCGGCCTCGATCTGGAAGGTGTCCTGGAGAATGGTGGAGATATGCGCGAAAAGTTCTTGGGGAGTCATGGCGACAGAATCCTTGCCGTCGTAATTCGGCCGATGGTTGAAATGGAACGAAACCGGTCTCAGGCCGGCCTTCCGGCCGCCACCAGGCTGGCCAGCGCATCCACGCTGGCGAAATGCCGCCGGGTTTCCTGGGAATCAGCGGACAACACGATGCCATAGCGTTTCTGCAACGCCAGGCCAAGTTCCAGCGCATCGATCGAGTCCAGCCCCAGGCCCTCGTTGAACAGCGGCGCCGCGGCATCGATGTCATCGGGAGCAATATCCTCCAGCGCCAGGGTCTGGATGATCAGTGCCTTGATTTCGTCTTTCAGTTCGGATGTGGCTTGGTTTTCCAATGGAGCATCAACCGCCTGCACGGCGGGCCTCGTTCGAAAAGTAGTGGGTGAGATACTCGGTAAAGCGTCGCGCGGCGAGGGCTTCGCCCTGCCCATCCGCCAAATATGGCGTGACGTCGAGATTTTCCCCCACCTCGACGCTGTAATGAAAGCGCTGCGACGGCACACGATACCACTTATCCCCCTTGCCCAAGGTCAGCGGCGAGCAGCGCAATCGCACCGGCGTGACATCCACGCCTCCCCGCACCGCGATGTTCGCCGCACCGCGTTGCAGCCGCATCGGCACATCGCGCCGGGTGCGCGTGCCCTCGGGAAAGATCAGCAGGGTGCTGCCTTCCCGCAACGCGGCGATGCAATCGTCCACCAGGGCCGCACCATCGTCGTTGCAGATGTATCCACAGGCCAGAATCGGCCCGCGGGTGAAGGGGTTGCGCGCCAGCCCGGACCTGACGATGCAATCAGCATTGGGCATCAGCGATATCAGGAACACCACATCGATCAGGGTCGGATGGTTGGCCAGCACCAGCCGGCCCGGCTCGCGCAGCCGCTCGACGTCATGCAACTCGTAAGTGAGCACGCCCAGCAGCCGCATCAATTCGACATGGAAACGGAAACTGACCTGCACCAGGCGCCGCGATATGCGTCGGCAGCGTGCACGGTCGCGCACCAGTAGGCGCAGCAACGGGAACACGAAAAGGCCCAGCAACAGCCCACCGATACCGAAGGCGGCGAAACTGATGCCGGTGGCGATCACCCGCCAGCCGTGATCCAGCCATTCACGCATGGCGCTTCCAGCACCACTGCACACCTTCGGCCTGCTCCCGGCGCCGCGAAGCACCCGACAGCAGAAAATGATGCGCGGCAAGGGCATTGGGAAGCGTATCGGCATCGGCGGCCTGATCCGGCAGCGTGGAGGCGTCATCCCAATGCAGCGACAGCCGTTCACCCGGCGCTTCCGCAGCGGCACCCGCATCATCCGCGACCAGCCGCCAGGCGAAACCGAAGAACGCGTCCGGCTCGTCAAGAAAGGATGTATAGGCCTGCGGCGCCTGCGAATCACATACCACCAGCGACACCGACGCGGCGCCATCGGCCAGCAGCCCCACCGCCTCGACCAGCGCGGTTTCGACACTGGCGCAGCCGCCGGCCAGCGCGGTGTAGTTGCCGCGCTCGCCACGCACAATCGAATACAGCGCCGCGATAGCGTTGTGCACCGACAGCCCGAACTGGGTCGGAGACATCGACTGCTGCGCGCCAAGTGCTTCCAGCAACGCATAGGATCGGCCCACATCGCCGTGGCGCGACACGAACACCAGTGGCTGCCCAGCATCCTGCGGGAGGCGGCAATCGTCCAACGTCTGGATCGCGGCACGGCCGAGCCGGTCGATGCGGCGGCGCTGCATCGCCGGCACCTTTTCCAGTGCCGGCATCGCTTCACCCGTTGGCGCAAAAGGTTGCCGCGCCCACGCCTGCCAGTCCTCGGCAGTCTCCAGCCCCGGCGCCCATGCCGCCCAGCCCGTCACCCGGAACGCGATGCTCGAAGCGTTGCCCATCAGTTGATCCGTCACCATGCAGGGACGTGCATTAAATCCGCCCCGCCGCCCGGATGCCACCCTGCATCCCCCATGCCGTGCTCCACGCTGCAACGGAACCCGCGACGGCTCCCGCTAGAATGGGCATCCGCACATCCGTGCCTGCCCTGCTCCAACTCCAAGGTGTTCACATGAAGGAAAAAGAAGACATCGTCAACAACTGGTTGCCGCGTTACACCGGCGTGCCGCTGGATCAGTTCGGGGAGCACATCCTGCTGACCAACTTCGGCGGTTATGTCGACAATTTCGCGCGCATGATGGGCGGCGAGGTGGTCGGGCGTGACCGGCCGATGTCCAGCTGCACCGTTGACGGCCTCACCATGATCAACTTCGGCATGGGCAGCCCCAATGCCGCCACGATGATGGATCTGCTCTCGGCCATTTCGCCCAAGGCGGTGCTGTTCCTGGGCAAGACCGGTGGGCTGAAGAAGAAGAACGAGCTGGGCGATCTGATCCTGCCGATTGCCGCGATCCGTGGCGAAGGCACTTCCAACGATTATCTGCCGCCGGAGGTTCCGGCGCTGCCGGCGTTCGCGTTGCAGCGCGCGGTGTCCACGATGATCCGCGACCTCGGCCACGACTACTGGACCGGCACCGTCTACACCACCAACCGCCGCGTCTGGGAGCACGATGACGCGTTCAAGGAGCGCCTGCGGCAGATGCGCTGCATGGCGGTGGACATGGAAACCGCGACAATCTTCGCGGCCGGTTTCGCCAATTCGATTCCGTCCGGTGCGCTGCTGCTGGTTTCGGACCAGCCGATGATTCCCGAAGGCGTCAAGACCGAGGCCAGCGATGCCAAGATCACCACGCATTTCGTCGAACGCCACATCCAGATCGGCATCGAAGCGTTGAAGCTGATCCGCCGCAATGGCAAGTCGGTCAAGCACCTGCGTTTCGACTGATCGCCCGCTGGGCGTCGTGCCAACCGGCATGACGCCCGCTCCGGCATCGACAAAGCACCACCGGCCAACAGCGCGACCTGACCACCCAGCGCCAGGCAATCGCGCCGGCTGTGCGTGACCACCACCAACATCGCCTCGCTGGCGCGTCGGGCGGTTGCTTCGTGCACGCTGCGGATATCGACCGCGTCCAGCCCGGCCGTGGGTTCGTCCAGCAGATGGCAGGGGACCGGCGCCGCCAGATTCGCGAGCACGGCCAGCAGCCGGCGTCGCGTGGCCGATGCCTCGGCCATTGGTTCGTCCAGCTGAAGTGATGGATTCCCTGCTGAAAAATGTGCCGAGTCGATGCCCTGCTGCACGAGGCAGGACGCCAACGTGCCTGCACCCGGCAACACTTCGCGCTGCCCCAGATGCCGCAGCAGAAACGGCGCCATGCCGTGCAGCGTGGCACGCGGCCGCGAACCCGGATCCTTCGCCGCTGCAGCCAGCGCCTGCAACAACCGCGATTTGCCGATGCCGGCCGCGCCCACCAGAAACAACAATCCCGGTGCGGTCACGTCCAGATCGATGGTGCGAAACAGCAGGTGGCGCGCGAGCCCCTCCACCCGGAGTCCGTTCAGTGCCAGCATCCCTTTTCCCCTGCGTCACGCTGTTGCGCGCGACGTGTTGCATGGCAGCCGCGATGCGGTGCCGATCACGCTTCAACGTTAGGGCAGCGCCATGCGGCTGCCCATCAGGGGCGACCCGATAATCGGGCATCGACGCGCTGTGCCGGCGCGACGCACGGCCGCATCAGCGGATGCGGAAGGCGGACCTGATCCGGCTCAATGCAGCAGCAAGGCCACCAGCCCGAGGAACAGGCCCATGCTGCTGATGTCGGTGGCCACCGACAGGAAGATCGCCGAAGCTGTGGCCGGGTCGGCACCGAGACGGCGCAGCAGCATCGGGATCGCGGCACCGGACAGGCCGGCGAACATGCAGCTCAGCGACAACGCCAGGAAGATCGCGCCAGCCAGCCACAGCGGTGACACCAGATCCTGCGATTGCGCGACGAAATACAGCACCACCCCGGCGATCAGGCCGCTGACCGCGCCATTTAGCAGCCCCAGCCAGGCTTCCTTGGCCAGCACCCGCCAGCGCGGCGTGTCGCGCAGTTCACCCAGGGTCATGCCGCGGATCGTCACCGCCAGCGCCTGCGCGCCCAGATTGCTGCATTGGCCCGACATCACCGGCAGGAACGCAGCGAGCACCACGAGTTTGTCGATGGTGGATTCAAACAGCCCGACCACGGTCGCGGCACCGAAGGCGATCAGCATGTTCAACAACAGCCACGGATGGCGGAAACGGAAGCTGCGCGACCACGGCGTGGCCAAGCGCTCCTCCTTCTCCACACCCACCATGCTGCCGGCCTGCGCGGAAATCTCGAAGGCCTGCTGCTCGAACAATGCCTGCCCACGCACCATGCCCAGCAGCCGGCCGGCCTCGTCGCAGACCGGATAGACCGGGAAATGATGCGTCACCACCTGGCGCATGGCCTCGACGAACTTCTGCTCCGGCCGCAGCCGGAACGGCTCGCGCAGCATGATCTTCTCCAGCGTGGCATCGGCCTCGGCGAACACCAGTTCGCGGAACGCCACCACGCCGACCAGCGCGCCATCGGCTTCGACCACGAAGACATAGACCACCATGCGCTGGCGCACGATCTGGCGCAGGGTTTCCAGCACGCTGGCCACGCTCGCGCCGGGTGGAAACACCGCCGCCGGGCGTTCCATCAGACGCCCGACCGTGCCTTCCGGATAGGTGTGGCCGAGCAGCCACAGCGGCTCACGGCCGAACGGCACGGCGGCGGCGATGCGTTCGCGCCGGGCCGGTTCGAATTCCTCCAGCACTTCCACCGCCAGGCCAATGTGCAGGCGGCTGAGCAGATCCGCGATCCGCGCGTCGGGCAGGTGGTCGAGCAGGTCGGCGCCGCTGCGCGGATCCAGTTGCGCCAGCCGGGTCAGCAGGGTCTGGGTGTCATCCATCCGGGATCATCCTCGGCCCGCAACCGGGCGCAGCGGCCGAATGTACCCGATGCCGGCCCTGCCCGAGCAGCACGACATGTCAGCGCCGGCGCAGGTCACGCAGGATTTCACGTGCCGCATTGCGCCCCGGAAGGCCGGTGACGCCGCCGCCCGGATGGGTGCCCGAGCCGCACAGGTAAAGGCCGGGCAATGCACCGCGATAATTTCCCTGACCCAGCAGCGGACGCGCGCTGAACAGCTGGTCCAACCCCAGCGCGCCGTGGAAGATGTCGCCGCCGACCAGACCGAATCCACGCTCCAGATCCAGCGGTGTCAGCGCGCTCCAGCCCAGCACGCTGGCAGCGAAATTCGGCGCGACGCGGTCGACGGTGTCGATCATCAGCTGCGCCACGGCATCGCGGTGCGTATCCCAGCCGTCCGGCATGTCGGGGTGGACATGCTGGCAGAACAGGCTGGCCACGTGCTGGCCGGGCGGCGCCAGGCTGTCGTCCAGGGTGGAGGAGATCACCAGTTCAACGATCGGCTCGCGCGCCCAGCCGGGGTTATGTTCGCGCGATTTGGCATCGAACCAGGCGCGTTCCATATAACCCAGCGACGGCGCGATCAGGATGCCGCTCTGGTGATGCGCCTGCAGCGCGGTGCCGGGCGCGGCGCTGAAATCCGGCAGGTCGGACAGCGCCACGTTCATGCGGAAGGTGCCGGAACCGCAGCGGTAGCGGGCGATGCGTTCGCGCGTATCGGTATCCAGCTCGGCCGCCTCCACCAGACGCGTGTAGAGCAGTTTCGGATTGACGTTGGCGACCACGCAGCGCGCCGCGAACCAGCGGCCGTCTTCCAGTTCCACACCATTGGCCCGCCCCTGACCGACCCGCACCTGCGCCACCGCCGCATCGGTGAACAGCTCCACGCCACGCATCCGGCATTCGGCCGCCATCGCCTGCGTGATCGCGCCCATGCCGCCGATCGCGTGGCCCCAAACGCCGGGCTTGCCATTGGTTTCGCCGAACACGTGATGCAGCAGCACATAGGCGCTGCCCGGCGTGTAGGGGCTGGCGAAATTGCCGACCACCGAATCCCAGCCCAGGGCCGCTTTCAGCGGTTCGGATTCGAGCCAGTGGTCGAGCATCTCGCCGGCGGATTTGGTGAACAGATCGAGCAGATCACGCCGCCCGCGCATGTCCAATTGCTTCAACCGCCTACCCACCTGCCATGAGGCCAGCCAGTCGGCCAGCACGAAGCGCTCCGACACATTCGGCGGGGTCTGGCGCATCAGCTCACGCAGCACCGCGACCACGCGTTCGAGCATCGCGTAATAGTCCGGCAGACGCTGCGCATCGCGCGGCCAGCGTCGTGCCAGTTCCGCCATGCCGTCCTCGCCGCCGAGGCGGAACGCGGTGCCATCGGGCAGCGGCAGGAAATTTGCAAAGGGGCGCTCGACCACGCGCAAACCATGCTGGTGCAGGCGCAGATCGGCGATCACTTCCGGATTCAACAGACTGACCGTGTAGCTGGCGGTGGAATTGCGGAAGCCCGGATGGAATTCCTCGGTCACCGCCGCGCCGCCCAGCACCGCACGGCGTTCCAGCACCGCCACCTTCAATCCGGCCCCGGCCAGATACGCCGCGCACACCAGCCCGTTGTGGCCGCCGCCGATGATGACCGCATCGAACACCTGCATCGTCTTCCCCCGCCCGCGTGTGGTGGCGGGGATTATCGCGGCATTGGTGGATAGCCGTGGACATGGCTGGACAGCGCGCCCCGATGGCCATGTTTGCCGGGGTTGAATGGAGCAATGGTTGCACCACCATGCCTTCATGCCGACATTGGTCCGCCTGTCCATCGCCACGGTCACGAAGTACGCCAATGACCACCTGCCACCGCATTTCCATGTCCGGATGAGCGATGGCCGCGAGGCTCTGGTGGAAATCGAAACCTTGCGGCCCATCTCCAGCAGTCTCAAGGCACGCGAGCGGGCGCCGGCCATCGCCTGGGCAGCAGCCAACAGGACCATGCTTGGTGTGAAATGGAAGGAACTGAACCCATGAACCAGCCTCAATTCCTGATCACCCGTGTCGCCGCACGGGCACCGGCGCGACTGCTACTTTCCTTCGCCGACGGATTCAGTGGAGAAGCCGATTTGTCCGGTGTCATCGCCCACCACCCCACGCTGGCGCGGCTACGTGAACCCGGGGTTTTCGCACAGGTTGCCGTTGACGAGTGGAGCCGCGGCGTGGTGTTCGCCGCCGACGACGAACTGGCACTGGCCAGCGACAATCTTCGCGCCCTGA
Source organism: Denitratimonas organivorans (assembly GCF_037478135.1). Classification (NCBI taxonomy): domain Bacteria; kingdom Pseudomonadati; phylum Pseudomonadota; class Gammaproteobacteria; order Lysobacterales; family Lysobacteraceae; genus Denitratimonas; species Denitratimonas organivorans. The sequence continues at coordinate 39,658 of NZ_JBBHDV010000010.1, forward strand.
TCCTGGAACAGGCCGGCGAGTTTTCACATCAGCAGATCATCGCCTGGATGGCGCGGCACAGACTCTCCCTTTCCACCGCCGCCGAGGCCCTGGGCCTGAGCCGCCGGATGCTGGCCTATTACCGCAGCGGTGAAAAAGCCATCCCGAAAACCGTCGGCCTGGCTCTGCTCGGCTGGGAAGTGCAGCAGTCCCGCACTGCCGCCTGAGGCGGATGATCCCGGCCTCGAACCGCTGCCGATTCTCCCATCGCCTGCCGGCCTATCCGGCAGCACTACCCCACACCGCCACGCGTGCCGCCGCCCCTTCCACCCACGCCGGACATTTCATGAAAACTCCGGGCTAACATGCGCGCGACGTGATGACATGGATATGCAGGCGATGAAGGAACGGATGCCGCTGTGGGTGCAGGAGTGGTTCGAGGTGCTGCTGCCGCTGGCGAAGATCGTACTGATCCTGTTGCTGGCCGCGCTGTTGCAGTACCTGTTGCGGCGCCTGATCGAGCGCCTGTGTCGGCGCTACGATTTACCCTTCGCGCTGGCGATGGCGGCACGGCGCATCCTGGGGTTTCTGATTGGCGCGGCGGCGCTGTTCCTGACCCTGGACCTGCTGGGCGTCTCCGGCACGGTGCTGTGGACCGCGTTCACCGGCTTTGCCACGGTCGGCGCGGTGGCGTTCTTCGCAGCCTGGAGCGTGCTGTCCAACATCTTCTGCACGCTGCTGATCTTCACCACGCGTCCGTTCCGCCTCAATGACACCGTCGAACTGCTGGAAAATGGCGAGAAACCCGGCATCAGGGGCCGCGTCATCGACATCAACCTGATCTACACCACGCTGGTGGAAAGCGGCGATCTGCAGAACGGCAGCATGGTGCAGATTCCCAACAACCTGTTCTTCCAGCGCACGCTGCGGCGCTGGCGCGGTGATGCGATTCCGGCATTGCCGACGCGCCTTCCCGCACCTGCGGCCACACCTGCCATCGAAACCACACCGCCATGACCGAAGCCGATACGCACAACAACGAAAACCGCCGCCCGCTGACCACGCGCAGCGCCGGCTGGGCCAGGGCCTTGGCCAGTGCGCTGGTGAAAAGTGCGGTGACGCCAAACCAGATTTCGGTGCTGAGCATCGTGTTCGCGCTGATCGGCGCGGGTCTGCTGCTGTACTGGCCGACGCCGGCCGGCTTCGTGCTGGCGGCGCTGTGCGTGCAGTTGCGGCTGCTGTGCAACCTGCTCGACGGCATGGTCGCGATCGAAGGCGGCAAGCAGTCACCGGTGGGCGCGCTGTACAACGAATTTCCCGACCGCATCGCCGATTCGCTGTTCCTCATCGCACTCGGCCATGCCGCCGGTCACGGCTGGCTGGGCTGGCTGATGGCCCTGCTCGCGGCGTTGACGGCCTATATCCGCGTCACCGGCGGCAGCCTCGGGTTGGCACAGGATTTCCGCGGGCCGCAGGCCAAACCGCATCGCATGGCGGTGATGACGGCGGCGCTGCTGATCACCGCGGCGGAGCTTCACTGGCGCGGCGGCGTGCACGCACTGCTGGCGGCATCGGTGCTGATCGCGGCAGGTTCGGCGCTGACCTGCGTGCTGCGCAGCCGTGCGATCGCGGCGCAGTTGCGGGAGCGCGGCTGATGCTGGCGCGGGCACTGGTGGCGCTGGCGAAACTGTTTTTCGGCGCCTATCCACGCTGGATCGGGGTGCGGCCGGAACCACGCCAGCGCATCTACTTCGCCAACCACGGCAGCCATCTGGACACCGTGACGCTGTGGGCGGCGCTGCCCCCGCATCTGCGCCGCCGTACCCGGCCGGTGGCGGCGAAGGATTACTGGGGCGGTGGCCTGCGCGCGCTGGTCGCGCATCGCGGCCTGAATGCTGTGCTGATCGACCGTGAGCGCAAAAACCCGCAGGACGATCCGCTCGCACCCTTGCATGCGGCACTGGCGCAAGGCGATTCGCTGATCATCTTCCCCGAAGGCACGCGCAACCCGGACGAAACCCCGGGCCGCTTCAAGTCCGGCATCTACCACCTGGCCTGTGCCCACCCGGACATGGAACCGGTCGCGGTGTATCTGGACAACGCCCGCCGCAGCCTGCCCAAAGGCAGCCTGTTGCCGGTGCCATTGATCTGCACCGCGCGTTTCGGTGCGGTGGTGAAACCGGCACCGGGCGAATCGAAAGACGAATACCTGCAACGCGCCCGCGCGGCGGTGATGGAGTTGGCTTAACTTTGCGCAGGGTGCAATTCCATGCGCCCTGCTCGCAGGCCTCACGCCAGTTCGAGCATCGCCGCCAGCCGCATCAGCGCATCGTCGATCACCACTGCCGGAACACGCTCGATCCTGCGCGCCTTGCGTGCTGCCAGATCGAGCATCCGCACCTTGTTGAGCAGGGCTACGCCTTGGGTCTTGCAGCCGGTGCCGGAAAGGCTCACCGCGAATCCAGCGAAGCGCGCGTAGTCGCCGCCCTGGGAAATGGGTGCCACCAGCGTATCGCCGAAGCGGTTGAAGGCGCGCGGTGTCAGCACCAGGGCACGGCGGGTGCCGCGCTGTTCGTGACCGAAGGCCGGGTCGAGCGGCACGCTCACCACGTCGCCGCGCTCGAACACCGCCATCACCAGACCTCGCCACCCACGGGCCGTGCCGCATCCCAGAGGGCCAGGTCGGCGGGCGGCGGTGCCTTCGGATCGCATTGCGCGATCAGGTCGGCCAGTGTGTATTTGTGCCTGGGCGAGAGCACGATATCGCCTTCGGCGGTGGTGCCCAGCGTCATCGTCTGGCCGGCGGCCAGGTTCAGTTCCCGCAATACCGCAGGCGGCAGCACCGCCACCGTGCTGTTGCCGTATTTGCGCAGGACCAGTTCCATCGGGATACCTGTTTTGCAGTGTTGCACGTCCGTCAGGCTAGAACCGATGTTCAACATTGTCAAACAATGTATGGGTACACTTCGCGCCTTGAAACACATTGGACGGTTTGACGGGCATGAGCGATTCGATCCTGATCTGGTTTGAAGCATTGCTGCGGCGCACGCCGGAAGAGTTCTGGCAGGTGATGGGCGGCGTGCTGATGCTGCTGCTGATCGCCAGCACGGTTGCTGCGCTGCTGAAGCGCCGCAAGCCCGGCGCGACGGTGGACAACCTCGTGGCGCGGATCAATGCGTGGTGGGCGATGGTCGCGGTGCTGGGCGCGTGCTTCCTGCTCGGGCCGGTGGCGACGCTGGTGTTGTTCGCCATCGCGTCGTTTCTGGCCTTGCGCGAGTTCGTCACGTTGACGCCGACGCGGCGCGGCGACCATCTGGTGCTGTGCCTGTGTTTCTACGTGGCGATCCCGTTGCAGTATTTCCTGATCGGGATCGACTGGTACGGCCTGTTCGTGATGTGCATCCCGGTGTACGGCTTCCTGCTGCTGCCGGCGGTGTCGGCGCTGGCCGGGGATACCGAGGACTTCCTCGCCCGCAACACCAAGATCCAGTGGGGCCTGATGCTGACGGTGTACTGCATCAGTTACGCGCCGGCACTGTTGCTGCTCGATATTCCCGGCTACGAGGGCGGCAATCTGCTGCTGTTGCTGTACCTGCTGCTGGTGGTGCAGCTCTCCGACGTGTTGCAGTACGTGTTCGGAAAACTGTTCGGCAAGCACAAGCTGGCACCGAGCGTGAGCCCGTCGAAAACCGTCGAAGGGCTGGTCGGTGGCGGGTTGTCAGCGGCAGGCGTAGGCGCGGCGCTGTGGTGGATCACGCCGTTCACGCCGTTGCAGTCCGGACTGATGTCGCTGCTGATCGTGATCTGTGGATTTCTTGGCGGGCTGGCGTTGTCGGCGGTCAAACGCAGCCTGGGCGCGAAGGACTGGGGCCAAATGATCGAAGGCCACGGCGGCATGCTGGACCGGCTGGATTCGGTGACGTTTGCCGCGCCGATCTTCTTCCATGTGGTGCGTTACGCGTTCGCGTAGCGCCCGGGGCTCAGCGCCGCATGCGTTCCAGGATGCCGTCCAGTTCGTCGTGGCTGTGGTAGGCGATCACCAGTTTGCCGCGACCGCCACGGCCTGATTGCAGGCTGACGCGGGCGCCGAGCGATTCGGACAGTTCGCGCTCCAGTGCGGCGATATCGGCATCGGGTTTGCGTGCGGCGGGCTTGGGCGGAGCGGCGATGCCCTTCTGCAGGGCCTGCACGCGGCGTTCGGTTTCACGCACCGACCATTGTTCGGCGGCGGCCTGCTGCGCCAGCGCGATGGCCTGGGCCTGCGGCAGCGTGAGCAGGGCGCGGGCGTGGCCCATTTCCAGTTCACGACGGTCCACCAAGACGCGGATCGCTTCGGGCAGTTCCAGCAGGCGCAGCAGGTTGCTGACCGCAGCGCGCGAGCGGCCGACGGTTTCGGCGGCCTGCTGGTGGGTGAGGTCGAATTCATCGATCAGGCGCTGCAATGCGGTGGCCACTTCCAGCGGATTCAGGTCTTCGCGCTGGATGTTTTCGATCAGCGCCATCGCCAGCGCGGTGGTGTCGTCGATGGCGCGGATCACCACCGGCACTTCGCGCAGCGAGGCCTGTTGTGAGGCGCGCCAGCGGCGTTCGCCGGCGATGATCTCGTAGCGGTCCTTGGCGACCGCGCGCACGATGATCGGCTGGATCAGGCCCTGGGCCTTGATCGATTCGGCCAGTTCCTCCAGCTTTTCCGCATCCATGTGGCGGCGCGGCTGGTATTTGCCAGGCTGGAGTTTTTCGATCGGCAGCGTGGCGAGGCGATCACCGGCGCTGACGGTTTCAGTCGCGGCCGCGTCCACTTCGCGGATCAGGGAGCTGAGGCCGCGCCCCAGTGCGGGTTTTCTGGCCATCAATGTGCCTCCATTCGCGCCATGTACTGGCGTTCGCGCCCGATCACTTCGCCGGCCAGGCCCAGATAGGCGACGCCGCCGCGCGAGGCGCGGTCGTAGTCGATGATGCTTTGCCCGTGGCTGGGTGCTTCGGCCAGACGCACGTTGCGCGGGATCACGGTGCGGTAGACCTTGTCGCCGAAGTGGCGTTGCAGTTCGGCCGAAACGGCGTTGGTCAGGCCGTTGCGCACGTCGTACATGGTGCGCACGATGCCTTCGATTTCCAGCGTAGGATTGAGCCGGCGCTTGACCACGTCCATGGTGTCGGTGAGCGCGGCGATGCCTTCCAGCGCAAAGTATTCGCACTGCATCGGCACCAGCACGCTGTCGGCGGCGGTCAGCGCATTGAGCGTCAGCAGGCTGAGCGAGGGCGGGCAATCGATGATCACGTACTGGTAGTTGCGTGCCACCGGTTCCAGCGCCTGCTTGAGGCGGGTTTCGCGGTCGGAAAGGTCCATCAGTTGCAGTTCGGCCGCGATCAGGTCGGTGTTGCTGGGCAGAAGATCGTATTTGCCGGCCGTGCTCTGGATCGCCTGTTCGGCGGGCGACTCGCCCAGCAGCACTTCGCAGCCGGAAGGATGTGCCTCGCGCTTGTCGATGCCCGAGGCCATGGTGGCGTTGCCCTGCGGGTCAAGGTCCACCAGCAGCACGCGGCGGCCGATTTCCGCCAGTGCGGCCGAGAGGTTGACGGCCGTGGTGGTCTTGCCGACCCCGCCCTTCTGGTTGACCACTGCGATGATGCGCGACATGGGATTCTTTCTAGAGTTTCTCGACAACGACCAGATGCCGTTCGGCCGCCAGGCCGGGCACCACGAGCGGATGGGTGGCGATATGCCGGTAGCCTTGCGGCAGCGCGGCAATCTCTTCGTCCGGCACGCGCCCCTTCATCGCCAGCAGGCGGCCGCCGGGCCGCAGCAGGTGCCCCCCGAGCGTCAGGATACCTTCAAGTGTGGCCAAAGCGCGCGCGATCAACTGGTCGTGCTGGCCGCTTTCGGGCACATCCTCGGCGCGGCAATCGTGCACGGTGACCTGTGAAAGCCCGAGCTGGCGCACCGCTTCGCGCAGGAAGCGGGCCTTCTTGCCGGCGGTTTCCACCAGGCTCACGCGCAGCTGCGGATCGTTCAGCGCCAGCGGAATGCCGGGCAGGCCGGCGCCGGTGCCGATATCGGCCACGCGGCCCTGCACGAAGGGCGCGATCGACAGCGAATCGAGCAGGTGCTTGACCAGCATTTCCTGCGGATCGCGGATCGCGGTGAGGTTGTAGGCCCGGTTCCACTGCACCAGCAGCGCCAGATAGTCCAGCAGGCGCGGCGTCAGGCCGGGCGTGGTGATGCCCAGTTCGGCCAGGCCGGCATCGAGTTCGGGCGTCAGAGAGGAAAGCGGGTTCACGCGCACCACCGGAAGCGGGGAAGCCGCCCAGTATCGGCAGCAGCGCCGATGCTGGCAACGCTGCGCGGATTTCCGTGCGTCAGGCCGAAGTGCCGGGGTGGACCTGGCAGCGGGTGACCCGCAGACCGAATTCGGACAGGTCCTGGTTCAGCTCACGCAGGTGCACCGCCAGACGCGGGCCGTGATCGGCATTCTCGGCGCCGCCCAGCTGCGACAGTGCCTGCACGACATGGCGCTGGACCACGGCATCGACATTTTCCAGTGCGTTGCCGGTGCGCTTGGGCTCCAGGATCTGGTAGTAGACATCGGCGCGTGCGGCGTCCTCGCCTGCCAGCGGCACTTCGAGCTGATGCCCGACCAGCCGCACGCGGTGCGCAACCTGATCCACCAGCGGCAGGGTGAAGCGCAGGCCCGGCGTCAGGGTGCGGACGTAGCGTCCGAAGCGGTGCACGGTCAGCACCGTGTCTTCAGGCACCCAGCGCAGACCGGCCATCATCACGGCGAGCAGCGGCAGCAGAACCAGAAGAAACATCATGACCATTCACCAGGCAATTGGGTTTTCCAGTGATTTCAGCCTTTTGGCTGAAGGTTTTGCGCTCGAATCTAGCACTTCGCTGCAAACGATTCAGCACATTGGTGAACATTATGCACACGGCCGTTTAACTTCCGGTTAACAAACTCGGCGACAGCTGCCTCTATCGTCGCGACCGTTTCCCTTTCCGGACCTTCCCATGCGCAGCGGCAACCCCGTCCTCAGCGACTCCACCTTCCTTGATCTGGGCAGCGGCGCGGTGCTGTCGCGCCCGGCCGATGCGATGACGCTCAACGGCACCATCGCCAAGACCGGCTTCCTGCTGTTTCTGACCGTTCTGACCGCCGCCTTCGCGTGGAACCAGTCGATTTCGCCGGCCGGCCCGACTGCGGCCGCACCGATCTACATGTGGGGCGGCGTGATCGGCGGGCTGATCGTGGCCTTCATCACGATCTTCAAGAAGCAGTGGTCGCCGGTCACCGCACCGCTGTATGCGTTGCTGGAAGGGTTTTTCCTGGGCGCGATCTCGGCGGTGTTCGCGCATCTTTACGAAGGCATCGTGATGCAGGCGGTGATGCTGACCTTCGGCACCCTGTTCGCGATGCTGTTCGCCTATCGCAGCGGCATGATCAAGGTGACGCAGAAGTTCCGTGCCGGCGTGGTCGCGGCCACCGGCGGCATCATGCTGATCTATCTGGCCACGATCGGGCTGGGCTTTTTCGGCATCAACATTCCGTACATCCACGAATCGGGCCTGATCGGCATCGGCTTCAGCCTGTTCGTGGTGGTGATCGCGGCGATGAATCTGGTGCTGGATTTCGATCTGATCGAAACCGGCGTCAGCCACGGCGCGCCCAAGTACATGGAATGGTTCGGCGGCTTTGCGCTGCTGGTGACGCTGATCTGGCTGTACGTGGAGTTCCTGCGCCTGCTGGCCAAGCTGCAATCGCGCGACTGAAGCCACGTACGCCGGAACCTCGCACATCGAGGCTGGAACGAACGGGGCGCTGCGGCGCCCCGTTTCCGTTGCGCCGGCACGCTCATCCGGGGCGGGAAAACCCTGCGGCGGTAGAATGGCTGGCCCTTCCCTGCAAAGCCGTTCGCGCCATGTCCTTTCCCGCCAGCCGTCCGCGCCGCATGCGCCACGATGATTTCTCCCGCCGCCTGATGCGCGAGAACGTGTTGACCGCCAACGACCTGATCCTGCCGGTGTTCGTGCACGAGGAAAAAGGCCGCGCGCCGGTGCCTTCGATGCCGGGCGTGGAGCGGCTCTCGATCGACGAACTGCTCAAGGTCGGCGAACAGGCGCTGGAACTGGGCATCCCGCTGATCGACCTGTTCGGCGTGCCCGATGCGGCCGCCAAGACCGATGACGGCGCCATCGCCTGGGACGAAGACGGCATCGTGCCGCGCGCCATCCGTGCGCTGAAGTCGCGTTTCCCGGAACTGGGCGTGATGAGCGACCAGGCGCTGGATCCGTATACCTCGCACGGTCAGGACGGGCTGATCGACGAGGCCGGCTACATCCTCAACGACGAAACCGTCGAGGCGCTGATCAGGCAATCGCTGGCGCACGCCGCCGCCGGGGTCGATGTGCTGTCGCCCAGCGACATGATGGACGGACGCATCGGCGCGATCCGCAACGCACTGGAATCAGCCGGCTTCATCCATACCCGCATCATGGCCTACAGCGCCAAGTACGCCAGTTCGTTCTACGGCCCGTTCCGCAGCGCGGTCGGCAGCGCCGCCAGCCTCGGCAAGGGCAGCAAGCACACCTACCAGATGGACCCGGCCAATTCCGACGAGGCGCTGCACGAGGTGGCGCTGGATCTGGCCGAAGGCGCCGACATGGTGATGGTCAAACCCGGCCTGCCGTATCTGGACATCGTGTATCGGGTGAAACAGCGCTTCGGGCGCCCGACCTTCGTGTACCAGGTCAGCGGCGAGTACGCGATGATCAAGGCTGCCGCCGGCAACGGCTGGATCAATGAAAAGGAGGTCGCGCTCGAAACCCTGCTGGCGTTCAAGCGCGCTGGGGCGGATGGCATCCTGACCTATTTCGCACTGGATGCGGCACGCTGGCTGCGCGAGGCGGGCGGCTGAGGCCGCGGCTTCGTACTTATGTGAATCAGGACCGGGTGGTCACGCCACGATGACCACCCGGCTCCAAGCGGGTTTGCCCCGTTCCCGTCTGCGTCTTCGCTTTCGATCACGGGACGGTTTCAAGCGGCTGCATCAATCCAGGTCAGCCAGCGTCACTTCCAGATCCTGGGTGGCCACGTCGACATTCCAGAAGGTGTAGGTGTCGCCGTCCTCATCGGTCAGGCGGATATCGAAAATGGAGCTGGAGTAGCCCGTGAGGGTGACGCGCCTGCGCTCGCCGTCGGCGAGAACCTCGTCGCCCAACACATCTTCTTCCCAACTCTTGGCCTTGCCCGGACTGACGTGCAGGTACCAGATGGTGTGGCCGGTCTTGTTGGTAATGTCGACGTAGTAATCCGCCGCAAAAGAGGATGCCGCCCAGAACAGGGACAGCAGAAGGAAAGCCAAGCGAACTGGACGCAACATAGAGCGTTTTCTCCAAGTGGAAGTTGCCGGAAGGCAACAAATCCGAGCATTGATAGCACACCGTCAGATGCGCGTACCAGTCTTGACTTGGCCCTTGCACCAGGCCGGTCTGCAATACGCTGACGGGGTATCCCACGCACGTTGATTTGCCCGTTTCCACGCCGCTCTGTCCCTGTGCCAGCGGGGCGCTCACGCCCTTGGCGACAAGAGTGTTCGCACAGGTGGATCACCTCACCGGTTCCAGACCGTTGCAGCCGGCGCAACCCGGCAGACAGGCCGGTACACTGGCGCACATGAACCTGCCCGCCGCCACTCCACTCTCCGATCTGGCTCCGACGCTGGAACGCCTGCGCGCCGCACAGGCCGCAAATCCGCCGGATCTGACACAGCGCCGCGACGATCTGCTGCGCCTGCGAGCCGCCTTCAAGGCCCGCCAGCAGGACATGCTGGATGCCTTGAACGCCGATTTCGGCAACCGCTCGCGGCATGAGAGCCTGCTGACCGACGCGATGACGGTGCTGTCCGAAATCGATCACACCCGGCGCCGGCTGAAGCGCTGGATGAAGCCGCAGCGACGGCCAGTGGACTGGCTGTTCCTGCCGGCGCGCGCGCAGATCCGTTTCCAGCCACTGGGCGTGGTCGGCATCATCGCGCCGTGGAACTACCCGGTGAACCTGGCACTGATTCCGCTGATTTCAGCCATTGCCGCCGGCAACCATGTCTATCTGAAACCCTCCGAACACGCGCCGCATACCAGCGCGTTTCTGCAATCACTGCTGGCACAGGTGTTCCCGCCCGAACGCGTCGCGGTGGCGCTGGGCGAAGCCGATGTCGCGGCAGCGTTTTCGGCCCTGCCGTTCGATCACCTGTTCTTCACCGGTTCCACCGCGGTCGGGCGCCATGTGATGGCCGCCGCCGCGCCAAACCTGACCCCGGTGACGCTGGAACTGGGCGGCAAATCCCCGGCCATCATCGCGCCCGGCTATCCGCTGGCCACAGCCGCTGCCCGCATCACCACCGGCAAATGGCTCAATGCCGGGCAAACCTGCATCGCGCCCGACTACATTCTGCTGCCGCATGCCGCGCGCGAGGAGTTCGTGCAGGCATTGAAGGCCGAAGTGGCGGCGCGTTACCCGAGCCTGGACGACAACCCGGACTACACCCGCATCATCAACCCGGCCCAGTACCGCCGCCTGCGCGACTGGCTCGACGAAGCCGCCGCACGAGGTGCGACGGTGCTGCCATTGCTGGAAGTGGATGCGGAACAGGCGCAGGCGCAACGCCTGATCCCGCCGACGCTGGTGCTGGATGCGCCGGAAGACTGCCGTTTGATGCGCGAGGAAATCTTCGGCCCGGTCCTGCCGCTGGTCGGCTGCGACTCGGTCGATGCGGCGATCGATTACATCAACGCGCGCGACCGTCCGCTGGCGCTGTACCACTTCGATCTGGATCGGGCACGGACCGAGCGCGTACTGGAGCGCACCATCTCGGGCGGCGTGTGCGTCAACGACACCGTGCTGCATATCGCCCAGTCCAGCCTGCCGTTCGGCGGCGTCGGCCCCAGCGGCATGGGCGCCTATCACGGGCACGAGGGCTTCCTGACCTTCAGCAAGCGCAAGCCGGTGTTCCACCAGGCACGGCTGAGCAGCATGGCGCTGTTCAAGCCGCCCTATCGCGGGCTGGCTGATCGTCTGGTGAAGTTCCTGACTCGCTGAATCCGATCCACGGCTGCGGTCGGCAGGAGAACGGCCGACCGCAGCACGAAAAATCTCAGTTCCACTTGTAGATCGTGTAGTACACCGGGCCGACCGGGCCATCGTGGTCGCTCTTGTCGAGCAGGCCGTCGCCGTTGGTATCCAGCAGGCTGTAGGTGATGCCGGCCGGGGTCGTGACCTTGACCATCGTCAGGCGCCCGTTCTCGCGGTATTCCTGCACCGAATCACCGTTTTCCTGGCGGCGGATCGTCACGGTCGGGCCTTCGCCTGGCGTTTCCGGCAGGGTGATCTTTTCCGGCAGCGGCGGCTCGGCTCGCGGTGCGGGCGTGGTTTCCGTTTCCTGTGCGAACGCGGCACCGCAGGCCAGCAATGCGCTGAGAGTCAGGACAATGATTCGCATGACACATCTCCGTGGCGGGGCCTCCAGAATAACCGGACCACCGGCAAGCGGCAGCCACGCCGTCGAACCTGTGCGCAGCGGCGCGACTAAACTAGCGGCCATCACCTGATGGCAAGGCGCATACGCCGTGAAAAAGCTCGTACTGATCGATGGCTCCTCCTACCTGTACCGCGCGTTCCACGCGTTGCCGCCGCTGACCGGGCCGGACGGGTCGCCCACCGGCGCGCTGTTCGGCGTGGTCAACATGCTGCGCACCACGCTGAAGGAAAAACCCGACTACGCCGCCTTCGTCATCGACGCCCCCGGCCCCACCTTCCGTGACGAGCTGTATGCGGACTACAAGGCCAACCGGCCACCGATGCCGGACGACCTGCGTGCCCAGGTGGAACCGATGCTGGCCATTGTCGAAGCGCTCGGGCTGCCGATCCTGCGCGAATCCGGGGTCGAAGCCGACGATGTGATCGGCACCCTGGCGGTGGCGGCACAAAAGGACGGCATCGAGGTCGAAATCTCCACCTCGGACAAGGATTTCGCGCAGCTGGTGCGGCCCGGCATTGCGCTGGTCAACACCATGAGCGGCAGCCGCACCGCGAGCGCGGCCGATGTCGAGGAAAAGTTCGGCGTGCCACCCGAACGCATCGTCGATTATCTGGCGCTGATGGGTGACGCCGTCGACAACGTGCCCGGTGTGGAAAAGTGCGGCCCCAAGACCGCCGCCAAATGGCTGCACCAGTTCGGCTCGCTGGACGCGGTGATCGAACAGGCCGACCAGATCAAGGGCAAGGTCGGCGACAACCTGCGTGCCGCCCTGCCACGCCTGCCGCTGAACCGCGAACTGGTGACAATCCGCCTCGATGTGCCACTGCCGCAGAACCCGGACGATCTTGCCCTGCGCGAACGCGACACCGACACCTTGCGTACGCTTTACACCCGCTACGGCTTCAACCAGGCGCTGCGCGAACTGGGCGCCGCCAATGGCAATGGCAATGACGTGGAGCCCCCGCCGCCGGGCGATGGCTCCCGCGATGCACTGACCGAACCGGGCAAGGTACGCGGCCGCGGCCACATCAGCGCAGCGGCCGCACCCGAACACGGGCTGGATCCGGCCCTGGCGGCACCGGGTGAATACGAAACCATTCTGGATGCCGACGCGCTGGCCGGCTGGATCGAACGCCTGCGCGATGCCGAGCTGATCGCCTTCGACACCGAAACCGACTCGCTCGACCCGATGCGCGCCAATCTGATCGGCCTGAGTTTTGCGGTTGAATCCGGCCGCGCCGCTTACGTGCCGCTGGCGCACGACTACCCCGGCGCACCGGCCCAGTTGCCACGCGAACAGGTGCTGGATGCGCTGCGCCCGGTGCTGGAGGATGCAGCAAGGCCCAAGCTCGGCCAGCACGGCAAATACGATCTCCACGTGATGCGCCGTCACGGCGTGCAGATGCGCGGCTATGCACAGGACACGCTGCTGCAGAGCTTCGTGCTGAACTCGACCGCCACCCGCCACGATCTGGATTCGCTGGCGCTGCGCTATCTGGGCTACAGCACGCTGCGCTACGAGGACATCGCCGGCAAGGGCGCCAAGCAGATTCCGTTCTCGCAGGTGGATATCGAAACCGCCACGCGCTACGCCGCCGAGGACGCCGACATCTGCCTGCGCCTGTACCAGGTGCTGGCTGAAAAACTCGGCGCCGAGCCGTCGCTGCTGAAGGTCTACAACGAGATCGAAATGCCGCTGGTCGAGGTGCTGACCCGGATCGAGGAAAACGGCGTGCTGATCGACGCCGACGAACTGCGCCGCCAGAGCCGCGACCTGGCCGCGCGGATGCTGGCGATCCAGACCCGCGCCTTCGAGATCGCCGGGCGCAAGTTCAACCTGGACTCGCCCAAGCAGTTGCAGGCGCTGCTGTTCGAGGAGCTGGACCTGCCGATCGTAGTGAAAACCCCTACGGGCCAGCCCTCCACCAACGAGGACGCGCTGGAAGCCATCGCCGACAAGCACGAGCTGCCGCGCCTGATCCTGGACTACCGCGCGCTGACCAAGCTGCGCAGCACCTACACCGAAAAGCTGGTGGAAATGATCAACCCGGACACCGGCCGGGTGCACACCAGCTACCACCAGGGCGGCGCCGCCACCGGACGGCTGTCCTCCAGCGACCCGAACCTGCAGAACATCCCGATCCGCAGCGAGGACGGCCGCCGCATCCGCTGCGCCTTCGTCGCGCCGCCGGGGCGCGCGATCGTGGCGTTCGACTATTCCCAGATCGAACTGCGCATCATGGCCCACCTGTCCGGCGACGCCGGCCTGATCAGCGCCTTTGAACAGGGCCAGGACATCCACCGCGCCACCGCCGCCGAGGTCTTCGGAGTGGAACTGGACGCGGTCGATGCCAACCAGCGCCGCGCTGCCAAGGCGATCAACTTCGGCCTGATCTACGGCATGGGCGCGTTCGGTCTGGCGCGCCAGCTGGATGTGCCGCGCAACCAGGCGCAGGACTACATCAGCCTGTACTTCAGCCGCTATCCGGGCGTGCACGATTTCATGGAACGCACCCGCGAGGAGGCACGCGAGCGCGGCTATGTCGAAACCGTATTCGGCCGCCGCCTGTATCTGGCCGAGATCCGTTCGCGCAACGCCAACCAGCGCGCCGGCGCCGAACGCGCCGCGATCAATGCGCCCATGCAGGGCACCGCGGCGGACATCATCAAGCGTGCGATGCGGCAGGTGCATGACTGGCTCGAACCCCACGCCGAGCAGGCCCGGATGATCATGCAGGTGCATGACGAACTGGTGTTCGAGTCCGACACCGGCTTCGTCGAAACACTCATCTCCCAGGTGCGCCAGCGCATGGAGGACGCCGCCTCGCTGCGGGTGCCGCTGATCGTGGATGCCGGTGTGGGCGACAACTGGGACCAGGCGCACTGATGCCGCCCGGAATCATGTCTCCCGTCGCGCCGCCACCAGCTTCCGCAACCGCGCCGTGACCAGTGGCACTTGAATATGGCGACATATTCCCCACACTGTTTCATTGGTTTTCAATCCCGACTCCCGAGAGATCGGGCGACTGGCCATAAGTCACTGAAAACACATGGCCATTGGCACAATTGGCCGGCTTCGTCGCGAAGCAATGAATGCGTCCTGAATTGTCCTTTGGCCCAATGCAAAACTCAGGGAACCTTCAGGCTGTTTTGATAATCTATGCCCACGGTGGACGCAACGCCACCCGTGATCCACCTGCCCCCCCTCGGGTGGATCCGCTGGAATCCCTGGCTCTCCCCTGGCCCCGATTCCAGCCCGGCCCCGCAGGTCTCCCCCCTGGCCTGCGGGGCTTTTCTTTTGTGCCTCCTGCAAGCTTGTCCGCCCGACCCGGGCATTGTGCGCTGCACCGCGTAAACTAGCGGACGGTCCCCTCCCACAGGTACGTCCGCCATGCCCAGCTTCCACCCGCCCCGTCGCCTGCTGCTCGGTCCCGGCCCGTCCGATGTGCCGCAGCGCATCCTCGATGCCTTGGCCCGCCCCACGATCGGCCATCTGGATCCCGCCTTCGTCGGCATGATGGATGAGCTCAAGGAACTGCTGCGCTACGCCTTCCAGACCGCCAACACGCTGACGATTCCGGTCTCGGCGCCCGGTTCGGCCGGCATGGAAACCTGCTTCGTCAATCTGATCGAACCCGGCGATACCGTCATCGTCTGCCGCAACGGCGTGTTCGGCGGGCGCATGCGCGAAAACGTGCTGCGCGTGGGCGCCACGCCGGTGATGGTCGAAGACGATTTCGGCCAGCCGGTCGATCCGGACAAGGTCGAAGCCGCGCTGCGCGCCAACCCCGGCGCCAAGGCCGTCGCCTTCGTGCACGCTGAAACCTCCACCGGCGCCGCCTCCGATGCCGCCACGCTGTGCCGGCTGGCGCGCGAACACGGCGCGCTGTCGATCGTGGATGCGGTCACCAGCCTGGGCGGCACCGAACTGGATGTCGATGGCTGGGGCATCGATGCGATCTATTCTGGTTCGCAGAAATGCCTTTCGGCGCCGCCAGGTCTTTCACCACTTAGCTTCAGCGCCCGCGCCACCGGCACATTGAAGGCACGCAAGTCACCGGTGCAAAGCTGGTTCCTGGACCTGAGCCTGGTGATGGGCTACTGGGACGGCAGCGGTGGGCGCAGCTACCACCACACCGCACCGGTCAACATGGCCTATGCGCTGCATGAATCGCTGACGATGCTGAAGGAAGAAGGCCTGACGGCCGCGTGGGCGCGTCACCGTGCCAACCACGAACGGCTGCGCGATGGTCTTCAGGCGCTCGGTCTGGAACTGCTGGTGGACGAGCGCCATCGGCTGCCGCAACTCAATGCCGTGGTCGTGCCCGAAGGTGTCGACGAAGCCGGCGTGCGCCGCACCCTGCTGGACACCCACAGCATCGAAATCGGCGCCGGTCTCGGACCGCTGGCCGGCAAGATCTGGCGCATCGGGCTGATGGGCGCCTCCAGCCGTCCTGAAGCCGTGGATCGCGTGCTCGAAGCACTGGCCCAGGCCCTGGGGCGACGCGCGTGAATCTGACCCTGCCTGCCGGAGTACCGCGCTGATGCTGAAACGCCTGCGTGGCAGCCGCCGTCTGTGGCAGGTCGGCCGCACCCTGCTGCGTTACCGCCTCGATGTACTGCTGGAAGGCACGCCGCTGGAACGCCGGCTGGCGCTGCTGCGCCCGCTGGCACCGCGCGTTTCCGCCGACCAGCCACGCGGCGTGCGGCTGCGCCTGGCGTTGCAGGAACTGGGGCCGATCTTCGTCAAGTTCGGGCAGATCCTGTCGACCCGGCGCGATCTGGTGCCGCCGGATATCGCGCAAGAGCTGGCGCTGCTGCAGGATCAGGTCGCGCCGTTCGATGCCGGCATCGCGCGCGCGCAGATCGAAACCGCGCTCGGCGCGCCGGTCGACAGCCTGTTCGCCGGTTTCGATGACACACCGCTGGCCTCGGCCTCGATCGCGCAGGTGCACGCCGCCACGCTGGAAGGCGGCCGCGAAGTCGTGATCAAGGTGCTGCGCCCCGGCATCCACGCCCGCATCGACGGAGACATCGCGCTGTTGCGCACCCTCGCCGGGCTGGTGCAGCGCCACCATCCGCGTGCCCACCGCATCCGCCCCGGCGACGTGGTCGACGAGATCGCCGCCACTTTGCAGGCCGAACTGGATCTTCAGCGTGAAGGTGCCAACGCCAGCGTGCTGCGCCGCAACTGGGAACATTCAGCCGATCTCTACATCCCGGATATCGTCTGGAGCCATACGCGTGAAAGCGTGCTTACGCTGGAACGGGTACGCGGCATCCCGTCCGATGACGTCGCCGCGCTCGACGCCGCCGGCATCGACCGCAAGGCGCTGGCGGCCAAGGCGGTGCGGGTGTTCTACGAACAGGTGTTCCGCGACAACTTCTTCCACGCCGACGCCCACGCCGGCAACATCTGGGTCGATCCGGACCCGGCGCGCGCCGCCGATCCACGCTTCATCGCGCTGGATTTCGGCATCGTCGGCCAGCTCTCGCCGCGCGACCAGTACTGGCTGGCGGAAAACTTCATGGCGATCTTCCGCCGCGATTACCGCCGCATCGCCGAGCTGCATGTGGCCGCCGGCTGGATGCCGCCCCACATCCGCGTGGAAGAACTGGAAGCGGCCGCACGCGCGGTATGCGAGCCCTACTTCACCCGCCCGCTGTCCGAGTTCTCGCTCGGCGAAGTGCTGCTGAAACTGTTCCGCACCGCGCAGCGGCACGAACTGACGTTGCAGCCGCAACTGATCCTGCTCCAGAAGACCCTGTTCAACATCGAGGGCCTGGGCCGCCTGCTGGATCCAACCCTGGACCTGTGGGCGATTGCACGCCCGGTGCTGGAACGCATCCTGCGCGAGCGTTACAGCCCGGCACGGCTGCGGCGCGAGTTCCGCCAGCGTCTGCCGGAGCTGATGTCCAGCGCACCGGACATGCCACGGCTGGTGCATGCCTGGTTCGTGCAACAGGTCGATGGCGCACACGCGGTCAACCTGCGCTCGCAGGATCTGGCCGCGCTGGCCGACGCCGCGCGCGACACACCACGGCGTCTGGTGCGCGCAGTGCTCGGCAGCGGCCTGCTGGTCACCGCCGCACTGCTTTACGCTTTCGACCAGGCCGGCCCGCGCTGGCTCGGGCTGCCGGCCAGCGCCTGGCTCGCCGCCGGTGGCTCGCTATTGGCCTTCATCAGCGCACGCGCCCGAAAGCCCGCCCGCTGACAGACATGCCGGCGCCTTGATGCCGGCATGTCCGCTTTTCACCCGGATGCGCGTATCCCTCCACTTTCCATTGAGTGGAGCCGCGCCGATGTATCCGTCACGCCTGTTGCTGTTGTCCCTGCTTGCCACCGGCCCGGCCGTGGCCGCTGAAAACGTCGCCATCGTGCTGGATGCTTCCGGCTCCATGTGGGGCCAGATCGACGGCCGCAGCAAGATCGAAATCGCGCGCGAAGCGGTCGCCGGCATCGTCGCGGACTGGGAGCCGGACAACCACATCGCCCTGGTCGCCTACGGGCACACCCGCAAGGGCGACTGCGGCGACATCCAGACCCTGATTCCGCTCGGCCCGCTCGACGCCGGCACGTTCATGGCGCAGGTCAATGCGCTCAACCCGAAGGGCATGACACCGCTGTCGCAGGCCACCATCAACGCCGCGCAGGCCCTGCGCGCGAGCGAACAGAAAGCCACCGTGGTGCTGGTCAGCGACGGCGAGGAAACCTGCGACATGGACCCGTGCGCGGTCGGCACCGAACTGGCGCGCAGCGGCGTGGATTTCACCGCGCACGTGATCGGTTTCGATGTGAACGACCCGACCCATCGGGCGCAGCTGCGCTGCCTGGCCGAAAACACCGGCGGGCGCTATTTCAACGCACGTGATGCCGGCGAACTGGGCACCGCGATCCGTGGCGCGGTGCAGGCCAGCACGGCGGCAGAAGCGCTGCCCCCTGCCAACGCCAGTCTGGCTCCGCAGGGCAGCGCGCGCATCACGCTGCCGCTGGAAGTGGAATGGAGTGGCCCGGCCGATGCCCGCGATTACATCGCCGTGGCGCAGCCGGACGCGGACGAGCACCGCTATATCCACTACACCAATGTGCCCGAGTCCTCCGCCGAGCAGGCCCGTGGCCAGCTTGCCCTGATGATGCCCGCCGAGGCCGGCAACTATGAACTGCGCTACGTCAGCCCTGGCCGGACACCATCCGTGCTGGCGCGCCACGCGTTGCAGGTCGGCGATGCGGAAGCCCGCCTCGAAGCGCCGGATACCGCGATGGCCGGTGAGCAGATCCGGGTCATCGCCGAAGGCCCGGAAGGCCCGCGCCACTGGGTCGGTTTCGTGCAAACCGGTGCCGATGCCGGTTCGTACATCAACAACCATTACGCACGGCTGTCCGGGCCGCGCAGCGAGCTGCGACTCAAGGTGCCGGCCACGCCCGGCGAATACGAACTGCGCTATGTGCTCAACGAAAGCGAACGCGTGATCGCCAGCCGCCCGATCCGGGTGGAGCCGGCCAGGGCCAGCGTCAGCGGTCCAGCCGAAGTAATGGCCGGGGACCGGATCACGATCCAAGCGCAGGGCCCGGCTCACGGCAGCCACTGGATCGGCGTGGCGCCCGCAGGCGGCGACGCCGGCAGCTACGTGGCCAACGGCTACGCCCGGCCGCAAGGCGCGCAATCCAGCGTCACGGTTACTGCACCACTGGAGCCCGGCGCGTATGAATACCGCTATGTGCTGTATGAATCCGCCGCCGTGGTCGCATCGCAGCCGCTGACGGTACAGCCGGCCCGCGCCCATCTGGAAGTGCACGCCAGCCATGTGGCCGGCAGCCAGGTCGTGGTCGGTTTCAGCGGCCCGCGTGGTGGCGGCCACTGGATCGGTTTCGTGCCGGTGGGCGGCGATGGCAGTTCCTACGAAGGCTGGGCCTATGTCCCCGAGCACGGCGACAGCCTCACGCTGCGCGCGCCCGCCGAAGTCGGCGACTGGGAACTGATCTATCACATGGGTGGGCAGGTCATCGCCCGCCAGCCGGTGCGCGTCACCGCTCCGTAAAGATGACGCTGGCGCAGGGGGTCTGCTGCCAGCGTGCCGGAGTGGTCTGAAAAGGCGCCGGGTGCCGTCTGCTGGAGGGACAGGCAGCACCCGGCGCGACGCTTGGCCGGCGCAACGCCCGGATTTCAGCGGTTGGTGAGCTGGATCTCGATGCGGCGGTTGATCGCGTGCGCGGCCTCGGTGTCGGCCGAGTCGAGCGGCCGGAATTCACCGAAACCATTGGCCGACAGCCGGTTGGCCGGCACTCCGCGCGTGACCAGGTATTTGACGATGGCAATCGCACGCGCGCTGGACAGTTCCCAGTTCGACGGGAAGCGCGCGGTGGCGATCGGGCGGCGGTCTGTATGGCCGTCGATGCGCAGCACCCAGTCGATGTCGCTGGGGATTTCGGAAGCCACCTGGGTCAGGGTGTCGGCCAGCGAATCCAGTTGCGCCAGCGCCACCGGCGTCAGCTCGTCGGTGCCGGAGGCGAACAGCAGTTCGCTTGGCACCACGAAACGGTCGCCGACGATCTGGATGTCCGAGCGCCCGCCCAGCACTTCACGCAGCTTGCCGAAGAAATCCGAGCGGTAACGCTGAAGTTCACCCACGCGCTGGGCCAGCGCCAGATTCAGTTCCTTGCCCAGCTCCTCGATCCGGACATCCTTGGCGGTGGACTGGGCGCGCTGCAATTCCAGTGCAGCGGTGATTTCATCCAGCTGTTCGCGCAAGGCCGCCATCTGCCGGTTCAGCAGTTCCACCTGCGCGGCGGACTGTGCGGAAAGTTCGGTCTGCACGACCAGCTTTTCGCGCTCGCCTTCCAGTTCGGCCAGACGCGTGGCGATCTCGGCTTCAAGCTGACGCTTGAGTTCGGCCAGCGCGCTGATGTCGGTGGAAAGGCGTGCAATATGCGCCTGGTCCTCCTCGTTCTGCGCCTGCGAACGGGTCAGTGCGGCCGTGGTGGCGTCCAGATTCAGGCGCAGCGCGTCGCGTTCGCCCTGGGTCTGCGCGAGCGAGGCCGACAGCTCGTTGACCTGGCCCAGCGCGGCAACCTTGGCCTCCTGCTCCATCGACAGCGTGCGCGCCAGTTGCGCCAACTCGGCATTGAGCTGGGCCAGCGCCTTGTCGCGCCCGGACAGCGCATCGGACAGCACGAACTGGCCGACGGTGAAGATCAGCAGCATGAACACCAGCACCATCAACAGGGCGCTGAGGGCATCGACGAAGCCAGGCCAGAAGTCGATACCGCGACGGCGGCGGGCGGCCAGGCTCATGCGCCGCGACGCCCTTCGACGGCGGCGGCCAGGGTGCGCGACAGCAGCCGGAATTCGTTGCGCAGCTCATCGGTGAAACGCTCGCCGGCGTGTTCATCGCGGGCCAGTGCCGTGAGCGCGGTCTTCAGCCCGGCCTGGGTTTCGGCCAGATCCGACAGCACGCGCGAATCGCGCCCGAGGTGCTCGGACAGTTTTGCCAGATGGCCGTTGAGTTCGGCCATCTGCTGCGCGTTGCCGCGCCGCTCGCGCTCGGATTCGACCAGCGCGCGCTGCATCCGCTCCAGCCCGTCGGCGGTCTGTTCCAGCAGCGCCTGGACATAGGCCGGCACGCTGGTTTCGGCATCGCCCAAGGCGCTGCCGCTGGACAGCCGGGTGATGCCCGACAGCCAGTCCTCCACTTCGGTGTAGAACCGGTTGGCCGTGCGCGCGGCGAACAGATCGATCAGGCCCAGCACCAGCGAACCGGCCAGACCGAACAGCGAGGTGGAAAAGCTCGTCGCCATACCCGACAGTGGCTGTTGCAGACGCGTCTTGAGCGCTTCGAACATCGCCACCGCGTCGGTCCCGGCCGACAGCCCGGCGATGATCTCGCTGATCGAGGCGATGGTGATCAGCAAACCCCAGAACGTGCCCAGCAGGCCGAGGAAGATCAGCAGACCGACCAGATAGCGAGACAGATCGCGCTGCTCCTCCAGCCGCAGATGGATGCTGTCCAGGATCGAACGCATCGACTGGGTCGACAGCGTCTGCGGCTTGCGCCCGCCCTGCGCCAGCATCCGCGCCATCGGCGCCAGCAGCACCGGCGTGCCGAGCGCACGCTCCGGGCTGGAACGGCGATAGGCCTCGATCCAGTTGACCTCGCGCTGCAGCCGGATCACCTGTACCACATTGACCAATACACCGAAAACGAACACGCCCAGGATCAGCAGATTGAACACCGGCGTGGCGGAAAACGCGCGCAGCAGCGGTGCGTGCAGCACAGCGGCGGCCAGCGCGATGGCGGCGATGACGGCGAGCATCCAGATCAGGACGCGCTGCGGTTGGCTCATGGGATTCTTCTTTGTCGATGAATGGGGTGGGTCGGCGGCCAGCATGCCGGCCGTTGCCTGAACCCGACGGCCGGGCCGGACTCCGGTTCGGATGCGGCATCACGATGTTCCGGCCTTGGACAAGCTGAACGCTGCCAGGTTCCTTTTCAGCGCGTGCGACGGAAACCCGCCCGGCCTGCGTTGAACGCTTCCGAGGCCGGCAATTTCGCAGCCGTGCGCCTCACACCGACCAACAAGGAGCGTTCCCATGTCGATTCCCCGCCTTTCCCTGCTCGGCCTTGCGCTCGCCGGTCTTGGCATCTGCGCCAGCGCCGCCGCATTGGACGAAAACCGCCGCCACTTCCCGCGCGAATCCAAACCGCTGGTGCTGAGCGAAGCCAGCGCCCGTTTCATCGAACGCGCAGCACAACTGGATGCCAACGACGACGGCATCATCGACGCCGCCGAGTTCGCCAGCGCGCGCCAACAGCGCGGCCGTCCGCACCACGCCAAAGCCAATACGGAAGCCGAAACCAGGCGCCCGCCCATCTCCGCCGAACGGCAGGCCCGCCACGCACAGATGCTGGAAAAGCGCTTTGCAATGTTCGATACAAACAGGGATGGCAACATCACCACGGTCGAATTCGTCGCCGCGCAGGAAGCCCGGCTGACGCGTCTGGATGCCGATGGTGATGGCATCGTCACGGCCGAGGAGTTCCGCGACGCCCGCCATGGCAAGCGCGGCCCGCACGGAGCCCGTGGCGAACGCCGCGGCGCGCGCTGATCCGGGCACCGGCTCTGATACTGTCGATGGATGCCTGCCTGCCCTGGCCAACCGCTCCGGCGCCGTCACTGATGACGGCGCCGGATACCGCCGCTTCCGTCCCGCATCCGGACCCGGATGCGGCCGATATCGTGCGGGCTGCGCACGGTGACCAGCAGGCCTTCGCACGGATCGTGGACCGTCATCTGGACCGCATCCACCGCCTGGCCTGGCGCTCGCTGGATTCGCGCGCCGATGCCGAAGAAGTCGCGCAGGAAACCTTTCTGCGCGCCTTCGGCCAGTTGCCGGACTGGACCCCGGGCAAGGCGCGCTTTTCCACCTGGCTCTACCGGGTCGCGCTGAACCTGTGCCAGGACCGGCTGCGACGGCGGCGCGAACAGGTGCCGGTCGAGGATCTGGATCTGGCCGATCCCGGCGCCGCACCGGATCGGACACTGGAACAGGACCAGCGCCGGCAGCGCGTGGAACAGGCCCTGCGGGCCCTGCCGCAGCGCCAGCGCGAGGCCCTGCTGCTGTGCCATTTCGAAGGCCAGTCCAATGCCCAGGCTGCGCAGGTGCTGGGCGTTTCGGTGGACGCACTGGAATCGCTGCTGGCCCGCGCCCGGCGCCAGTTGCGTGCGGAGCTGGCACATGACTGAATCCGCCGCCCGCCTGATCGCCACACCGTCGAAGTGCCCTTCCGGCCACACTCACCGCACACCGGAGCTGACCCCATGAAGCGCCCGATTTCCCCATCCCGCCGCGACGAACTGCTGGCCATCCACGGCGCCGATCCGGCGCACTGGCCGGCCGACGCACGCGCCCTGCTGGCGGAGTGCGACCCGCATCAACTTGCCGCCGAAGCGCAGCTGGACGATTGGCTCGCCAGTTCCAGCGCACCGCCGGCCCCAGCCGCGCTGCGTGCCGCGATCCTGATGCAGGCCGCCGCAGCCGCCCGTGCGGCGCCGCCGCTTCCGAGGAACAACCTGCGCGACGCGCTGCTGTGGCTATGGCAGGAACTGGGCGGCGCGCGCCTGGCGGCACCTGCCTTCGCGCTTGCACTGGTGGCCGGATTGACGCTGGGTGGCGGCCTGTCACCGCTGCTGCACCAACCCGATGCCGGCGTCGAGGACGTGCTGAGCCTGGCCCAGATCGACGAACGCTACCTGGCCCTGAACCCGTGAGCGGAGGACACCGCATGAATTCCCTGGTCCGTACCGTGCTACTGGTATCGCTGGCGCTCAACATCGCGCTTGGCGCCAGCCTTGCGTGGATGGTATTGCAGCCGCAGCCCACGCGCGGCGAAATGCGCGCCCGCGAAGGGCGCCCGATGTTCCATCCCGAACAACTGCGCCGCGCGTTGCCGGCCGAACGCAGCGAACTGATCGACAGCGTGCTGGCCGCGCACCGCGCCGGCATGCGCGTGCGCCTGACCGAACTGGCGGGCGCACGCGAAGCCGTGCGCGAAGCGGTGCAACACGAACCCTTCGACCGCAACGCGCTGGATGCCGCCTTCGCCGACCTGCGCGAATCCGAACGCCGCACCGCGCAGGAAGCCCAGGCCCTGATCGGCGATCTGCTGCAGCAACTCACGCCGGAAGAGCGCGCGCAGCTGTCCGGCCTGTTCACCCATCCGGGCCGGCGCGGACAACGCCCGCCGCGTGAAAGCCCGCGCTGACACCACCGCCACCCGAATTCCCATTTCCACATCACGCATCGTTTTTCGAGGAACCCCCATGTCGAGCACCCGCCGCCGGCTCATTCCCATCCTCATCATCCTGGCCATCGCCGCGATCGGCGCCGTGGTCTGGTGGAAATCCGGCAGTTCCGGCCAATCGGCCGCACCGCCGGCCACCGCCGTGGCCGCCATCGGCAACATTGAAAACAGCGTCTCGGCGCTGGGCAAGATCGGCCCCAAAACCTATGTCGATGTCGGCGCGCAGCTGTCCGGGCAACTGGAAAAACTGCATGTGGATGTCGGTGACCGGGTCGAGCAGGACGCCCTGCTGGCCGAGATCGATCCGCGCATTTTCGAAAGCCAGGTGGAAGGCAACCGCGCCCGCGTGGACAGCCTCAAGGCACAACTGGCCGAACGTCTGGCCACGCTGGAACTGGCCCAGGCCACGCATGCGCGCAATGAAAGCGTGGCCGAACGCGGCCTGATCGCACGCGAAGTGTTGGATACCAGCGCGGCCCAGCTCAAGCAGGCCCAGGCCCAGATCGTCTCGCTGCGCGCCCAGCTCAAGGAGGCCCAGTCCACACTGGACGGCAATACCGCGACCCTGGGCTATTCACGCATCTATGCGCCGATGGCCGGCACCGTGGTATCGCTGACCGCGCTGGAAGGCCAGACCCTCAACGCCAACCAGACCGCGCCCACGATCCTGCGCATCGCCGATCTGGACACGATGACCGTCACCGCGCAGGTGGCCGAAGCCGATATCGGGCGCATCAGCGTCGACATGCCGGCCTGGTTCACCACGCTCGGCCAGCCGGATCGCCGCTGGCAGGGCACGGTGCGGCAGATCCAGCCGACGCCGGATATCGTCAACGAGGTGGTGCTGTTCAAGGTGCTGATCGATGTCGACAACAGCGACGGCGCGCTGCTGCCGGACATGACCGCGCAGGTGTTCTTCACCGTGTCGCAGGTGCGCGGCGTGGTCACGGTGCCGGTCGCGGCGGTGTTCAGTCCGCCGCAATCCGGTGGCCAGAGCTTCGTGCGCATACCCGGCCCAGAGGGCAGCTCGCCGCACCCGGTGCAGACCGGCCTGCGCGATCGCGAGAACGTCGAAATCGTCTCCGGACTGGCCGCTGGTGACACCGTGCTGCTGCCAGCTGCCAGCACCACACAACGTCCCAATGCCAGCGCCGGCGCACGTCCGCCGATGGGCATGATGGGTGGGCCGCGCCGATGAACGCACCGGATACCGCTGCCGCAACCACTCCCACGCGCGATGGCGGCGCGCCGCTGCTGCGGCTGTCGCAGGTCGGGCGTCATTACGGCAGCGGCGAAGCCCGCGTGGTGGCGCTGGACGCGGTCGATCTGGACATCCACGCCGGCGAATTCATCGCCATCGTCGGGCAGTCCGGTTCGGGCAAAAGCACCATGATGAACATCCTCGGCTGCCTCGACCGCCCCACCGCCGGCCGCTACCAGGTGCTGGGTCGCGATGTGGCAACTCTCACGCCGGACGAACTGGCGGCACTGCGCCGCGACGCCTTCGGTTTCGTGTTCCAGCGCTACAACCTGCTGTCCGATGTCAGCGCCGCCGAGAACGTCGAAATCCCCGCCGCCTACGCCGGGCTGGGTCGGCGTGAACGGCATGAACGCGCGGTGCAGCTGCTCGAACGCCTCGGTCTGGGTGACCGCGCCGGGCACCGGCCCGGGCAGCTTTCCGGCGGCCAGCAGCAACGCGTGGCGATCGCCCGCGCGCTGATGAACGATGCGCCGGTGATCCTGGCCGACGAACCCACCGGCGCGCTCGACAGCCAGAGCGGGCAGGACGTGCTCGCGCTGCTCAAGAGCCTGCATGCCGAAGGCCGCACGGTGATCCTGATTACCCACGATCCGGGCATCGCCGCACACGCGCAGCGCGTGGTGGAATTGCGTGATGGGCGCGTCGTGGCGGACCGCAGCAACACTGCCGACACCGCTGCCGGGGCACACCATCGCCCCGCCGCCACACTCGGCCAGATCCGCGCCTCGCAACTGCTCGGTGATGCCGCCGAAGCGGTCAAGATGGCGCTGCGCTCGATGCGCAGCAATCTGTTCCGCACCGCGCTGACGCTGCTGGGCGTGGTCATCGGCGTGGCTGCGGTGGTGGCGATGCTGGCGATCGGCGATGGCAGCAAGCAGTCGGTGCTGGAACGCATCGCCGCGATGGGCAGCAACCAGCTGTCGATCCGCCCCGGCGCGGCCGGCTTCCGTGGCGCCGGCGATATCGCCACGCTGACACCGGAGGATGCCGGGGCCTTGCGTGCGATTCCGAACGTGCAGCTGGTGTCGCCGGAACGATCCGGCAGCCAGGTGCTGCGCGCCGGCAGTCTGGATTACCGCAGTTCGGTGCAGGGCGTTTGGCCCGATATCCAGGCGTTGCGCGACTGGAGCCTGGCCAGCGGCAGCTTCATCACCGAAGAAGACGTGCGCGGCTACGCGCCGGTGATCGTGCTGGGCCAGACCGTGGTGCAGAACCTGTACCCGGACGGACGCGATCCGGTCGGCACCTTCGTGCTGGTGCGCAATGTGCCGTTCGAAATCATCGGCGTGCTCGCGCCCAAGGGCGCATCCAGCTGGGGCCAGGACCAGGACGATGTGGCATTGATCCCGCTGTCGACCGGCCTCATGCGCCTGTTCGGCCAATCCTTCCTCAGTGGCATCACGGTCAAGGTCGACAGCGCCGATGCGATGGATGCGGCCGAAGCCGCGATCACCGCGCTGCTGACCGAGCGCCACCGCACCGTGGATTTCCAGGTGCGCAACACCGCATCGCTGCAGGAAGCGGTATCGGCCACCGCCGACACCATGACCGCGCTGCTCGGCTCAGTCGCGGCGATCTCACTGATCGTCGGCGGCATCGGGGTCATGAACATCATGCTGGTCAGCGTCACCGAGCGCACCCGCGAGATCGGCATCCGCATGGCCACCGGCGCGCGCCGGCGCGACATCCTGATGCAGTTCAACATCGAGGCCATCGTGGTCTGCGGCATCGGCGGCCTGCTCGGTGTCGGGCTGGGCGTGGCAGTGGGCCATCTGGTGCAGCATCTGGGCATGCCGGTGGCCTTCACCCCGGGGCCGGCGCTGCTGGCCTTCACCTGCGCCTTCCTGACCGGCGTGGTGTTCGGCTTCCTGCCGGCGCGCAAGGCCGCACACATGGATCCGGTGGCGGCGCTGGCGTACGAATAAGAAGCACGCGCGGCTTGCATCGAGCGGCCTCGGAAATTTCCGAGGCCACGCTGCTGGAAACCCGCAAGCCCTTTTCCCGTGTTCAGCGATGCCGGCCGAACGCCCCGATGCGGAGACTGTCTCCACCGCCTGGCAACCACGCCACGGCGGATTTCCCAGTCACCACAACGGAGTCACCGCCATGAACACCATCACCCTGTCCCTGAAGGCCCTGCTGCTGTCGCTGCTGCTGAGCTTCTCCGCCTTCGCCGCCGGCCCGGTCGACATCAATACCGCCGATGCCACCACACTGGCCGCCAACCTGCACGGCGTCGGCCAGGCCAAGGCCCAGGCCATCGTCGAATACCGTCAGGCCAACGGCCCGTTCAAGAGCGCCGACCAGCTCGCTTCGGTCAAGGGCATCGGTCTGGCCACGGTGGAAAAGAACCGCGAGCGCATCCGCATCGGTGGCAAGACCGAATGAGTCGAACACCCGCAGAAGACACGACCACCCGGCGCCGCATGACGCCGGGTGGTCGCATTTCATGTTGCGGATCGCAGCCGGCCAGGCACCTGATCAGCGATCGTGCTTGCTGCCACCCCGGCAGGTGGGCGAATCGGGTACCGTTGCTTCGCGCTGCCATTCGTCCGGGGTGTAGGTATGCAGCGCCAGCGCGTGGAACTGCGCCATCAGTCCGCCCAGCGCGCCGTACACCGCCTGATGGCGGCGCACCGGCGACAACCCGGCGAACTGCTCGCTGACGATCACCGCCTTGTAGTGCGTCTGCTGACCGCGGCTGTGCATATGGCTTTCGTCGTGCACCTCAAGATGTACCGGTGTCAGCGCCTGCGCCGCGTGTTCGATGCGTTCGCGCATGTCCATGGGTTCTCCTTGCCTCAACCTGCCGCACCATTATCACTGGGGCCGCCGGCCTGTGCGGCGAAGCGCCGGGGCGCGCCTTCGAATCCGCCATTGGACATGAAGACCACGGTATCACCCGGGCGTACCTGATCCCGCAGTCGCGCCAGCAGCGCATCGACGCTGGCCTCGGCGTGACCTTCACCGCGCAACGCCGCGATCACGCGCGCGGCATCCCAGGGCAGTTCCGGACGTGCGAGGAACAGCACCACATCCGCCTGCTGCAACGAAGGCGCGAGCTGATCGGCATGCGCGCCCAGCCGCATCGAATTGCTGCGCGGCTCCAACACCACCACCAACCGGCCCTGCGCATGGCGCGCGCGCAGGCCTTCGAGCGTGGTCGCAATCGCGGTGGGGTGATGCGCGAAATCGTCGTAGACGCGCAGATCGGCGCTATCCAGCAGTACTTCCAGCCGGCGCCGGGCACCACGGAACTGCGCCAGCAGCGCCAGTGCCTTGGCCGGATCGAACCCGGCGGCGGCCGTGGCCGCAATCGCCGCCAGCGCATTCATCACATTGTGGCGACCGGCCATGGGCCAACGCACCCGGCCCAGTTCGCTGCCCTCGTGCAGCAGGGTGAAATCGGAGCCATCGGCGCTTTCCAGCCGCGCCTGCCAGTTCGCCGGCACATCGATGCCGAAACGTTCCACCGGCGTCCAGCAGCCCATTTCCAGCACCCGCGCCAGATTGGCGTCCTCTGCATTGATGATCAGCCGGCCATTGCCCGGCACGGTGCGTACCAGATGGTGGAACTGGCGCTCGATCGCGGCCAGATCCGGGAAGATGTCGGCGTGGTCGAATTCCAGGTTGTTCAGCACCGCGATCTGCGGACGGTAGTGCACGAACTTGCTGCGCTTGTCGAAAAACGCGGTGTCGTATTCGTCCGCCTCCACCACGAAACACGCACCCTGCCCGAGCCGCGCCGATACCGGGAAATCGCCGGGCACACCGCCGATCAGGAATCCGGGCTCGCCACCGAGACGGTCGATGAGGAAGGCCAGCAGGCTGCTGGTCGTGGTCTTGCCGTGGGTGCCGGCGACCGCCAGCGTGGTGCGACCGGGCAGCACATGTTGCGCCAGCCATTGCGCGCCGGAGGTATAGCGCATGCCGCGCGCCAGCACCGCCTCGACCGCCTCATTGCCGCGCGAAAGCGCATTGCCAATCACCACTTCATCGATATCCGCGCCCAGATGCGTGGCCAGATAACCGGATTTCAGCGCGATGCCGAGCGCTTCCAGCTGGGTACTCATCGGCGGATAGACGTTCTGGTCCGAACCTTCCACCTGCTGGCCCAGTTCGCGCGCCAGCGCCGCCACGCCACCCATGAAGGTGCCGCAGATTCCGAGGATGTGAAGTTTCATCGATCAACCGCCACGCACAGGGAAAACCACCAGCCTGCCCGGCCACAGCCGGACGCGCAAGCCGGCGCGGTTCAAGCGCCGCCCGTCCCCGCGAACAGCAGCCGGTCCAGGCCGAATTCGGCCACGAACAACAGCAGCGCCACCCCGACCCCGGCCGGCAGCGACCAGTCCAGCGCATGCCGCCAGATGCTGGCAGTGACGGTGATCTTCCACACCACCATCGCCAGGATCAGCCACGCGAACAGTGCCTGCCGCGCGGTCGGCACCGCCTCCGGCGTCACCATCCCGTGCGCCAGCGCCGACATCGCCAGCGGCAGGAACAGCAGCGAGAACGCGATACCGGTGCCCAGCAGGGCCAGCATCGTCTGCACATAACGTGCCTCGTGCCCGCGCCAGCGCAGCACCAGCCACGGCAGCGCGAAGGTCAGCGCAAACGACACCAGCAGGCGTACGGACGAAGCCTCGTTGACTTCCAGCGCCCATGCCGCGACCAGATCCACCAGCAGCGCGAGGATCGCCAGCCGGTACAGCAGCGGCAGCGAATACGGCAGATCCTGCGGCCCGCTGCGCAAGCGCAGCAGGTCGAGAATCCGGGATGCGAAATGGGCCGGTTTCATGCTGCGCCGGCAGTGCCCTGACGGGCACGCCAACCTCGGGTCAGGCCGCCGGCGCGTCCTGCACCACCGCCAGCACACGCCCGGTGATGTCTTCGACCTCGCCCACGCCGTCGATGCGCGCAAGGCGGTTGCCGTTCTCGTAGAAATCGATGACCGGTGCGGTCTGCTCGGTGTAGACCCGCAGGCGGTTGCGTACGGTTTCCGGGGTGTCGTCGCTGCGGCCTTCGGCCTGGGCGCGACCGGCCAGACGCTCGATCAGCAATTCCACGTCCACATCCAGCAGCACCGCGATGTCCACCGGCTGCTGCAGACGCGCCAGCAGCTCGTCCAGCGCACGCGCCTGCACCAGATTGCGCGGGTAGCCATCGAGGATGAAACCGTTGCCGGTGTCGCCGGCGGTCAGGCGCTCTTCCAGCATGCCCAGCACGATGTCGTCGGACACCAGTTCGCCGCGATCCATCACCGCCTTGGCCTGCACGCCGAGCGGCGTGCCGGCGGCCACTGCGGCGCGCAGCAGATCACCAGTGGAAATATGTGGCACGGCCAACGCGTCCTTCAGACGGGTGGCCTGGGTTCCCTTGCCGGAGCCGGGAGCGCCGAGGAGTACGAGTCGCATGATTGCTGGAGCCCCAATGACGAAAAAAGGCCACACGGCCAAGATGGCCTGGCACCCGTCGGCACGCGCGCGGGCGCGGCGGGAATAGTGCAGCGCGGCAAACCTAACCGTTGCCCGGCGGCGCTGTCAAACACGCTTCCGCACTGACCCGGGCACTGTTCGCCACCCCCTCGGCAGTGCCCGCAGGCAAGGTCAATCAGCTTTGATCTCCATTGCCCGCACCCTTCCATCCGCGACAGCCGCCTTGTGCGGCGCCCATCACAACACCGCACGCGATCGGCGGCATTGGCTAGAATCCCGAACCCGCAGGCCTCGCGCCCCGCCCTGTTTCGCGCCACGGCGCCATGCAACGCCTCCCATTTCCCGCATCGTGCGCACCAGCGCGCCGCACCGACGAGATCCACGCACCATGAGCCAAGGCAAACTGCTGTACGCCCAGTCCGGCGGCGTCACCGCCGTCATCAACACCACCGCCGCCGCGGTCATCACCACCGCTCGCGCCCAGAAAGTGAAAGTGCTGGCCGCGCGCAACGGCATCATCGGCGCCCTGCGCGAAGACCTGATCGACACCAGCAAGGAACCGATCAGCGCGATCCGCGCGCTGGCCCACACCCCCGGCGGTGCCTTCGGTTCCTGCCGCTTCAAGCTCAAGGACATCCAGGCCGATCGCGCCCGCTATGAACGCCTGATCGACGTGTTCCGCGCGCACGACATCCGCTATTTCCTCTACAACGGCGGCAACGACTCGGCCGATACCGCGAACAAGGTGTCGCAGATCGCCAAACAGTTCGATTACCCGCTGACCTGCATCGGCGTGCCCAAGACCGTGGACAACGATCTGGCCGTCACCGACTGCTGCCCGGGTTTCGGTTCGGCCGCCAAGTACACCGCCGTGTCCCTGCGCGAAGCCGCGCTGGACGTGGCCTCGATGGCCGAATCCTCAACCAAGGTCTTCGTGCTGGAAGTGATGGGCCGCCATGCCGGCTGGCTCGCCGCCGCCGCCGGCTTGGCCGGCAAGGGCCCGGACGATGCACCGCACATCATCCTGTTCCCGGAAGTGCCGTTCGATGAAGCGAAGTTCCTCGCCACGGTCGATGCCACGGTCAAGCGCGTCGGCTGGTGTGCGGTCGCGGTGTCGGAAGGCTTGCGCACGGCAGACGGCAAGTTCCTCGCGGAAGCCGGCGGCAAGGATGCGTTTGGTCACGTCCAGCTCGGCGGCGTCGGCCCGGCCATCGCGCAGCTGGTGAAGGAAAAGCTCGGCTACAAACAGCACTGGGCGGTGCCCGACTACCTGCAACGCTCAGCCCGCCACCTGGCCAGCAAAACCGACGTGGACCATGCCTGGGCCGTCGGCGAGGCGGCGGTGGATTTCGCGCTGGCGGGCCGCAACGCGGTGATGCCGGCGATCATCCGCAGCTCCGATGCGCCGTATCGTTGGAAGATCGAGGCCACGCCGCTCTCCAAGGTCGCCAACCACGAGAAAACCCTGCCGAAAAGCTACATCCGCAAGGACGGCTACGGCATCACCGACAAGGCCCGCGCCTACCTGGAACCGCTGATCCGCGGCGAAGACCCGCCGCCCTACGGCAAGGATGGCCTGCCCAAGTACGTGACGCTGAAAAACACCCCGGTGGAAAAGAAACTGCCGGTGTATGAAATCGAGGACAGGTAGTCTCCACCACCCCGCCCCAAAGTCCCGGGCCGTACCACAGCTAGGCCACCGGCCAACCTGCGTTGGCCGGGGCCGAAAGTCATTCGACACGATGACGTTCATATGCCGCCTGCCACCGGCGGCCGCCGCATCCGCGCGGGTTATGGCTCAAACACCCGCGCCACCTGCACCTCATCCAGCGCGCACCACTGGCCCGGTTCCAGCGCGAGTTCGTCCAGTGCCAGCGCACCGACAGCGACGCGTTGCAGCTGGGTGACGGCGTTGCCGGTGGCGGCGAACATGCGTCGCACCTGGTGATAGCGGCCTTCGGTGATGGTCAGGCGGGCGTGGCGCGGGCCGAGGATGTTGAGGCTGGCCGGGGCCAGCGGCGTGGTTTCCGATTCCAGCACCAGCGTGCCGGAGGCGAACAGTTCAGCCTCGTCGCCGCGCAGGTCCTGCGCCAGCCGGGCTTCGTAGATCTTGGGCACCCGGGATTTCGGAGAAATGATCCGGTGCAGCAATTGCCCGTCATCGGTCAGCAACAACAGGCCGGAAGTGTCGCGATCCAGCCGGCCGACGGTGGACAGTAGCGGGTTGCGCAGCCGAAAACGCGGTGGCAGCAGGTCGTAGACCATGCGCGCAGGGTCGCGCGTGGAACAGGTGTAGCCGGTCGGTTTGTGCAGCGCGATGACCAGACCCGCTGGCGGATCCAGCGCTTCGCCATCCACGCGGACCGTCTCGTGCGGCACCCGGTCATCGGCGTAGAGCACCTCGCCCTGGGCGTCGGTGATGCGGCCTTCGCGGAACATCAACGCCACCTCGCGGCGGCTGCCGTAGCCCAGATTGGCGATCAGCCTGACCAGTTTCATCGCTTTACCCCGCATGCGTGAAGAATCTTGTAACCATCGCGCTGCACCGGCATCCGTACCTGGGGAAAACGCTCGCGCAACAGCTCTTCGTAAGGCAGATGGCGGTTGGCGACCAGCCAGATCTGGCCGTCATCGGCCAGCGCATCGGCGGCGCTGGCGATGAAGCTGCGCCCCAGTTGCGGCGCATCGGCACGGCCCAGATGGAACGGCGGATTGCTGACGATCACATCGAACTGCCCCGGCAATCCGGCACTGACATCGTGCCAGTGCACGCGGCAGGCGACCTGCAGTGCATGTGTACTGCGGGTCGCATCCAGATTGCGCTGCGCCGCATCCAGCGCGCGCGCGTCGGCCTCGAACAGATCCAGCGTTTCGATACCGGCACAGCGGCGCAGCAGCTGCATCGACAGATAACCCCAGCCGCCGCCCGGATCGGCAACACGGCCACGCAGCCCGGCGGGCAATTCGGATGCCAGCAGCGCCGAGGCCGGATCGACGCGGTCCCAGGCGAACAGGCCCGGCCGGGTCCAGAAGCGCTCGTCGCCGGGCTGCACTTCGCGCAAGGCATCCAGCGCCCGCCACTCCTCGTGCAGGCGCGCGTCGCAGTTGTTCGGATCAACGCGCACGAACACCACCCGGCTCTTGTGCTTGGACAGGCTCTGCACCGGCCCGGCCAAGGCGCGCAGATCCGCCTCCAACGAGCGCGCACCTTCATTGTTGGTGGCCGCCGCCACGATCCATCCACCCGGTGCGGTGGCGGTCAACGCGCGCGCCAGCAGGGCGCGGGAAGCATCGCGCTGGCGCGGTGGCAGCAACAGCGTCATCGCGAACCCGGTGTCCCGAAGCTGCGGCTCCACCTCGATGCCACGCTCACGCAGCGGCCGGGCGAACGGCAGGAAAGGTTGTTCGCACCGCCATGTCACATGCGGATGCACGAACGGCCAATCGCCGATGCGCGCACCCAGAAACAGCACCGGCGCCGCCGGCAGCACCAGCGCCGCGTTGTGAAATGGCCAGAACAGCGCCCGCAGCGCGGGATCATCAGCAGGTGAGACGGCCACGCAGGCGCTCCACAGGTCGGGAAACGGCATAGCTTATCGCGCCCGTTCCAGCGTGAATGCATGCCCGGCTGGCAGCAGCGCGGCGGCAATGCAATCGGACCAACGTCCGATGCCGTTTCCTTGCCCCGCCCGTGGGGCAACACGACAATCAGCGCACGCCTTTCACCGGAGCCTGTGCCGATGTCCGCTTCCGCCTACGCCACGCATCTGGACCGCAACCGCGCCAACTTCACCCCGCTGTCGCCGCTCAGCCTGCTGCGCAAGAGTGCGACGCTGTATCCGGATCATCTGGCCGTGGTGCATGGCGAACGGCGACTTTCCTGGGGCGAGGTCCATCGCCGCTGCCGGCAACTGGCCAGCGCACTGGAGCAGCGCGGCATCGGCCCGGGCGACACCGTGGCGGCGATGCTGCCGAATGTGCCGGCGATGGTGGAACTGCATTTCGGCCCGGCCATGCTCGGCGCGGTGCTGAACACGCTCAACACCCGGCTCGACGCCCAGACCCTGGCCTTCATGCTCGACCACGGCGGCGCGCGGGTGCTGTTCACCGATCCGGAATACGCCGATGTCATCGCCCAGGCGCTGACTCTGTGCCGGCAGCCGCCGCTGGTGATCGACGTGGACGATGTGCTGTATCCGGATACCCGCCGCATCGGCGAACTGGAGTACGAACAGTTCCTGGCGCAGGGCGATGCCGGCTTCGAACCGCGCCTGCCGGCCGACGAGTGGGATGCGATCTCGCTCAACTACACCTCCGGCACCACCGGCGACCCAAAGGGCGTGGTCTACCACCACCGCGGCGCCTATCTGAACGCGATCGCCAACGTGCTGGACTGGAGCATGCCGCAGCACGCGGTCTATCTGTGGACGCTGCCGATGTTCCACTGCAACGGCTGGTGTTTCCCGTGGACGCTGGCGGCGGTGGCCGGCACCCATGTCTGCCTGCGGCGCTTCGATGCGGGCGAGGTGTTCGCGTTGATGCGTGAGCACGGCGTCACCCATTTCTGCGGCGCCCCGATCATCCTCAGCTCGCTGGTGCACGCCCCGGCGGAACTCAAACAGGGCGTGTCCGGGGTCAAATGCCTGGTGGCCGGCGCCGCTCCGCCGGCGGCGGTGATCGAGGGCATGGAGCGCATGGGTTTCGACGTGACCCATGTCTACGGCCTGACCGAAACCTACGGCCCGGCCTCGGTCTGCATCAAGCGTGCGCACTGGGACGAACTGCCACTGGAACAGCGCGCCGAAATGAATGCGCGCCAGGGTATGGCATGCCTGCTGCAGGAAGACATGGTGGTGATGGATCCGGACACGATGCAGCCGGTGCCGGCCGACGGCGAAACCATCGGCGAAATCATGTATCGCGGCAATCTGACGATGAAGGGCTATCTGAAAAACCCCGGCGCCACCGATGCCGCGTTCGCCGGCGGCTGGTTCCATACCGGCGATCTGGCTGTGCTGTACCCGGACGGCTACGTCAAGATCCGCGACCGTTCCAAGGACGTGATCATCTCCGGCGGCGAGAACATTTCCTCGCTGGAGGTGGAAGACGTGCTGTGTCGGCATCCGGCGGTGATGGTGGCCGCCGTGGTCGCGCGGCCGGACGAGAAATGGGGCGAAACGCCGTGCGCCTTCGTCGAACTGCGCCCCGGCGCCAGCACCACCGAGGCCGAGCTGATTGCCCACTGCCGCGAGCACATGGCGCGTTTCAAGGTGCCCAAACACGTCGTGTTCGGTTCCTTGCCGCGCACCTCCACAGGCAAGGTGCAGAAGTTCATGCTGCGCGAGCAGGCCAAGCAGGCCTGAGCCTCACTCGGCCTGCATCCACCCCAGCCGCTGTGCAACCAGAGCCGCGACCCGTGCGCTTTCACGCAAGGGTTCGACCGGCGGCAGCGGTCCTTTTTCATGCATGAAGCGCAGCCGCCCGCTGCGCTCAAGCTCGGCCACGAAACGCCCGACCTTGCCGCGCACCGGCTGCGGCGCAAACGTCAGCAGTTCGGCGCGGGTGGCGGCGGCTTCGCTGAGCATATTGACCGAATCCGGTGTCACCACCAGCACATCGGCCCAGCCCAGCATGCCGGCATAGGGATTGGCGCCATCTCCGGCACCATGCCACTGGATGCCCGGCACCCCGGCGAACGCCTCGCGCGCAGCGGCACGCAGCCAGTCCGGGGTGCGGCGTGAACTGGTGAGCATCAGGCTGCCGCCGTCGCGTTCCAGCCGTACGCGCAAGGTTTTTTCCAGCTCCCGCCAATAGCCTTGATCCAGCCGCAGCGCGCGGGTCGGTCCACCGAGCAGCACGGCGTGGCGCGGCGCCGGCAGTGCGCCCAGTGCAGGAAACGCGGCGCGTGCCTGTTCCAGCCAGGCATCGTCGATGCGGTTCAGGCCGCCGAGCGTGGTGATCAGATTGTCGCCGGCCAGCCCGTCGTGACGCGGCGCGATCACCAGGTCGTAATGCGACAGCGCGATGCGCGGATCAAGAATCTGCACACTGGCCCAATCACCGCCACCCGACTCGCGCAGCAGTCGCGTCGCAAGCGCGGCCTGACGCCCGCAACCGATTGCCAGCGATGGCACATCGCCGGCTTCGGCCTTCAGCCAATGGGCGAATTCCGCACCGAAGGCCCGTGCCACCCCCGGCAGGCGGCGCGGCGCGATCCAGCGCCACGGCGCGCGTGCGCTCAGGCGCAACACCACCGGTTCCACGCCCAAGGCCTGCGCCAGCGCGACGGCCTGGTTCTCGTTGCCGGCCGCACCATCGCTGATCGCCAGCACGCGGCATGGCGCTACCGGATTCATGCGATCGGCACTCCACGCAGCGCGCCGCGCTGCGGACATTCGTTACCCAGCGCATGGCGCAGATGCTCCACCAATTGCTGGTTGCGACGCACGGTTTCGCGTTTGCGCGGCAGCACCGCCTTCATCGTCTTCTGCGGCAGCGTGTAGCCGGGCAGCACTTCCACCAGCCGGCCCGCTTCCAGCGACTGACGGGCCAGAAAGAACGGCAGGATCGCCACGCCCTCGCCTTCGACGGCAGCATCGTGCATCAGCGCGCCGCTGTTGGTGGTAAGGCGCGGATGCACCTGCACCCGGTGCACCTGCTGGCCCTCGCCGAAGCGCCATTGGTGTCCACTCTCGTGATACAGGTACTGGATGCAGTCATGTTCGCGCAGATCCGCCGGCACCTGCGGCACGCCGCGCGCCTCCAGATACGCCGGCGCCGCGCAGCACAACAGATCAAAGCGGAACAGTGGCTCTTCCTGGAACTGGCCGGAGATCTCGCCACGGTCGGTGATCACCATGTCGTAGCCCTCCTCCACCGGATTGACCGGGCCATCGTTGAGGGTCAGCTCCATCGTCAGCTCGGGGTGATCGCGCATGAAATCGGCCAGTGCGCGTCGCAACGCCTGCACCCCGAAGGCGGTCGGTGAGCTGATCCGCATCAGGCCGCGCAGTTCCAGATCGTGTGCGGAGATGCTGCTTTCCAGCGCGTCCAGATCTTCGATCAGCCCGGCCACGCGCTGCCGGTACAGTGCGCCGGATTCGGTCAGCCGCACCCGCCGCGTGGTGCGCACCAGCAGCGGCGTGCCCAGTTCCTTTTCCAGATAATGGATGCGGCGCGTCACCAGCGACTTGGGAATGCCGAGCTGGCGCGCAGTCTCGGAGAAGTTCTCCACCTCGGCCACGCGCAGGAAGGTACGGATACAGCTGATGTGGTCCATCATCGAAACCGGTGGCCGGATGCGTCATTGTTCCATAACAGAGAACACTAAATTCAGCCAAATCCGCCTTATCCCGTCACCAACGCGCCCATAGAATGGGTGGCATGGACATCATCCGACATCCTTCCTGCGAACGCGGCCGTACCCGGCTGCCGTGGCTGGACAGCCGCCACAGCTTCTCGTTCGGGCACTACTACGAGCCGCGCCGCATGGGTTTTGGCGCGCTGCGTGTCATCAATGAGGACATCGTCGCGCCGGGTGCCGGTTTCCCGACGCATTCGCATGCCAACATGGAAATCGTCTCGATCGTGCTGGACGGTGCGCTGGCGCACCGCGACAGCCTCGGCAACAGCGAGACGATCCACAGCGGCGACGTGCAGCGCATGCGCGCCGGCAGCGGCATCGAACACAGCGAATACAACGCCTCGCAAACCGAACCGGTGCATTTCCTGCAGATCTGGCTGCTGCCACGGCAGCAGGACCAGACGCCCGGCCACGTACAGCGCAGCTTTCCACCGGAAGAGCGTGACAACCGCTGGTGTCTGGTGGTGTCGCCCGACGGACGTGCCGACAGCCTGCCGATCGACCAGCAGGCGCAGATCCACCTGACCCGGCTGGCCGCAGGCCGTACGCTGGAACACCCGCTCGAAACCGGACAGCGCGCCTGGCTCCAGCTCACCCGCGGCAACGCGCGCCTCAACGGCCAGGCACTGTCAGCCGGCGACGCCGCTGCGGTCTGCGGCAGCGGAACCCTGACACTGGAAGCCGACAGCCCGGTCGAGGCCTGCCTGTTCCAGTTGCAGGATTGAGCCGCAACACGCCCACCATTCCCGTTCCACCCTTGGTTTTCTTGATTTCTCCAGGAGATTTTCCGCATGACCCGAACCATCCTCGACGACGCCGCGCTTGACCAGCTTTTCCTGCAGGCGCGCACCTTCGGTTTCCCGAACAACAGCTGGCTCGACAAGCCGGTCAGCACCGAGCAGTTGCAACGCATCTGGAACCTCGCCCGGATGGGTCCGACCGCCGCCAACACCTCTCCGGCGCGCGTGGTCTGGGTGGTGTCGCCCGAAGCCAAGGCGCGGCTGATGCCGCTGATGGACGAAGGCAACCGCGGCAAGACGCAGGAAGCACCGGCCACGGCCATCATCGGCATGGATCTGGATTTCTACGAGAAGCTGCCGTATCTGCTGCCGCATACTGATGCCAAGTCCTGGTTCGAAGGTGCACCCGAAGACGTGCTGACCACGGTGGCGCTGCGCAACAGTTCGCTGCAAGGCGCCTACCTGATGCTGGCCGCTCGCGCCATCGGCCTGGATTGCGGCCCGATGTCCGGTTTCGATGCGGCCGGGATCGAAGCCGAGTTCTTCCCCGACAGCCGCATCAAGGCCAATTTCATCTGCAACATCGGTTACGGCAATCCTGAAGGCCTGTTCCCGCGCAGCCCGCGCCTGTCCTTCGACGAAGCCACCCGCATCCTGTAAAACCGCGCTGCACCCAGCGCCGCTCCATGTCCATCGTTCCAGCGTTTCAATCCGTATCCTCCACATTCATATGCAAAGGAGTCACACCATGTCGATCCGTCTGCTCGCCGCCGCCCTGGTCGCCGCCAGCCTCAGCGCCACCGCCGTGGCCGAACCGGTGACCTACACCATCGATCCGACCCACACCCAGATCAAGTTCACCTACAGCCACTTCGGCTACTCCACCATCACCGGCCGCTTCGATGCGACCGAGGGCACGGTGACCTACGATGCGGAAAACCCCTCCGCATCCAGCGTCGAGATCACCACCCAGATCGCCAGCGTCAGCACCGGCGTGGCCAAGCTCGATGAGCACCTGCAGAAGGATGACTTCTTCGACGCGGCCACCTACCCGACCGCCACCTTCAAGAGCACCAAAGTCGAAGATGCCGGCGACGGCAAGCTGAATCTGACCGGCGACCTGACGATCAAGGACGTGACCCTGCCGGCCAGTTTCCAGGTCACCGTCAACAAGGTCGGCCCGCACCCGATGCACAAGAAGCCCAGCGCCGGTTTCGACGCTACTGGCAGCATCGAGCGTGGCGCCTTCGGCATCACCACCTACCTCCCTGCCACCGGCCCGGAAGTGAAGCTGGATATCACGATCGAGGCCTCGGTCGAAGAGTGATCCCGCACCTCGTGGCGCGGCCTTCGCGTCACCCCTGACAACCGCCGGCATCTACTCCAGGTGCCGGCGGTTTGCCGCCTGCGGCTGCGGTATCGGTTGTCGCACGGTAGAATCGGCGTCTTCCCTCCGGGACCAGAGCCATGACCGCCGCCGCCCAGCCTGCCAATACCGAAACCCGCTACGAAGTGACCCGCGCCGACCTGCCGCTGTCCTGCCCAATGCCCAGCATGGCGCTGTGGAACTCGCATCCGAAGGTGTACCTGCCGATCGAGGCCACCGGCCAGGCGCAGTGCCCTTACTGCAGCGCGCTGTACGTGCTCAAGGATTGACCGCTTCGCACCAGGCAACGTGAGTACGCCACTCACGGTGATGCAGCTGCTGCCGGCACTCCATTCCGGTGGCGTGGAACGCTCCACGATCGAAATCACCCAGGCCCTGACCCGCGCCGGACACCGCGCGCTGGTGGTCTCGGCCGGCGGCCGGCTGGTGGCCGATCTGGAAGCGGCCGGCGGCACCCATCTGACGCTGGAGATCGGGCGCAAGTCGCTGCTGACACTGCGCCATGTCTTCGGCCTGCGCCGGCTGATCGAACAGCATCGGCCGGACATCGTCCATGCCCGCTCGCGCCTGCCGGCCTGGATCGGCTGGTTCGCGCTGCGTGGCCTGCGCGGCGCAAAACCCGCCTTCGTCACTACCGTGCACGGCCTCAACTCGGTCAGCGCCTACAGCGCGATCATGACGCGCGGGCAACGCGTGATCTGCGTCTCCGACACCGTGCGCGCTTATGTGCTGGCGCATTATCCGGACACCGATCCGGCCCGGCTGCGGGTCATCGAGCGCGGCGTGGATGCGGCCGATTTCCCGCGCGGCCACCGCACCAGCAAGACCTGGCGGGAAGCGTTTTTCACCGAATATCCGCTGCTGGCCGGGCGGCGCTGGTTCGTGCTGCCCGGGCGCGGCACCCGGCTCAAGGGCCATGCCGAGGCGATCGAACTCATCGCACGACTGCGCCGCGACGGCCACGATGTCGCGCTGCTGCTGCAGGGCGTGGTCGAAGCCGGGCGCGAGGCCTATCTGGCGCAACTGCGCGAACTGGCCGTGCGGCAGGGCGTGGCCGAGGCGATAGCCTTCGCCCCGCCCCGGCGCGACATCCGCGAGGTGATGGCCGAGGCCTTCGCGGTGCTGCAACTTTCCACCAAACCCGAAGCCTTCGGCCGTACCGTGGCGGAAGCCTTGGCGTTGGGCGTTCCGGTGCTGGGCTGGGATCGCGGCGGCGTCGGTGAACTGCTGGCGCGCGGCTTTGCCGAAGGTGCGATCCCGCCGGGCGACGCCGATGCCCTGTTCGCGCGCGCGGCGCAGTGGCTGCAACAGCCGCCGCTGGTCGCGCCGTTCACGCCGCTGTCGTTGCAGGCGATGCAGGACGCGACGCTGGCCGTGTACCGCGAGGTGGCCGATGCGCGCTGACGCTTTGCGCAGCCTGGCGCCCGCGCACTGGCTGCTGCTGGCCGCACTGGCGCTGCTGCCCTTCGGCATGGCCTCGGAACTGCCGGTGCTGGTCGGTGCCGTGCTCGGCGGCGTGGCACTGCTGTGCGGCCGGATCGATTGGCAACAGCCCGGTGTGAGACTGGCGTTGGCGCTGGGGCTGGCGTACTGGCTGCCGCAACTTCTTTCGGCCTTCGACAGCGCCGCACCGGGCAAGACCTGGGGCGAAGTGGCGCTGGACCTGCGCTTCGTGCCGTTCCTGCTGTACGCCGCCAACACCCCCAGCACACCGCGCACCGCCGACCTGCTCTGTGCCGGAGCCGCACTGATCGCAGTGTTCTGGTGCCTGGATGCGCTGTTGCAGGCCGTCACCGGGCTGAGTCTGGGCGGCGCGGCCACCAGCGACCGGCTCAGCGGCATCTTCGGTGCCGACAATCTCAAACTCGGCGGCGTGCTGGCGGTGCTGACGCCGTTCGTGCTGGTGCAGGCCTGGCAGCGAGGCAGGACGATGCTGCTGGCGCTGGCGGTAGTGATGTTGCTGGTGGTGATCCTGCTGGCCGGCGCGCGCGCCGCCTGGTTCGCGTTTGCACTGGGCGCGGCGCTGGTGTTCTGGCAGGCGTTGGGGCGCCGGCGTGCCATCACTGCGCTGCTGTCGCTGACGCTGGCGGTGCTGCTGGCCGGCATCGCCGGGTATTCGGTATCCGAGCGCTTCGCACAACGCGTGGATCGCACCGCCGCCGCGCTGAGCGGCGACTACGCCGCGCTGGATCATGCGCTTTCCGGACGTCTTCCGATCTGGGAAACGTCCTGGCAGATGGGCCTGGCGCATCCGGTCAATGGGGTCGGGGTGCGTGCGTTCCGTTATGTGTATCCGGAGTTTGCCGCGCCGGATGACCCCTTCGTCGATATCGAAGGCGTCGAGGGCGCTTCGCATGCGCACCACATCGTGCTGGAGCTTTTCAGCGAAACCGGTCTGCTGGGGCTGGGGCTGTGGCTGGCTGCGATCATCTTCGCCTGGCGCGCCGCGCGCAGGATGCCGGAAACCGCACGCCACCGCGCGCATCCGGCCAGCGTGGCACTGCTCGTCACGCTGTTCCCGCTCAATACCCATTACGCGGTGTATTCGGCGTTCTGGGGACTGACGCTGCTGTGGCTGGTGGCGGTGTGGCTGGTACTGCTCGGCGCTGAAAACGGAGCTGGCGCGGATCAGTCGTAGATCGGCGCCGCGCCCTCGGGCCGGCGCTTGAAACGCTTGTGCAGCCACAGGTACTGGGCCGGCGCGGCGCGCGCCATCGCCTCGATCGCCGCCATTACCCGCGCGGTATCGGCGGCGGCGTCGCTGCTGGGGAAATCCTCGAACGCCGGCTTGACCTCCAGCGTGTAGCTGCCATCGGCCTCGCGCCGGTGGAAAAACGCGAACACCGCCGCGCCGGACATGCGCGCCAGCTGGTGGGTCGAGGTCAGGCTGCGCGCCGGTTCGCCGAAAAACGGCACGAACACATTGTCGCCGCGCAGCGTGTCCTGGTCTGGCGCGA
Organism: Denitratimonas organivorans; assembly: GCF_037478135.1. NCBI lineage: Bacteria > Pseudomonadati > Pseudomonadota > Gammaproteobacteria > Lysobacterales > Lysobacteraceae > Denitratimonas > Denitratimonas organivorans. Next base: position 83,116 of record NZ_JBBHDV010000010.1, read on the forward strand.
ACCACAGCGCACCGCCCTGCTTCAGGTGACGCAGCGCCGGGCGCAGCTCATCGCGCCCGAACATCGCGCTGGCATAGCGCAGCCGGCCGCGCTTGACCGCCCATTCCATCGCGGCGGTATCGTGCGGGCGGTACATGCCGGCCAGCGGAATCTTTTCACACAGCAGCCGGCCGCAGATTTCCAGCGTCATGAAATGACCGGAAATCAGGATCGCGCCGCGGCCCTCTGCCAGCGCGGCCTGCAGGTGCTCCACCCCGATATAGCGCGCGCTGCGCCGCATCGGCGCGATCGAACCCCACCAGGCGCGGCCGAATTCGAACAGCCCGATCCCCAGCGCGGCGAAGTTCTCGCGCAGCAGCGCTTCACGCCAGGCGGCATCGCGTTCGGGAAAACACACCGCCAGATTGGCCCGCACCACGGCCCGGCGCGAGGCCAGCAGCCAGCGCAGCACGGTGCCCAGACCGCGCCCGAGTACACGCTGCAGCGACCAGGGCAGCTGCGCCAGCAGCCACAGCACGCCGATACCGGCCCAGCGCGGCCATTCACGCGGCCCGCGCGGAGGCGCCGGCAGCGGCAAAGTGGCGGGAAGCGGGCGCGGGGACTGGCTCATCGGAACGGAAGATCATCGGCAGGCGGGCATGGTAACGGCTATCCTTTCGCCGATGCCCCACTCCACCCGAATCGCCCGGCTCGGCGGCGTGCTGCGGCGCAGCCTGTATACCCTGGTGCTGTACCTGCTCACGCCGCTGATTCTCTATCGCCTCGCGTTCCGCGGGCTGCGCGCGCGTGGCTATTTTTCGCGCTGGTTCGAGCGCTTCGGGTTCTTTCCTGACAGTGGCATCCGTTCCTCGATCTGGGTCCACGCGGTATCGGTCGGCGAGGTCAATGCCGCCGCGCCACTGGTGGATGCGCTGCGCCAGCGCTACGAAGGCCACAGTTTCGTCGTCACCACGGTCACCCCGACCGGCTCGGACCGGGTGCGCCAGCTGTGGGGCGATCAGGTGTTCCACGTCTATCTGCCCTATGACCTGCCCGGCGCGATCCGCCGCTTCCTGCACCGCATCCGGCCCAGCGTGGCGGTGATCATGGAAACCGAGATCTGGCCCAACCTGTTCCGTGAGTGCGACAAGGCACAAATCCCGGTGCTGATCGCCAACGCCCGGCTCTCGCGCAAATCGTTGGACGGCTACGGCCCGGTGCGTCCGCTGGTACGCGCGGCGGTACGCAGCGCGCGCTTCATCGCAGCCCAGTCGCAGTTGGATGCCGAGCGCTTCTTGTCACTTGGCGCACGGCCGGAACGGGTACGCGTGGTCGGCAATCTGAAATACGACATGCACGTGCCGGATTCGCTCAAGCCCAACGCGCGCCAGTGGCGTGAACAGTGGGGCAACCAGCGCCCGGTGTGGATCGCGGCCAGCACCCACGAGGGCGAGGAACTGCCAGTGATCGAAGCCCATTCGCATCTGCTGCGGCGCTTCCCCGATGCCTTGCTGCTGGTGGCGCCACGTCATCCCGAACGCTTCCGGCCGATGGTGCAGCTGTGTCGCAGCTACGGTTTCCTGACCGCCTGCCGCAGCGAGGACACGATGGCCGGGCCGGATACCCAGTGCTTCGTGCTGGACACGCTGGGCGAGCTGGTTTCGTTCTGTGCCGCCGCCGATGTCGCATTCGTCGCCGGCAGCCTGGATCCGATCGGCGGGCACAATGTGCTGGAACCGGCGGCGCTGGGCATTCCGACTATCGTCGGCCCCAACACCTTCAATTTCACCGAAGTCACCGAGCTGCTGATCGAGCACGGCGCCTGCGTAAGAATCGAGGATGCCGAAGACCTGGCCGCCGTGCTGCGCCGCTTGCTGGGCCAGCCGGAGCTGTGCCAGCAGATGGGCCAGGCCGCGATCTCGGTGGTGGAAAACGAGCGCGGCGCGGTGGAGCGCACCTTGGACATCGTGCACCGCATCCTCGCCGGCAAGACCCCGGTCACGCAGCACTGACACGAAAACGCCCGGCCCCATGGACGGAACCAGGCGCATTGTTCGCAGCGCTACAGCGTGTGCAGCGGATTCAGTAGGCTTCGTCCGGCACCTGCTCCAGCGCGGCTTCGGCATCGGTGACCAGATTGCGGTTGACCTCGGCCAGATCGGCGATATCGACGATGCCGGCGGCCTGCTTCAAGCGCAGCGAGTTGACCAGGAAGTTGTGGCGCGCGGCCGAATAGGCGCTTTGCGACTGGAACAGCACCTGCTGCGACAACAGCACGTCGACGATGGTGCGGGTGCCGACCTCGAAGCCGGCCTCGGTGGCTTCCAGCGCACTGCGGGCCGACACCACGGCCTGGCGGCGCGCCTCGATTTCGCTGATGCCGGCATCCAGCGCGCGATAGGCATTGCGCGTCTGGCGCAGGATCGCGCGTTCGTTCTGGTCGTACTGGAAGGCGCGCTCATCGCGCGCATTCAGTGCCAGCTTGACCTGGGCCTGGGTCGCGAAGCCGGAGAAGATCGGCACCACCAGGTTGACGCCCACGCGCCAGTCGTCGCCACTGTTGTTGCTCGGGATGATGCCGGCATCGGCCGCCGAGGTGCCCCAGCCGTAGCTGCGGCCCTTGCTGGCCGACAGCGAAAGCCGCGGCAGGTGGCCGGCACGGGCGGTGGCCACATCCAGCTCGTCTGCTTCGGCCGAATAGGCCTGCGCGCGCAGCGTCGGGTTCTGTTCCAGCGCCAGCGCCACCCAGGCCTCGGCGCTGTTGGGCGAGGGTCGTTCGGGTGAGAACTCCTCATCCAGACCGCGCAGGTTTTCCAGCGGCTGGCCGATGATCTGGGCCATCGCCTCGCGCGCATCGTCCAGCGCGACTTCAGCCGCGATGGTGCTGGCGCGGGCGCTGTCATAGCGGGCGCGGGCTTCATGCACGTCGGTGATCGCGGTCAGGCCGACTTCAAAACGCTGTTCGGCCTGATCGAGCTGGCGCTTGACGGCCCGTTCCTCGGCGCGGGCGAACACCAGCGCGTCGATCGCGGTCAGGGTGCCGAAATAGGCTTCGGCCACGCGCACGATCAGATTGTCGTTCTCGGCGTCGTAATTGGCCTGACCGACCTCGGTACGCTTCTTCGCGGCACGCAGCTGGGTGTAGTTGGCGTGGTCGTACAGGCTCTGGCTCAGGTCGATGCCGTAGTTGCGTCCGCTGGAATGGGAGCGGGTGTTGCTGGTCGACACGATCGGCGGATCGATCGACAGCACGCGCTCACCGGCACCTTCCGAACCACTGCGCGAGTAACCGGCCGAGCCGGTCAGGCTGGGCAGCAGGCTGGAGCGTGCCTGGGTCACGCGCAGCTGCGTGGCCTGGCGCGTGGTCTCGGCGATGGCCAGCTGCGGGTCGCTGTCACGCGCCAGCGTATAGGCCTGCATCAGGTCGGCGGAGAGCGCGGTGGAGCTGCCGGCGGCCAGCAGCAGCGCGGCGCTCAGGATTCGGATTCGGGGCATCGACATGCGGGGATTCCTGGATGGGTAAGTGAAATGGACCATCGGCCTGCGGCTGCGCCACATGGGTCGTGACGCCAGCCTGCCTTGCTCCCCGGCGCAACCGGAGTCGCGTCAGAGAACGAAACGTTCGACCGGCTCGGCACCGATCAGATAGGGAAGCGCGGTCTCGAACAGACCTTCTTCCTCGATCCGACCCTGGGCGTTGCCGCGATACAGGACGGCGCGCTGCACCAGAGAGTGACCCTGGACCACGAACAGGCGTCCGCCGGGCTTGAGCCAGGCCAGCCATGCCGGTGGCAATACCGCCACCGCACCGGTCACCACGACCGCATCGAACTGGCGTCCGGGCTCGTATTCCAGTGCATCGGCCTGTTCAACGCGGATGTTGGCCAAACCCGTCGCGCGGAAGCGCGCCTGCGCGCGTTCGACGAAATCGGCATGGATATCGATGCTGACCACATCGCGTGCCAGCTGCGCCAGACAAGCGGTGATGAAACCGCTGCCGGTGCCGATTTCCAGCACTTCCTCTTCCGGCGCCAGTTCCAGCGCCTGCAGCATGCGTCCCTCAATCACCGGCTTCATCATCACCTGGTCGTGTTCGAGCGGCAGGACCAGATCGGCAAAGGCCAGGCGGCGGTAACGCGCCGGCACATAGTCTTCGCGCTTGACGCTGGAAAGCACGTCCAGCACCTGCGGATCAAGCACGTCCCAGGGACGCACCTGGTTGTCCACCATCGAGGAACGGGCCAGTTCGAAATCGAGCGACATGGAGAATGCCTTGGAAAGGAAAGGAGCGGACCGCTGATTTTACCAGCCTAGCCCCTGCCTGGCCCGTGGCGCAGTGCCGGAAGTCTTGATGACCATCGACCCGCCACCAAGGCAGGTCCGGCACGGTTCAGGCTTCATCATCCAGCACATCTGCCGGAGTGGACATGCCGGCGCGACGAAAGCGCGAACTCAGCCGCGTACGCCGCGGATCAACTGCATGAACTCGGCGCGGGTGCGCGCATCTTCGCGGAAGGCGCCCAGCATCTGGCTGGTGACCATGCTGACGCCGCGCTTGTGCACGCCACGCGTGGTCATGCACTGGTGCACGGCCTCGATCACCACGCCCACGCCGCGCGGATGCAGCACGTCCTCGATGCAGTGCGCGACCTGCGCGGTGAGTTTTTCCTGCACCTGGAACCGCCGTGCGAAGCCTTCCAGCACGCGCGCCAGTTTGCTGATGCCGACCACCTTGTCGGTCGGCAGGTAGCCGATGTGGGCACGGCCGATGATCGGCGCCATGTGGTGTTCGCAATGGCTCTCGAATTCGATGTCGCGCAGCACGATCATCTCGTCGTAACCGGCCACTTCCTCGAAGGTGCGACGCAGATATTCGGCCGGGTCGACCTGATAACCGGAAAACCAGTCGCGGTAGGCCCTGGCCACGCGCTTGGGCGTATCGATCAGCCCTTCACGCGAAGGGTCTTCCCCGGCCCAGCGCAGCAGGGTGCGAACCGCGGCCTCGGCCTGCGCCTGGTCGACCGGCGCCTCGTCATGCTTGTCCATCCAAAAATCCCCGTTTCGCGGCCATTACCGCAACGTGTCGAAATCCGGCACTTCGAAATCGTAATCGGGCAGCAGGTAGTCCGGCATTTCCTCGCTGCAATCGATGATCTGGCAGCGGCGACGCTGCATATAGGCATCGCGCACCAGCAGGTACGGATCGCTGGCGTCCTGCATGAAATTCTCCAGCGGCAGCACCGAAGCGCGCGCGTCCAGACCATACAGAATGCTGACTTCGGCACCCTCGCGCCGCGCCAGCCAGCTGATCGCGCTGGCCTGGCTGGACACGCCCTTGCCCAGACCATCGCGTACCGTGCCCGGGCCGAAAATCGGCAGCACCAGATAGCGCGAATCCTTCCAGCCCCAGGTCGCCAGGGTCTGGCCGAAATCGCGGTTGCGCAGCGGCACGCCGACGCTGCTGGCAGGATCGAGGATGCCGCCAAAACCCAGCACCGCATTCATCAGGAAACGCCCGACCGCGGTGCCGGCCTGTCCCGGATGGCCTTGCAGCAGCAGGTTCAGTGCAGTGAGCGGTTGTTGCAGGTTGCCGAAGAAGTTGGAAACCCCGGTCCGCACGCCACTGGGCGTGACCTTGGCGTAGCCCTTGGCGGCGGGGCGCAGCAGCGCGCGATCAAGCACGTCATTGAAGGCGTAGACCTTGCGGTTGAAGCCCTCCCACGGATCCTCCGGCGACAACGCAGCGCCGCTGTCGCTCCAGCCTTGGCCGGTCGCAGCCGCCTGTTCCGCCACCGGGAATTTCTCCTGCGGTGCCGGACTGCGGGTGTTCTGGCTGGCGCAGGCGGCCAGCAGCAGTATCGCCAGCAACGTGCTGAAACGGCCCATGCGGTTCATTGTGAACACCCGGCCGGATCTTCCAGCCGATGTGCACGGCACAGCGCCCGGTAGCGTCCGTGGTCATCGCCGTGCAGCGGCGCCGGCACCAGTCCCAGCTCGGCCTGGCGCGCGCGCAACCAATGCAGCAGGGCCACACCGGCGCTGTCCAGTTCACGCACGTTGGACAGGTCGAAGGCGCGGATCGAGGCCGGCTGCGCCACACACTCGTGGAACAGGCCCGCCACGGTATCCAGCGTCACGCGTTCGGGCAGCACCCAGGCGGCGGCAGACATGTTCAGCCCTGCACCTGGAGTTCACCGCTGCGCAACGCGGCGATGACGTCGTCGAGGCTGCGGCGGCGCAACTGTTCGTCGAACTGGTTGCGGTAAGTCTGCACGTAGGAAATGCCTTCCACGATCACGTCGAACACCAGCCAGTCATCGCCCTTGCGGCGGAACATGTAGTCCACCTGCACCGGTTCGCCGGCGCGGCGCACGATGCGGCTGGCGACGCGCACGATCTGGCCGTCGCGCATCGGGGTGGAGGCGGCGATGCGCACATCGGTGCCCGGATCGATTTCCAGCAGCGCGTCGGCATAACGCCGCAGCAGGCTGTCGGTCAGCGCATCGGCGAAGGCTTCGATCTGCTCGGCACTGGCACCGCGTGCATGACGCGCCAGCACCAGCTGTGCCGAATACGACCGATCCATGACATCCAGCAGCTGGCTCTGCACGAACTCGCGCAACGCGGCCGGGTCCCGGCTGAAGCTGGCGCGCTTTTCCACGATGGTATCCAGCACCACCCGGGTACGTTCCAGCACGATGTCGGCCGGCTCGGCGGCGGCGGCCAGGGAAGTGGAAACGGCGAGCAACAGGCCCAGCATCAAGCGGATCATCATGGACTCCTCACAACTGCCCGCTTCAACGCGAGCGGGACGACCCGGAAGCATCCGCGTCATCACCCGAACCTGCGTTGAACAGGAACTTGCCGATCAGCTGCTCCAGCACCACGGCGGGCTGGGTCAGCAGGATTTCATCACCGTCAGCGAGCGGCTCCGGATCGCCGCCCGGCGACAACCCGACATAGCGTTCGCCCAGCAGGCCGCTGGTGAAGATCGCCGCGCCGGTGTCGGCCGGCAGCTCGCCGGCACTGCGCGCCAGGCGCAGCGTGACCCTGGCATCGAAATTCTCGTCCAGCACGATGGATTCGATCTCGCCCACCTTCACGCCGGCAATCTTGACCGGCGCGCGCGCCTTCAGATCACCGGCATTGGTGAAATTGGCCACCACGCGGTAGCTGGCGCCGCCCATGCGGTCGCCCGAGTTGGTCGAGGCGAACGCCAGCACCAGCGCGCACGCGAAACCCATCAGGATGAACGCACCCACGCTCCATTCGGTCTTGGGACTGGCCATGCTTGTTCTCCGTGCCTCTTGATCAATACAACGTTGCGCTGAGCAGAAAATCCAGGAACAGCACCATCAGTGAGCCGTAAACCACCGCCTGGGTGGTCGCCACCGAGGTACCCTCGGGCGTGGGCTTGGCGTGGAAGCCGACATGCGTGGCGATCAGCGCGCAGAACACGCCGAACACCGCCGACTTCACGAAGGCCTGCCCGTAGTCTTCCCACAGGTCCACGCTGGACTGCAGCGAGGCCCAGAAATAACCGCCATCCACGCCCAGCAGGAATTCCGCCTGGAACCAGCCGGCGAGGATGGAAAAAGCGATGAACACCGCGGTCAGCAGCGGCACGCTGATGACGGTGGCGACAAAGCGCGGCACCACGACCTTGCCGACCGGATCGATCGCCATCATCGACAGCGAAGTGATCTGGTCGGTGGCGCGCATCAAGCCCAGCTCGGCCGCCATCGCCGAACCGGCGCGGCCGCAGAACAGGATCGCGGTCAGCACCGGCCCCAGCTCGCGGAAAACGGTCAAGGACAACATCGTGCCCAGTGCATTGCCAGCCCCGAAGGTGACCAGCGCGCGGTAGCCCTGCAGCGTCATCACCAGCCCGACGAAGGCACCCCCGACCGCGATGATCGGCACTGAACGCGCACCGATCACGTAAATCTGCCGCACCGTGTCGCGCCACTGCGAACGGCTGGGGCGGATCGCGCCCAGGATGCGGAGCAGGAACAGGCCGAAGCGGCCCAGCGCGGCGATCATTTCACGCATGTGCCACCGCCTTGGTCGCGCGGTAATCGAAACCGATCGGGCCATCCGGCCCGCCGTCCATGAACTGGCGCACCAGCGGATCGGCACTGCCATCCAGTTCGGCCGGGGTGCCGGCAAACACGATGCCGCGATTGGCCACGATCAGCACCTGATCGGCGATTTCCAGCACCTCGCGCACATTGTGGGTGATGACCAGACTGGTCATGCCCAGCGCGTCGTTGAGGCGGCGGATCAGATTGACGATGACGCCGCAGGCGATCGGATCAAGGCCGGTCAGCGGCTCGTCGTAGAGCATCAGCGGCGGATCGGACACCACCGCGCGCGCCAGTGCCACGCGCCGCGCCATGCCGCCGGACAGCTCGTTGGTTTCCAGCGCGCCGGCTTCGCCCAGCCCGACCGCAGCCAGTTTCATCTGCACCAGCTCGCGGATCAGTTCTTCGGGAAGATCGGTATGCGTGCGCAGCGGCAGCGCGACGTTCTCGAACACGTCCAGATCGCTCAACAGGCCATTGCCCTGCAACATCACGCCCATCTGGCGGCGCAGGGTGAACAGATCGCGCACCCGTGGCCGCGGCAGCGCATGGCCGAGCACGTCGATATCACCGGACGCCTGCACCAGTTCGCCGACCACACCGTACAGCAGGGTCGATTTGCCGGCACCGGACGGCCCCAGCACCGCCGTCACGCTGCCGCGCGGCAGGCGGAAGCTGATGTCGGACAGGATGGTGCGCGCGCCACGGCGCAGGGTCACGCCACTGAACTGGACGGCGGCATCGTCGGAGATCGTCATGGGTCTTCGGCAACCGTTCCGGGTGGAAGGCGGGCCGCATCGCGCAGGCCGCCGTCGTCGGGAAAATGACCGGCCATTATCCGCCGGCATGAACTTCGATGCCAAGTATCATAGCTGCTGACGGTTCAGGCCCAATGACCGGCCGCTTCAGTCATGGCGCTCGGAGGTGCGGCCCGAACCCAGCCCGCGCAAGGCACGCCCGGACGCAGTCGATTCCCCGGCCGCGCCGGATTCCGCATCCTGCGCCGCGCTGCGCGGATCCACCTGGCTCAGACGCGCGATGTCCCGCTCCAGCCGCAGCTGGCGCCGGAACGCCAACTCCTGTTCCAGCGCCTCGACGAACAGGCGTGCCCGCCTGCGGTCGCGCCAGGCCACGGAAAGCTCCACCCGGCCCGACGTGCCGGATTGAAGCCGACTGGCCTGCACGAAATCGGAAAAGCCCAGTTCGATCACCGGCCACAACCAGAACCAGCCGGCGCTGAACTCGGCGCTGGCCAGCGCATCCAGCTCGACCACCAGTTCCTTCGGCGAAGTGCGCAAAAGGCCCAGCACCGCATCACCGGCCTGGTACTGGAAGCGCAGGCGCCCTTCCTCCAGATGCACGATGCCCTGCATCTCGCCCCAGCCGCCGTGGCTGGAACAACTGAAAGATACGCTGTACATGCCTGTCCGCCTCCGCTCCTTGCCGCGTTCCGCAGCTGTCCCAACCCATCCTGCCGCCTGTCGCCGGCACGACGCCAGCGGCCTGCCCGCGCGCCGGCCCCGCGGATACACAGGGTAGACTGCCGGGCCTCGAAACTGTGCCAGGGACGCATCCATGAACCAGCCTGTGACCGATTTCAGCGGCGTCGAACGCCAGACCGGCGCCCAGCCCGAATGGACGGTGATCTGGTTGCATGGCCTGGGCGCCGATGGCCACGACTTCGAACCGATCGTGCCGGAACTGGTGCGGCCGGGCTGGCCGGCGCTGCGTTTCGTGTTCCCGCATGCGCCAGTGCAACCGGTGACGATCAACAACGGCATGGCGATGCGCGCCTGGTACGACATCGCCAGCTTCGACCCGAATGCACCGCAGGACGACGCCGGCATCCGTGCATCGGTTGCCCGCGTGGAAGCACTGATCGCACGCGAGAACGCACGCGGCATCCCGGCCGAACGCATCGTGCTGGCCGGATTTTCCCAGGGCGGTGCGGTGGTGCTGGCTGCCGGCCTGCGTCATGCACAGAAGCTGGGCGGCATCGTGGCGCTGTCCACCTACCTGCCGCTGGTGCCGTCGCTGGCGGAAGAAGCCGCAGCGGCCAACCGCGAGATCCCGATCTTCATGGCGCACGGCAGCCAGGATCCGGTCGTGGTGCCGGCGCGCGGCGAAGCCAGCCGCGATGTGCTCGAAGCCCTCGGCTACCGCGTGCAATGGCAGCGCTACCCGATGCAGCACGCGGTCTGCGCCGCCGAGATCAACGATCTGGCCGCATGGTTCCAGGCCCGCTTCGGCTGACCGCCGCACACCGCCGGCCATCCTGCCGATGAGCACCACCGAACGCCAACACGGCCCGGCCTGGATGCCGGATTTCTGCCGGCCGCAGGCGCTGTTCGGGGTCATGGTGGCGGTCGAAGTCGCGGTGCTGACGGCGATCCTGATGCGGCTGCCGCAGGCGCCGGGCAGCTGGACCGAACTGTTCACCGCCAGCCTGTTCGCGCAGTGGCTGGCGCTGCTGTGTGTCGGCGCGCTATGCAAACTGCGCGAGGTGATTGACCGGCTGCCGCGCCTGTCCGGCGTGTTGCTGGCACTGCTGGTGCCGATGGCCATCGTCGGCATGGGTGCGCTGCTGGTGGCGCTGATCGACCAGAACCTGGGCCTGGACTGGACCGTGCCGCCACGCTACACGGTGCGTTTCGTGCTGGTCTGCATGGTGGTGGCGCTGCTGCTGAGCGCCGCGCTGCTGCGCTATTTCTATGTCACCGACCAGTGGCAACGGCAGGTCGCGGCGCGCGCGCAGGCGCAGGTGCAGGCGCTTCAGGCGCGCATCCGGCCGCACTTCCTGTTCAACAGCATGAATTCGATCGCCAGCCTGATCCGGCACGATCCGGTCACCGCCGAGCGCGCGGTCGAGGATCTTTCCGAACTGTTCCGCGCCGCGCTGGGCAGCGGCAATGGCGAATCCACCCTGGCCGAAGAGCTGCATCTGGCGCGACGTTATCTGGCGATCGAAGCGCTGCGTCTGGGCCCGCGCCTGCAGGTCGAATGGGAACTGGCCGACGATCTGCCCGACGACCTGCCGATGCCGCGCCTGACCCTGCAACCGCTGGTGGAGAACGCCATCATCCACGGCATCGCGCGCCTGCCCGAAGGTGGCCGCATCGACATCAGCGCGCGGCGCGAAGGCTTCCTGCTGCGGATCGAAGTCACCAACCCCTGCCTGCCGGACGAACTCGGCGCGGCCCACGGCAACCGGCACGCCCAGCACAGCATCGCGCAGCGTCTGGCGCACCAGCACGGGGGCAGCGCGCGCATGGTGACGCGCCTGCAGGACGGCTACTATTCAGCCACGCTGATCGTGCCCACCGACTGAGACATGAAACTCCTGATTGCCGACGACGAACCCCTTGCGCGCCAGCGCCTGCGCGACCTGGTCGGTGATCTTGGCGGCCACGAGATCATCGGTGAGGCCGGCAACGGTCGCGAGGCCTGCGAACTGGCCGCCACGCTCAAGCCCGACGCCGTGCTGCTGGATATCGCGATGCCGCTGCTCGACGGCCTGGAAGCCGCACGCCATCTGGCCGAACTGCCGGATCCGCCGGCGGTGGTGTTCTGCACCGCATACGACGAACACGCACTGGCCGCGTTCGAAGCGCACGCGGTGGATTACCTGGTCAAGCCGATCCGGGCCGAACGCCTGGCCGCGGCACTGGCCCGCGCCGAACGCTTCCATGCCGGCGCCGCACCGGCCGGCCGCCTGCCGGCGCAGCGCCGCAGCCATCTGTCCGCACGCCTGCGCGGCACGCTGCGGCTGATCCCGATCCAGGACATCCACTTCCTGCAAGCCGAGGAAAAATACGTCGTCGTGCACCACGCGGAAGGCCAGGATCTGATCGAGGATTCGCTGAAATCGCTGGAAGCCGAATTCGGCGAACGCTTCATCCGCCTGCACCGCAACTGCCTGGTCGCCCCCGACCAGATCCGCGAACTGGTGCGCGAACCGGACGGGCGCGAAGTCGTGCGCCTGCGCAACCATCCGGCGCGGCTGGATGTCAGCCGCCGCTGTCTGCCCGGCGTGCGCCAGCGCCTGAAGAACCTGTGAGAACAAATGACCTCTTCCACCACCCTGCGCATCGCCACGCGCAAGAGCGCATTGGCGCTGTGGCAGACTGAACACGTCGCCGCGCGCCTGCGTGTGCTGCATCCGGACCTTTCCATCGAACTGGTGCCGCTCTCCACCCGTGGCGATGAAATCCTCGACCGCTCGCTGTCCGCACTCGGCGGCAAGGGCCTGTTCCTGAAGGAACTGGAAGTGGCGATGGAGGAAGGCCACGCCGACTGCGCGGTGCATTCGCTCAAGGACGTGCCGATGGAGCTGGACGGACCATTCGCACTGGCCGCCGTGCTGGAACGCGCCGACCCGTTCGACGCCTTCGTCTCCAACCACCATGCCGATCTGGCCAGCCTGCCGCATGGCGCGCGCGTGGGCACCTCCTCGCTGCGCCGCCAGGTGCAGTTGCGTGCGATCCGCCCGGATCTGGAACTGCGCGACCTGCGCGGCAACGTCAACACCCGTCTGGCCAAGCTCGATGCCGGCGACTACGACGCCATCATCCTGGCCTGCGCCGGCCTGCAGCGCCTGGGTTTTGACGGCCGCATCCGCGCCCGGCTGACGCCCCCGGACTTCCTGCCGGCCGTCGCGCAAGGTGCCATCGCGGTCGAATGCCGCGCCGGCGACGACGCCACGCACGCCCTGTTCGCCCCGCTGAACCACGCCCCGACCCGCCGCTGCGTGGACGTGGAGCGCGCCATGAACCTGCGCCTGGCCGGAAGCTGCCAGGTCCCGATCGCCGGCTATTGCACCGAAGCCGACGGCAGCTGGACCCTGCGCGCCCTGGTCGGCGACGAACGCAGCGGCGAAATCCTGCGTGTGGAAGACAGCGCCGACACCAGCACCCTGCACGACCTCGGCACCCTCGTCGCGGAACGCCTGTTGGAACAGGGGGCGGAACGGCTGCTCAAGCGCTGAGGTATCTGCAAGTGGGTCGGCGGAAAAAGAACGGCTTCTTCGAGGAACTGACAACCCTTCCCTGGCCGGTCGGAGTCGCCGCAGGTCTGATCGCCTTTCTGCTGATTCGATACGCGCTGCCAGCACTTCTGGGTGGCAGCGGCAACACCTATCTGCAGGCCTTCTCCACTGCCAGCAACACTTTCGCCCCGCTCGCGTGGCTGGTACTGATCGCCTGTTCCCTCGCTTCGCTGATGTCGTTCATCCGGGCTCGACAGGACCGACAACTGCTGGATACCCGCACCGGGCTCGACAGCCTCGCCGCCCTCGGATGGAAGGAGTTCGAGCGGCTGGTCGGCGAAGCATTCCGTCGGGAAGGCCATGTCGTCGAAGCCACCGGGCTGGGCGGCGCGGATGGCGGCATCGACCTCATCCTTTATCGAGACGGCCGCCGCACCCTGGTCCAGTGCAAACAATGGCGACGACGATCCATCCCGGTGAGCGTCGTGCGCGAAATGTACGGCCTTCTCGCCCATCATCAGGCGGATGAGGTCCGAATCGTGGCGTCGGGCAAATTCACGCGGGACGCAGCTCAATTCGCTGAAGACAAACCCATAGCACTGATCGACGGCACGCAATTGCTCACGATGATCCGGGCAGTCCAGTCGTCCAGCAACTCCCAAACGGCAAAGCCGACGAATCACCAGTACAGGGACGCCGTGACGGATTCTCCGGACATCCCGGAACCGAATTGCCCGCGATGCAACGCCGGGATGACATCGCGAAGAAACAGCAAAACCGGCCAGCCTTTCTGGGGATGTTCCTCGTTCCCCCGCTGCAAAGGCACCCGGCCTGCTGGCTGATTGGCAGGCGGGTTGACGCCACTCCCCCTGTTGCCGCCCTCAGCTCTACCGCTTGCTCCGGCTGCCCGATCACATGGCAGTCCTGCGATGCCAGCCGGAACACAGGTGCTGCAGAACCGTTTCTTTTCGATTCCAGAACGATTCACGCCTTCCGAAACGCTGCCGTGACCCGCAACCACACAGCCTACCGAGCCGGAAACAGGCCACTGACTACGCTTCGATCAAGCGCTCCGTCATGGAAATGTCCATTCTCCGCGCACTTTCCGGTACCTCCTCGCACCGGGCCATAAGGCTGCTGTTGCCGGCCCCATGTGGCGCCATGGAGGAAACACCGATGAAGACGTACTGGAAACTGTTCGCCCTGCTCGTCGTGCTCGGCGGCATGAACATGCTCGATGCCCGTGCTGAAGCGGCGCAGGGCCGTGCCGTGGTTCGGGTGGAAACTTCGCCGAACATCGGTGACCGCAGCCTGCATTTCCAGGGTCAGCCGAGCGGTGAGGTGGTTCTGGAACGAAATGGCACGGGCCACATCAGCGAGGATGTGACCGCAGGCCGCTACGAAACCACCCTGTCGGGCATCGACCGGCGTCTGACCGAAGCCGGCTATCGCCTCACCAGCATCCAGTGTGATGACCACGGCAAGGCCACGCGCAGTCAAGGCAACCTGGAACACCAGAGCGCGATCTTTGCCGTGAATCCGGGGGAAACCGTCACCTGCACCTTCCTCCTGGCGCTCCCGAGCGCATGTGGGTGCCCGAAGGCGGGGCGCTGGCAGGTCAACAACCATACCGGCCGCATGACCTGCAGCGGGCCGATGCCTATGGCGATGCCACTGGCCCCTGCACACAGCACCGGCACCCTGACTCCCAACGCCGGCTGCACCCAGATCCTGGCGCAAGGCATGAGCGATGACGAGGCCGATATCCAGATGCACCTGCAACCTGATTGCAGTTGGAAAGGCTCGTTCGGCGGCACGCGCGACATCCCGGCCACGATTGATTTCCACTGGACGCTGGAAAGCCAGACCCGCATCACCGGCAACCTGAGTTCCAACTTTTCCCAGCAGGGCATGAGTTGCTCGGTGTCGCGCACCTTTGAACTGGATTTCGGCGGATGAAGCATGCTGGCAGCGGCTTTTCCGGATGCGGAAAAGCCGCGCAGGTCCAAGCGCTTTTTATACCTCCCGTAACGCCACCGTGCTCGGCAGCCGCGTCGCCGCACATCTGCTGGAACAGACTGCGGAACGTTTGCTGAAACGCTGAATCGCACATCCGGCCCCGGCCTGCGATCATGTCGCATGCCTGCCTTCCAAGACTTCGCCCTCATTCCCGCCCTGCATCAGGCGTTGGACGCCGCCGGCTTCCTCGTTCCCACGCCGATCCAGGCCTTGTCCTTGCCACCGATACTGGCCGGCAATGACGTGCTGGCGCAGGCACCCACCGGCAGCGGCAAGACCGCCGCATTCGGGCTGGGCTTGTTGCAGCGGCTGGATGCCACCGCGACCCGCACCCAGGCCGTGGTGTTGTGCCCAACCCGCGAACTGGCCGATCAGGTCGGCAAGGAACTGCGCCGGCTGGCCATCGCGATTCCCAACGTCAAGCTCAGCCTGCTGACCGGCGGTACCGCACTGGCGCCGCAGCTGGCCTCGCTGACGCACGCGCCGCACATCGTGGTCGGCACACCCGGACGGGTGCAGGAACTGCTGCACAAAAAGGCGCTGGATGTCGCCTGTGTCAGCGTGCTGGTGCTGGACGAGGCCGACCGCATGCTCGACATGGGGTTCGAAAAATCGATCAGCGACATCGTGCGGAAACTGCCGAAAACCCGGCAAAGCCTGCTGTTTTCCGCCACCTGGCCAGCAGAAGTCCGCGCGCTGGCCAAAGCCAGCCTGCGCGATCCGGTCGAGATCACGGTCGAAGGCAGTGATACCCGGCCACAGGTGGAGGCGCACTTTCACGAAGTCGCGCTCGACGCCAAGCCCGCCGCGCTGATGGGCCTGCTGATGCAGCACACACCCGAATCCACGGTTGTGTTCTGCAACACCAAGCGCGATGTCGATGATGTCGCCGCCGCCCTGCAGAACGCCGGCGTTGCCGCCGCAGCGCTGCACGGCGATCTGGAACAACGCGACCGTGATGAAGTCCTGGTGCGCTTCGCCAACCGCTCGCTCGTCGTGCTGGTCGCCAGCGATGTCGCCGCACGCGGGCTCGACGTGAAAGACCTGGCCTGCGTGGTCAACTACGAGCTGCCGCCCGATCCGGACACGTATCTGCACCGTATCGGCCGTACCGCGCGGGCAGGCGGAAACGGACTCGCGTTGAATCTGGTCACACCGCGCGAAATGCCGCGCGCGCTGCAGATCGAAGACGCCAGCGGCGAGCGGATCCAGTGGCACCCGGTACCGCTTGCCGCGCGCACGACCCATGTTCCGCAAGCCGCCATGCGCACCTTGCGCATCGACGCGGGCCGCAGCGACAAGCTGCGCCCCGGCGACATCCTCGGCGCACTCACCGGCGCCGCCGGCCTGAAGGCGGACGACATCGGCAGGATCGACATCTTCCCGACCCGCAGCTATGTCGCGGTGCGAACCCGGATGATCAAGACCGCGCTGGCCGGCCTGCAGGCAGGCAAGATCAAGGGCCGGCGCTTCCGCGTGCGTGCGATGTAGCCGACGCAGGCCGCTGTTGCGGCATCACGCAGACACATCCGGATTGGCTTTCGTATTGAACGCCAGCCTTCGCTCTCAGCCTCCCAGCGACCGCTCCAGCCGCGCGGCCACATCGCGGTTCTGCGTCGCCAGCCGACGCAACGAACCCGAACCGATGCGGTCGCAATCGGCGACCTGTTCCCAGTAGCACGCTGCGATCCGGGCCGCCCAGATCAGATGTGGGATTTGCCCGGCCCGGTCCGGTATCAACGGACGGAGCGGTTCGGCATTGCGCACCGCGCCGGTGCGCGAGGGTGCCAGCGACATTGGCAGCATGTCGTAGGCCGGTGCAAGTGCGAGCGGGCCGCGATCCACGAGATGAAAACCGAGGTTGCCGGCATGCATGTCGCTGTTGCCGATGAGGCGACCGAACCAGTGCAGGCGTGCCATCTGCGCTGCGGTATCGGCATCAACCCACGCGGCGGCGGCGAGCCGTTCGCCGGAAAGGCTCCAGTCGCGCATATCGTCACCGATGAAAGCAGTGCTCAGGGCCAGCAGCGAAACGTAACCGCGCCGCCCCAGCACATCGGGCGTGCGATCAAACCTGCGCACTTCCAGACAGGTGTAGCCGTCCGCATCGATCAATTCGGATTCGGAAGCAGGCAACCCGGCCTGGCGCAGGCACGCCAGCGCAAGGTGTTCGCAGACCAGAAGATCGGCCCAGCGCCGTGCGGCCTCGCCGCTGTCGGGCACGGCGAACTTGACCAGTGCGGCATAACGCCCCGCTAGCGAGCTCACGGTCGCAGTGAACTTGGGTTGCTCGCCGCCGGGCGAGGAGCCTATGTCCTCACCGGCCAGTGCGGCCTGCGCCCATTGCGCATAAAGCGCGGAGCGTTCGTTCACGGCCACGGTGTCGGACGGGGCGTCGCGTTCGGTCAGGGCCATTTCCACCGCCGTCTGGCCCAGCAGCAGATCACCCATGCCCGTGCCGCCACTGCGGGTGATGGCGAGCAAGGTATCGCGCAGTTGCCAGCGGTGCAGATCATCGGGCACGCCCAGATGTCGCGCCTGCCGATGCGCCAGGGTGCGGCCAAGGAAACCTTGCGGGCGCAGATCGTCGAGAAACCACGGCAGGCCGGGAAAATGGCCCGCCACCTGCTCGACCGGCCGCACCAGATTGGGCCGCTCGCCCGATGGCTCAAACTGGAAGCGCTCACCATTCAGCGCATACAGCGTGCCCAGTTCTTCCAGGCTGGCGTCGGCCCGCATACGCCACAGCGGCCAGGCGCTGCCAGCGTCGGTGACGCTGCGTGCGACATAGGCCGTGGCCCGCGCCTTGCCGATGCGCAATACCTGATCGCCGGCTTCGGCGACCAGTCGCGCCAGTACCGGGCGCGACACGCCCAACTGCTGCACCAGCCACGCAGCCGGCACCGGCTCGCCGCTGCGCAGCAGGAACAACAGATCGTCGGAAGTGGCTGAACGTGGGCGAGGCATGTGTCAAACAGCATAATTTCTTTACGATAAAGAAACGATACTCCTAACAAGAGGCTTACACAAGCCACTGTTTTATCTATATGAACAAGAAATCATCGCAGGTGTTTATTTACGATTCCAACCCATATCACACCTCCCGCAGTGCCACCGTGATCGGCAACCTCGCCGCCCGCAGCGCCGGGAACAGGCCACCCAGCAGGCCGATGCCCAATGCCCATTTCAGGCCGGTCCACAACAGTGCCGGGGTCACCTTGAACTGGAACACCACCTGGCTGAAGTTGCTGCCGAGTGTGGACACCGAATAGTTGTTGAACAGCAGCCACGCGACCAGGCCGCCGAGCAGACCGCCGAGCAGTGCCAGCAGCATGGTTTCCAGCATCACCGCAGTGACCACGGGTGTGCCGCGGAAGCCGATGGCACGCATTGTGGCGATTTCGCGGGCGCGGGTGGCGACGGCAGCGTACATCGTGTTGAGTGCGCCGAAAATCGCGCCCACCGCCATGATGCCGCCGATCACCGTGCCCAGCGCGGTCAGCAGCGTCTTGAGGCCGCCGGATTGCTGCGCGAAATAGGCGCGCGTGGTCAGCACGTCGAGCTTGAGCTGCGGATCGGCTTCGACCGCCGCCTTGAAGCTCTCGAACCCTTCCGCTCCGGTGCGCACCAGCACCGACTGGTAGGCACCTCGGTTGTAGGTGGTGGCCAGGGTCTGTGCATCGCCCCACAGTTCTGATTCGT
The DNA here is from genome assembly GCF_037478135.1 of Denitratimonas organivorans. NCBI lineage: Bacteria > Pseudomonadati > Pseudomonadota > Gammaproteobacteria > Lysobacterales > Lysobacteraceae > Denitratimonas > Denitratimonas organivorans. Next base: position 101,884 of record NZ_JBBHDV010000010.1, read on the forward strand.
AGGCGTCATCGGAAGCGAACACGCCGACCACGCTCCATTCCTGATTGCCCAGCATCAGCAGGTTGCCGACTTCCAGCCCCTGGAACTGTGATTGCGCACCGCGCCCGGCGGCCAGTTCGCGCAGGCCGGTGGTGGGCTTGCGGCCTTCGATGATGCGCACGCCTTCGCGCACCTGCCAGGCGTCCTCGCCGATGCCGCGGAACTGCACATTGGCGTCGGTGCCATCGGCGCGCGTGGGCAGGTTCACCACCTGGGAAAGTTCGGCCGACAGCAGCGGCCGCCCATCGGCATCACGCTGCACACCGGGCAGCGCAGCGATCAATGGCACCTGGCTGCGGCTGATCACCGAATTGGTTTCCGCCTGCGAACCGCCGCGCAGCACGATCGCGGTTTCATCGTTGCCGGCCGCCTGCAGCGTGGCCTGGAAACCTTCGCCCATCGCCAGCATCGCGACCAGCACGCCGACCACACCGGCGATGCCGACGATGATCACCGAGGACGCTCCCCAGCGTTGCGGCAGGCTCGCGATGCCGATGCGCGTGGCCTCGCGCGCCAGCCGCCCGGAACGGGTCAGCCACAACCACAGCGCCAGCAGCACCACCACGGCCAGCACGCCGGCCCAGGGCAACAGGGTCCAGACGACCAGCGCGGCGAGCAGCACCAGCAGCACGGCAAAATTCTTCAGAACATTCTTCATGGCGGCTTCCTCAACGCCCGGCCAATGCATCGACGATCCTGAGCCGCTGCGCGCGCAGTGCCGGCAGCAGCCCCACGACCAGACCGATCGCCAGCATCAGCGCCAGCCCGACCAGCCAGGTCTGCGCCACCACCGTCTGGATCGGCATCATGCCGCCGCTGGCGCGCGCCAGGCCGGGCATGATCGCGGCCGACAGACCCAGGCCCAGCATGCCGCCGAGCACCACCAGCAGCACCGATTCGGCCAGCACCAGACCCAGCACCGAGGCATCGGTGAAACCCAGCGTCTTGAGCGTGGCCAGCTCGGGAATGCGCTCGCGCACCGCCTGCGCCATGGTGTTGCCGGTCAGCAGCACGAGGGTGAAGAACACCGCGCCCATGATCGCGGTGACAATCAGGCCGATGTCGGCGAACTGCTTGGCGAACGCCTGCTGGAAGGCCGATTCGGTCTGGCTTCTGGTTTCATGATCCGAATTGGCCGACAGCGCATCGATCGCCTGCGCCACCTGCGAGGCCTGGGCCGGATCGTCCAGCACCACGGTGAACCAGCTCACCTGATTCTTGATGTAGTCGTTGGCCTCGTCGAAGTAGGACCAGTTCATCACCAGCTGGTTTTCCTGCCCGACCTGCGAACGGTCCTTGACCCGGAAGATCGTGGTCAGCTCCAGCGGCCAGTCGTTGCTGCCGTTGCGCGGGAAGATGGTGGCCTGCAGCGGGATGGTGTCGCCGATCTTCCAGCCATGCTTGAGCGCCAGTGCCTCGCCCACGGCGGCGGCGGTGCGGGTGGCCTTGAAGGCTTCGACCTGCTCGGGCGGCACCTCGTATTCGGTGTAGACCTCGAAGAAGTCGGGCGCGACCGAGAAGTTCGGGAAGAAGTTCTTCATGTCCTGGTAGATGCCGCCGAACCACATCGCATAGGTGGCCTGGCGCACCCCGGGGATACCCTCGATCTGCTGCAACAAACGGATCGGAAGAGTTTGCGTGATCGACAGGCGCGAGGCCACGACCAGCCGGTTGGCGCCATCCACGCTGCCACCGGAATTGAACGCCACGCGCACCGAATCCAGCAGCCCGAACAGCATGAACGCGGTCACCACCGAGAGCAGCGTCAGCGCGGTGCGGGTGCGGCTGCGGAACAGCTGGGCCCAGATGAGGTGGAGGAATTTCATGGCGCACATCCATGTGCGCCACCCTGCGGGCAGCTTCGCTGTGAAAAACGGCTGTCCTGCCGTTTTTTCATCGCGATAAATTCATGTGCGCCGTCCTGCGGGTAGCATCGCTGTGAGAAACGGCTGTCCTGTCGTTTTTTCATGCTCAGTCTCCCGTCAGTGCGCAAGAGCAGGCGCGTCGACCAGCTCGCCCTTGTCCAGATGGATGGTGTGGCTGGCGTATTCGGCCGCCTTCGGGTCGTGCGTGACCATGACGATGGTCTTGCCGTGCTCGCGGTTCAGCAGTTGCAGCAGTTCGAGCACTTCCTCGGCCGATTGGCGGTCCAGGTCGCCGGTGGGTTCGTCGCAGATCAGGAAGGTGGGGTCGGACACTATCGCGCGGGCGATCGCGACGCGCTGCTGCTGGCCACCGGAAAGCTCGTTGGGCTTGTGGCTGCGCCGATCCGCCAAACCCACAAGGGTGAGCGCGATCTGTGCACGGCGGGCGCGCTCCTTCGCGTTGAGCGAAGTCAGCAGCAGCGGCAGCTCGACGTTCTTCTGCGCGCTGAGCGTGGGCATCAGGTTGTAGAACTGGAACACGAAACCGACGTGGCGGCTGCGCCAGGCCGCGAGCTGTCCGCCGCTCATCGCATCGATGCGCTCGCCTTCGATTTCGATCTCGCCGCTGCTGGGGTTATCCAGCCCGCCGATCAGATTCAGCAGCGTCGTCTTGCCCGAGCCGGACGGCCCCATCAGCGCAACAAAATCGCCATTTTCGATATCCAGATTCACACCATGCAGCACGGCGACCTTCTCCGGCCCGCGCTGGTAGGTCTTGGTGAGGTTACGGAGGCTGACCAGTGCAGACATGGGGATTCCTTGGTTGATGATGATGAAAATTGCCGTGACGCTTTTTACTCCCTCTCCCCTGCCACGGCGGGGGAGAGGGTTGGGGTGAGGGGGCGCTTTGCGTCACCACGAGAAGCAGCAGCACTCACGCCTGCGGCGCTCGCCCCTTCACCCTGGCCCTCTGCCCCAAGCAGGCTTGGGCCAGCGGGAACTCATCGCGATGCGGCCACCCGCACCGCATCGCCATCCTTCAATTCTTCCGGTGGCCCCAGCACCACGCTCTGCCCGGCGCTGACGCCGGACAGCACCTGGCGTCCGTCACCCAGCGCGATGCCGGTTTCGATCCGGCGCAGCACGGCTTTTCCGTCCTGCAGCACGAACACCGCGCTGCCGCCGTCACGCGTGATGATCGCGGCCTGCGGCACGCGCACGCCGCGCGGCGCTTCAGGTTGCTCGCTCTGCATCTCTTCCAGAAAACTGACCCGCACGCCCATGTCCGGCACGATGCGCGCGTCCTTTTCCTTGAACGCCACGCGCACCTTGACGGTGGCCTTGCCGCGGTCGGCGGCGGGAATGATCGCGATCACCTCGGCCGGAATCTTCCAGTCCGGATAGGCGTTGAGCACCACCTGCGCCGGCATCTCCGGCTGCACCCGGCCGATGTAGGCCTCGCCGACATCGACTTCCACTTCCAGCGATTCCATGTCGACGATGGTGCCGATGCCGGTACGGGTATAGCCGCCAGTGGCCATCGGCGAAACGATTTCGCCCGGCTGCGCTGCCTTGGCGATCACCACGCCAGCGAACGGAGCCCGCACGATGGTGTTGTCAACGCCATTCCTGGCGATTTCCAGCGCATCGGCGGCGACCTTCACATTGCGTTGCGCGGTCAGGCGCTGGGCTCGCAACGCATCGCGCTGGGCCACGGCGGCATCGAATTGAGAACGCGATACCAGTCCGCGCCCGACCAGTTCGGTCACGCGCACGGCCTCGGCTTCGGCCTGGGTGAGCTGGGCCTGCACCGAGGCCACCTGGCTGCGCGCGGCATCCAGTTGCGCGTTCGCCAGCGCGAACTGGGCATCGGCATCGACCGGGTCCAACGTGGCCATGACCTGGCCTTCCTCGACCCGCATGCCCTCCTCGATCAACACATCAAGCACCCGGCCGGTGATCTTGGCCGACACCGTCGCCATGCGCCGCGCCACGACATAACCGCTGGCATCCAATACCGAGGCGCTGGCGGCGGTATTGCTGATCGCGATCACCGGCGCGGTACGCACCTCGATGGCGGTTTCGCGCTGGCTCATCACCCAGGCGACGACAGCCACAATCGCGACGGCGATGGCCGCCAGCGCCCACCATTTCGTGCTCGACGACGAAGGCGGCGGCGGAGCGTTGCGCTCGATGCGCAGTTCCTTGAGCAGTTCAGCAGATGCGTTCATGGACAACCCGGACAGGAGCAGGCGCAAAGTGTGACGCAATCAGGTTCGTCACGTGTACCAGCAAAGGACCTGTCGCGGTCCTGGCCGCTCCCGGAACGACCCGGCGGGGTAGAGGCTTTTCGGGGGAACGTTCGCTGCCTGCAATCAGCCGTAGCGCGCCCTCAACATCGCGAACGCCGAGCGCAACGCCATCGCTTCACCGCCGCGCGGGCGGCCGGGGCGATCGGTGTCGTTCCAGGCGTAGACATCCAGGTGCGCCCAGCGCTGGCCGTCGGGGATGAACTTTTCCAGATACAGCGCGGCGGTGACGGCCCCGGCCATGCGCGAGCCGGCGTTGGCGATGTCGGCCACATGGCTGTTCAGATAGCGCAGGTACGGCCGCCACAACGGCATGCGCCAGACCGGATCGCGCAGTTCCTCGCCAGCCGCGAGCCAACCCGCCGCGACGTCTTCGTCATTGGCGAACAACGCCGGCAGATCCGGCCCCAGCGCGACGCGTGCCGCCCCGGTGAGCGTGGCGAAATCCAGAATCAGATCGGGCTTGGATTCGCCGGCAAGAGTCAGCGCGTCGCACAGCACGATGCGCCCCTCGGCATCGGTATTGTCGATTTCCACACTGACACCCTTGCGCGTGGCGATGACCTCGCCGGGGCGGTAGGCGTTGGGGCCGATGGCATTTTCCACCGCCGGCACCAGCAAGCGCAGGTTCACCGGCAGACGCTGGTCCATCACCAGCCCGGCCAGCGCGATGGCATGGGCGGCGCCACCCATGTCCTTCTTCATATTGCGCATGCCGTCCGAAGGCTTGAGGTCCAGGCCGCCGGTGTCAAAGCACACGCCCTTGCCGACGATGGCCAGCTGCGGGTGCGTGTCATCGCCCCAAACCAGTTCGATCAGGCGCGGAGCGCGGTGGCTGGCGCGGCCGACGGCGTGGATCGCGGGGAAATTCTCCTCCAGCAGCGCATCACCGGCGATCACGCGCAGGCGTGCGCCGAAGCGTTCGGCCAGCGTGCATGCGGCCTGCTCGAGCTGTTCCGGGCCCATGTCCTCGGAAGGGGTGTTGACCAGGTCGCGCACCCGCAGGCTGGCTTCCAGCACCGCACGCGCCGCATCCACGCCCGGCGCGTCCGGTGAAACCAGCAGTTGCGCCGGCGCGCGCGGGGCTTTCTTGTAGCGTTCGAAGCGGTAGCTGCCCAGCCCCCAGCCCAGCAGCGCCACGGCCGGATCGATGCGTTCGCCATGTTCGTCGCTGAGGCGGTAACGGCCTTCCGGCAGGGCCTGTGGCAAAACGCCCAAGGCGTGCGGATCGGCCGCGTCCTCGATCCCGACCAGCACCATGCCGATGCCACCGGAGTCACCGGGCACTGCCAGCCAGCTGCCCGGTTTGGCGTTGAAACCGTTGGCATCGATCCAGCCGCGCGCGGCATCGGGCAGGCCGGCCTTGACGGTATCCAGTGCGGCACGGGTGGTGGCGATGATCGGGGTGGCGCCGGTTTCGGCGGTCAGCAGCAGGCTGGCGGGCAGGTTCATGGGGATCCTTGAGTGGCGGGGGTTTCGCAGCCGAGCTGTTGAACCAGCTCATCCAGGCTGCGGACGGTGTAATCGGGCTCGCGCGGCGACCATTGCCAACGTGCACCTTCGCGGTTGATCCAAGCGGTGCGCATGCCGGCGCCCTGGGCACCGATCACGTCCAGCTCCGGGTCATCGCCCACGTGCAGCACCTGTTCCGGCGCCAGCGCCAGGCGCTGGCAGGCGGCCTGGAAAATGCTGACATGCGGCTTGGGCACACCGTGTTCGCGCGCACCGATGTGGAAGGTGAAGTGGCGGTCGATGCCGATCCGCACAAGGTCGGCGTTGCCATTGGTCAGCGCCCCGATCGGATAGCGCGCGGCCAGTTGTTCCAGTGCCGCGCCGGCTTCCGGGTACAGATCCACCACATTGCGGGCGGCGATGAAGACCTCGTAGGCCGGTTCCACCAGGGTAGCGTCCTCGCCGCTGTCGCGCAGCGCGTGCAGCAGGGTCAGGCGGCGCTGTTCGGTGAAGTCGTGCGCGATTTCCGGGCGCTCGTTTGCAATGCGGTCGCGCAGCTGGCGCATCGCGGCGATGGGATAGCGCTGCGCGGTGCGCGGTGCGTGTTCGGCCAGCCAGGCGTGCAGGGTTTCCTCGGCCCGGATGATCGTCGGCCAGACCGGCCAGAGCGTATCGTCAAGATCGAGGGTGAGCGCACGGATCAACACGGAACAGGCATCGAAAAGGGACTGCTCACCATATCACGCACATGAAAGCGTCGACGGCGCGCGCAAGGTGGCGTCAGGAATCTTCCGGCGGCCGGCCACCCTCTTCAGCGGCGGCCCGCATGCCCTGCCGGATCGGTGCCAGCAGCGGTTCCAGCGAGGCCAGCAGCCCCGGCATGCTGGCCGCGATCTTCAGCAGTGGCGGAAGCGCAGCGGCCATCCTCATTGGGCGCAGCCATCCCATCAGCAATCCACCCACCAAGCCGGCGCCCAGGATGCGCGCAGGGGTCATCGCCTGTTTGACCGTGCCCTGCATCGTGCCAACCCGGTCACCGGCATCCGCCAGATGCTCGCCCACCCGGCGTTCGGCGGCGGCGACACGGGCCTTCAGGGCGCGGTACTTCACGGTACGTTCTCCGGGTCTTTTTCCAGCGCGTCGGGATCGTCGCCGATGCCCATGCGCGCCAGTTGCCGGCGGGTGGCCTTGAACTGGGTATCTTCCAGCGCTTTGAGCGCCAGCCACACACACAACCCTGCGACCAGCAGCGACACCAGCGCCGGAATGCCGACCGCCGCCCACCACGGCAGGCCGGCCGCACGCAGGCCCAGCACGCCCATCGCCATCAGGTACAGCCAGGCGGTCGCTCCCAGCGCGGTGCCGATGGTCGCCAGCACCAGCACGCGCAGGATCGCGGCACGTGACAGCGCCAGCTCGGCCATCAGCAACGCGCGAAACGCCCGCACTGCGGCCCACAGTTCCGCACCCAGCTCCTTGCCGGCCGCGCCGATGCGACGCGCAGCCTCATCCAGCGGTGGCGGCTGGGGTGGAGGCGGATCGCCCGGATTTTCGCCCGGCGGCGCCGAAGGCTGCTCCATCAGTGGCGCCGGGTCATCTTGGCAAACAGCCAGCCCACCGCGAACGCGGCGCCGAACGCGGCCGCCGGGTGCTGGCGGATCATGCCTTCGGCGCTGTGCCAAAGCTCGCGACCCTTGTCCATCAGCACCTCCATTTCCGCACTGGCTGCCGCCCTCGCGTCGCTCGCGGCGGCACGACTGGCGGCGGCGGCATCGTGCAGCGGATCGGTGATGGCCTCCTTGCCCGCACCCAGGTCGGCGCGCGCCGCTTCCGCTGCGGTGGAGGCTGCACTGCGGACCGCATCACCAGCAGCAACGGCGGCATCCTTGAGGCGTTCCTTGGCTTCGTACAGGTGACCGACGGCAGCGGCGGCGGTTTCGACCGGATCAGCCGACGGGTTCTTCGGTTGCTTGCTCATCTTCGACTTCCTCGTGGGTAAGGGATGTCACTGCGGAGCGGCCCGGCCGCTCCGGCACGCGCGGCCACCACGCTAACACGCCAGGCTGAACCTGGTTGCAGCCACCATGGGCGAACCGAACTGTCGCTCCGTGCCACCGCATGCATCACGGCAGCGGTCGCTTATTCCATCACCGCGAAATACGAGCGGCGGCCGCGCACCAGGGTCAGCAGCAACTGTTCCGGGCGGCTCGAAACACTGCGCTCCAGCGCCACCAGATCACCGATGTCGCGCCGGTTGACCGCCGTGATCAGGTCACCGGCGCGCAGGCCGCTGTTGGCGGCGCGGCTGCCGGGTTCCACCTCCAATACCAGCACTCCGACCACACCCTGGCGCCGCAGGCTTTCGGCCAGTGCACCGAAGCGTGCGCCGGAAAGGCGCGCATCGAGCCTGGCGCCTTCCAGTTCGGTCACGCGCGGGCTCAGCGTAGCTTTTAGCGTCAGCGGTTTTCCCTCGCGCTGCAGCGACAGCGTAACCGGCTTGCCGACCGGCAGCAGGCCTTCCAGATTCACCAGTTCCTGATGCCGCTGGATCGGCTTGTCGTCGATTGCGGTGATCACATCGCCGGCGCGCAGACCGGCGGCCTGCGCCGGGGATTCGGGCCGCACCCGCGTCACGATGACGCCACGGCTGTCGGAAAGCCCCAGTGCACTGCGCAGTTCGCGGGTGATGTCCTGCGCCTCGATGCCGAGGGTGCCGCGCTGCACTTCGCCGTTTTCCAGCAACTGGCGCATCACGCCCAGCGCCAGATCCGAGGGAATCGCGAAACCGATGCCGATATTGCCGGCCGCACTGCCACCGGGATTGAAGATCGCGGTATTGATGCCGATCAGCTCGCCACGCAGATTCACCAGCGCACCGCCGGAATTGCCCGGATTGATGCTGGCATCGGTCTGGATGAAGTTCTGATAGCCCAGCCCCGGCAGGCCGTGGCGGCCGAGCGCGGATACGATGCCGGAGGTGACGGTCTGGCCAAGCCCGAACGGATTGCCCACCGCCACCACGAAATCACCCACGCGCAAGGCATCGCTGTCGGCCACCGGCACCGCCACCAGATCCTTGGCGTCGACCCGGATCACGCCGACATCGGTGTCCTCGTCGGTACCGACCAGTTCGGCGGTCAGGGTGCGGCCATCGGCCAGCGACACCTGGATATCGTCGGCACCGGCGATGACGTGGTTGTTGGTCAGGATCAGACCGCGCGCGGCATCGACGATCACACCCGAACCCAGCGCCTGCTTGATGCGCTCCTGCGGCACATTCGGCAGCCCGAACAGGTGGCGGAAGAACGGATCATCGGCCAGCGGGCTGCGCACCCGCACCACCGCCTTGCTGTGGATATTGACCACCGCCGGCGTGACCTGCTCCAGCATCGGCGCCAATGAAGGCAAGGCCTGCCCATCCACATCGGCCGGCAACGCGGCGCGCGCATCGCCGGATGCAGGTATTGCCGAAGCGGCCATCACCAGGCCCGACAGCATCAGGCAACGCAGCAGAACAGCAGGGAACATGGGACCTCCAGAACAGTGGCGGATGCGGGTTTCGACCGGCCGTGCGGCAACGATGTTCCCGCCCGGACAGATGCGATTTCACCGGCATTGCGCCTTGCTGCCAAGTCGCGCTTGCACAATGATGCAACTAGGCGCAGATTTCGCTGCGATATCCACGGCCCACAACGAGGAGGGGCACGCAATGAGCAATGGGAACGGTGTGACGTCGGCGATCTCCAGTGCAGCGGAAGCCGTCTCGGAAAAGGTGCAGGACGTGGCGGCCGACGCACGTGCCGCAGTGGCCAGTGCCACCGAGGCCGTGAAACAGACCGCCGCCGAGGCCGTCAACGTGATCGAAAAGAAGGCCAGCGACACCGGCAAGAAGATCAGGAAGGCCGCCGGCGAAGCGCGCAAGAAGGTCGATTCGGCAAAGAAGACGGTCGAGAAGAAAGTCGCCAGCGCAAAGAAAACCGCCAGCAAGAAGATCGCCGCCGGCAAGAAAGCCATCGACAAGGAAGTCACCAAGGCGAAGAAGGCGGTCAAGAAGAACGTCGACTCGGCAAAGAAGACCGTAGCGGCACAGCGCAAGACCACCGACGGCAAGGTCGCCAAAGCCAAGGCCGAGGTGAAGACCGCGCTGACCGCCAGGACATCGACAAAGAAAGCCGCCATCAAACCGGCGGCCGCGAAAAAGGTGACCGCAAAGAAGACAGCCGCGAAGAAGGCCACAGCCACCAGGGCGCCGGCAAAGAAGGCGGTCGTGAAGAAAGTTGCAACGAAGAAGGCTGCGGTGAAGAAAAGCATCGCGAAGAAAGCCACGACCGGCAAAGCGGCAGCCAGCAAGCCCGCCGTAAAGAAAACCGCCGTAAAGAAGGCGACAGCCACCAAGGCACCAGCAAAGAAGGCAACTGCCAAAAAAGCCGTAGCCAAGGCCGTCAAAACGCCGGTCGCAAAGAAAGCTGCGGTGAAAAAGGCAGCAGCCAAGGCCCCTGCGAAAAAGGCCGCCGCGAAGAAGCCTGCCGCCAGCAAGGCGGTGAAGAAGACGGCCGCGAAGAAGTAACTTCCGCGCCCCGCATCTTTCCGGATGCGGGGCGTTTTCTCCACAGCATCAGATCGCGGCCGGTGGCTCCGCACGCAGCCCGAAGCTGCGCCACAGCACCCACAATCCAAGCGCCAGCACCAGCAGCGAAAACAGCACCAGCAGCGCGGCCCAGAACCAGTGCGGCCCACCCAGCCCCTGCGCCATCTGCATCGTGTCCGAGGCCAGTTCACCGGCGCCGGTGCGTGCGCCACGCTGGAACAGGCCGCCCAGCCGCGACAGCGTCGCCAGGCACAACTGCACCGCGACAAAGCCGGTGAAGGCCTGCACCAGCATCCCGGATGCACGCCACGCCACCGTACTGGCCAGCGCCGCACACACCAGCACGAGACCCGCTGCGAAAAGATTGCGCACCCACAGCACCAGCGCCACCAGCAGCAGCATCCCGAGCACGCCCAGCGTGGCGCGCGCGAGGGTTTCCTTTCGTGCCGCCACGAACAGCAGTAACGCCAGCAATGGCGGCATGCCCGGCCCACCGGCCGCGATCCATGCCGATTGCATTCCCCCAGCGCTGCCGCGTGTCATCGCCACACCGGAACCATCGGCATAGACCCGCAATGACTCGAAGCCGCCGCCCGACACCAGCGCCGCGATACCGTGCCCGAACTCATGCACCAGCGTGGCCACCACCACCTGCGGCCATGCGATCCACGCCGCCGCCGGCCACAGCCACGGCAGGATCGCCAGCAGCAGCGACAGCGCCACGGCCCAGAGCAGCGCGGTACGGGTGCGAGCGACGGCATCTTGCGGCGGAAATCCCGCTCTGGCCGGCCAGGCCGGGGAAAGTTGGCCCGTTTCATGCTTCATACCCTGCACATCCTGAAATTCCGGACCCTGGTCATGATTTGCATCACCCTGCTGAACGCCCTGCTGCTGCCGCTGCTGGACTGGTCTGCCGCCATCGCGCAAGGGCTTGGCCATGCGCTTCAGGGTACACTGTGCACCGATCCGAGCCCCGCTGCCGACCCATTCGCCGACCTCGACTGAACGCACAGGCGCCGAAGCTGACACTTTGCGTCACCTGCCGGCACGGGTCGATTCCTGCCCCTGCCGTGCCCCTCCATGACTCCCGCACCTTTGCCTGCCGGTGACACCGCCGCCGCACCCCTGCGTCCCATCAGCCTGGTCGGTTTCGACGCCGACGACACGCTCTGGCACAGCGAAACCTGGTTCCAGGCCGCGCACGCCGAATACGAACGCATCCTCTCGCCCTACCTTGATCTGGCCGATACCGGCCTGCACGAGCGCCTGTTGGCGACCGAACGCGCCAATATCGCGTTTTTCGGTTACGGCGCCAAGGGCATGACCCTGTCGATGCTGGAAACCGCGATCGCGATGACCGAAGGCCACATCGCGGCCGCCGATCTTGCCCGCATCATGCAACTGGGCAAGGACGTGCTGCGCCATCCGGTGGAATTGCTGCCGGACATCCGCAGCGCGGTCGAGGCGGTCGCCGCCACGCACCGGATCGTGCTGATCACCAAGGGCGATCTGTTCCACCAGGAAGCCAAGATCGCCGCCTCCGGCCTGGCCGACCTGTTCACCCGGATCGAGATCGTGTCGGAAAAGGATCCGGCCGCCTATGCCCGCGTCATCCGCGAATGCAACGGCACCCCGGAACACTTCGCGATGATCGGCAACTCCTTGCGTTCGGACATCGCGCCGGTGCTCAAACTCGGTGGCTGGGGCGTGCACATGCCCTACCCGGTGACCTGGGCGCACGAGATGATCCATGACGTGGCCGACGACGATCCGCATGTGGAACGGATTGATTCGGCCGCACAGATTCCGCAGGCCATTGCGCGGCTGGAAGTGCGCGCGACCGCACGCCGCTGAGGCTGTTGCAGGCCCGGACGGTTCAGCCGGGGTTGCAACTGACCGGGGTGATTGAAGCGGCGTTCACCTGTGCTCGGCGACTCTGATCCAACGCCGGACCTGCGGCGGATTCATGGGAGATCAACCATGCGTATCCTTTCCCTGCTCGCTTCGGCCCTGCTGCTTGTGCTGGGCCTGTCGCTGGCACCGACTGCCAAGGCACATGGTCCGGATACCCGGATCTGGGTATCCATCGGAGATGTGGTGTTCAGTGCCGGACATCCGTACCACCGGCACCTGCACCATCCGCTGCATGTGGTCCATGGCGGCCCCGCACCGCGCTATTACTATCGCGCCCCGCCACCGCCGCGCCCGCACCACTACCGTCATCGCGCTCCGGTGAAGGTCTACGCGCCGGGTGTCTATCCGCACTATTACGCACATGGTCACCACCATCGTCCGCCACCGCCTCCGCCGCGCCCCGGTTATCCGCGCTACAGGCCCGGATACGGACGCTGAGCCGGACAAGTTCATCATTTCGCGACAAGGGCCGTGCATGCACGGCCCTTTTGCTTTCCAGTGTCCGGGATGTGCCCAGACCTTTGTCTTGCAACCAGCGGCAGCAGATCAATACAGACTGAAACGGATCGGCACCTCGCCCCAGGCTTCGAGCGCGTGGCCGTGATGCAACGGTGCGGCGAAGCGCCAGCTTTTCGCGACATGGCGCCGCGCGGCGCGATCCAGTTCGGCATGGCCGCTGCCACGCACCACCGTCACCTGGCGCGGCCAGCCATCGGCACCGATATGGATGCGCAGCAGCACTTCACCCTGCCAGCCCATGCGCCGCGCCCGTGCCGGATACGGTGGCGGCGGCGCCTGCAACAGCGCCAGGCTGACGTGGCCACCGGGTTCCGGAAGTGTGGCGACATCGCCGGAGCCTGACGGCGGCAGATCGGACACCACGGTTTCGCTGGGCGCGGCCACCGATTCAAGCGTGAACACCGGCTCTTCCTGCAACGGCAATGGTCGTGGCTGTGGCTGCGGCTGGATCACCGGCCGTGTGGGCGCCGAAGGCATCGGCGGCGGTGGCGGCGGTGGCGGCGGCGCGACGGCCGGCGGAGTCGGCACGATATCGACCTGGATCGCCGCCGGCACAACGCGCTGCGGGCGCGGTTCCCGTTCCGGCACCGCCAGGCTCATGGCCAGCAATACGGCCAGATGCGCAGCCAGCACCATGCTGCCGGTGCCGATGCGCAGCGGCGACGGGATTTCCTCTGGAAACGACACGGTTGCCCTCATCACTGCCTCCTTCGGGTAGGGTTCCCGGGAGTACAACGCGGCGATGCGATGAACGGGGTTGGCCGTTGTGGCCGAGTGGACGGATCAGGCGTCCAGTTCACGCTTCCAGATCAGGAATCAGCCGGTTTTCCAGCCAGGCGATCATGTCCTTGATACGCAGCTTGCGCTTCTTCATCCGGCCCAGTTGCAACTGATCGACCCAGACCTCCTGCGACATCTGCGCAATGGCCTCGTCCAGTTCACGGTGTTCACAGCGCAGCTGCGCGATCTGCTGGACGATGTCGGCGGTTTCGGTCATGGGCGCGCAGGGGTGCGGGAAACGGCAGGCCCAAGCTTACGGCGTGCCTGTGCGGCGGGAAAGCCCGGGTACAATGACCGTCCCCACGCCCGCGTCCATCAGGCCGCAGCGCGCCCGCACCATTCCACCCTCAGCTGACCGCAACACGCCGATGAACGCTGCCCGCAAGCAGGAACTTGAACAGAACAAGCTCGCCAAACGACTGCGCCGCCAGACCGGCCAGGCGATCGCCGATTTCGGCATGATCGAGGAAGGCGACCGGATCATGGTTTGTCTTTCCGGCGGCAAGGACAGCTACACCATGCTCGACATCCTGCTGCAATTGCAGGCGCGTGCGCCGGTGTCGTTCGAACTGGTCGCGGTGAACCTGGACCAGAAACAGCCCGGCTTTCCCGAACACGTGCTGCCCGAATACCTGGCCTCGCTCGGCGTGGAACACACGATCCTGGAGCAGGACACCTATTCGGTGGTCAAGCGTGTGGTGCCCGAAGGCAAGACGATGTGCTCGCTGTGTTCGCGGCTGCGGCGCGGTGCGCTTTACACCCATGCCACCGTCGGCGGCTTTACCAAGATCGCGCTTGGCCACCATCGCGACGATATCGCGGCCACATTTCTGATGAACCTGTTCTTCCACGCCAAGCTGGCCTCGATGCCGCCCAAGCTGCTCAGCGATGATGGCAAGCATGTGGTGATCCGGCCGCTGGCCTATTGCAAGGAAGCCGATATCGCGCGCTATGCCGAACAGCGCGGTTTCCCGATCATCCCCTGCACGCTGTGCGGCTCGCAGGAGAACCTGCAACGCAAGCAGGTCGGTCGCCTGCTGGCCGAATGGGACCGCGAGGCGCCCGGCCGCGTGGATCAGATCGTGCGTGCGCTGGGCGATGTGCGGCCTTCGCAGCTGGCCGACCGCAACCTGTTCGATTTCCATGCGCTGGGCCGGCGCAGCAGCGGTGCCCTGCCCGATACGCACGCCTGGCTGGCCGGTGAGCCGGCCGGTTCCCGCGAGGAGCTGGACGACAGCACCGCGCCACGCAAGAACACCACCCAGGCCGACAACGGTCTTGCCATCCTGGCGAGCTGATACGCCCGCTCCATTCCCCATTCCCGAGCTACGAATCCCGATGCTTTTTCGCAATCTGACCTTGTTCCGCTTCCCGCTGTCGCTGCGCGAAGCCCTTGAAACCCTGCCCGAGCGCCTGCCCGAACACGCGCTGCGCCCGCTCGGGCCACTGGAGCTTTCCACCCGTGGCTTCGTCTCGCCGTTCGGCCGTGGTGACGAAATGCTTTCGCACCGCGTCGGCGACTGCCTGCTGCTGAACCTGGGCGGCGAGGACAAGATCCTGCCTGCCGCCGTGGTCAACCAGGCGCTCAACGAAAAGCTCGACGCCATCCGCGAACAGGAAGGCCGCAGCCCCGGCGGGCGCGAACGCAAGCGCATGAAGGATGAAGTCCTGACCGACCTGCTGCCGCGCGCCTTCGCCCGCCCGAGCCGGATTGCGGCCTATCTGGACCTGTCGCTGGGCTGGCTGGTGGTGGATTCGTCCAGCCGCAAGAACGCCGAAGCGGTGGTGTCGGCGATCCGCGAAGCGCTGGGCTCGTTCCCCGCGCTGCCGGTCAATGCCGAATCCAGCCCGCGCGCGATCATGACCGGCTGGATCGGCGGCGAACCGATGCCCGATGCCTTCATGCTCGGAGACGAATGTGAACTGCGCGATCCGGTCGATGCCGGCGCCATCGTCAAATGCCGCCGCCAGGAGCTGGACAGCGACGAAGTGCGCGAGCACTTGAAGGTCGGCAAGCAGTGCTTCCACCTTGGCCTGGTGTTCGCCGAGCGCCTGTCCTTCGTTCTTGGTGAGGACATGGTGATACGCAAACTCAAGTTCTTGGAAACCGCGACCGAATCGCTGGAAAAGGACGACCGCCAATCGCTCGAAGCCGAAATCGACGCCACGTTCGCGCTGATGAGCGGCGAGCTGCGGGTGCTGCTGGAACGCCTCGAAACGGAGTTCTCGTTGAGCTCGGCAGACGCCTGAGTGCATGCTGATGCGCCGCGTCCGACCACAGCAGCGCGACACCATCCCGGTACGCCTGCCCAATGGTCGTGAAGTGGCGCTGCTGCGCGTGCGCGACCCGCGCGCGCGCCGGCTGCGGCTGCTG
The DNA here is from genome assembly GCF_037478135.1 of Denitratimonas organivorans. Classification (NCBI taxonomy): domain Bacteria; kingdom Pseudomonadati; phylum Pseudomonadota; class Gammaproteobacteria; order Lysobacterales; family Lysobacteraceae; genus Denitratimonas; species Denitratimonas organivorans. The sequence continues at coordinate 117,724 of NZ_JBBHDV010000010.1, forward strand.
GTTTCCGAACGCGGCCCACGCCTGACGATTCCACCCGGCGCCAGCAACGATCAGGCGCAACGCTTCCTCGACCAGCATCTGCATTGGCTGGCCGACCAACTGGAAGAAGATCCGCAGGCACCGGCAACCGGGCCGCTGATTCCCGGCGAGCCGGCGCAGGTGCGCCTGCGCGGCGAGTGGCTGGAAGTCCAATGGCAATCCGCACGCTGGCTGCACGTGGCACAGGATGGGCAGGCGCTGCTGATCGGCCTGCCGGATGAAGTGCGGCCCGACGCGCTGCGCCGCACCCTGCACGAGTTCTACCTTAGCCAGGCGCGCGCCGATGTCGGGCGCTGGCTGCCGCGCTATCTGGACGGGCTGCCACGCCCGCCAAGGGAATGGAGGATCCGCCCGCTGACCTCGCTGTGGGGTTCGCTCAGCACCTCGGGCACGATGTCGCTGGATCTGTCGCTGGCGCTGGCGCCGCCGCCGGCCTTCGAATACGTGCTCGTGCACGAGTTGTGCCATCTGTTGCAGGCCAACCATTCGCCCGCGTTCTGGCATGAAGTGGAACTGCGCTTCCCCGATTGGCGCCTGCAGCGCCGCTGGCTGCGCGAGGAAGGCATGGACATCAAGCGCGAATTGCGCCAGCTGATCCAGTAACCGCCCATCCACCGCGCGCGGCATGGCGCAACGCAGGCTTCAATCCGTGGCCGTGGAATCCCAATCGCCGGCATGGCGCCGGATCAACGCGGCCAGCAGGTCGGCATGCGCGGCATCGGCGTTCAGCGCCGGGATGTAGCGCAGCTCCTTGCCACCCGCCTCACTGAAGAACTCCGCGTTCTGCATCGCGATTTCCTCCAGTGTCTCCAGACAGTCCACGGCAAATCCGGGGCACACCACGTCCAGATGGGTGATGCCGCGCCGGCCCAGCGCGCGCACGGTCTGGTCGGTATAGGGCGTCAGCCATTTCGCCTTGCCCAGGCGCGACTGGTAGCTCAGGGTCCAGTCCGAATCGGCCAGACCCAGCCTTGCCGCGATCGCCCGGGCGCTGGCTTCGCACTGCGCCGCGTAGGGATCGCCACGTTCGATGCAGCGCTCCGGGATGCCGTGGAAGGAGAACAGCAGATGGCCCGGAATCTTCTGGCGCGCGCGATGTTCGGCGATCTTGTCGACAACCGCCCCGATCCATGCCTCATCCTCGAAATAATCCCCGATCAAACGTAGTTCCGGCCAATGCCGCCAGGTTGCCAGTTCAGCGGTCACCGCATCGAACACCGTGGCCGTGGTCGTGGCCGAATACTGCGGGTACAGCGGCAACACCACCAGCTTGCGGATGCCGCGCTCGCGCATGTCACGCAGGCGGCTGGCGATGTCCGGCTCGCCATAACGCATCGCCAGCACCACCTCGGCCCGGCCCTGCAGGCGCTGCTGCACGGCGGCGGTCAGGTCTTCGCTGAAGACACGCAGCGGCGATCCGCGTTCGGTCCATACCGCCTGGTAGGCGGCGGCCGAACGCGGCGCGCGGAACGGCAGGATGATCCCGTACAGGATCGGATACCAAAGCACGCGAGGCAGCTCGACGACGCGCTGATCAGACAGGAACTCGGCAAGATAACGCCGCAATGCCGCCGCGTTCGGCGCAGATGGCGTACCCAGATTCACCAGAAGCACGCCGTAGCGGCTCCCGGGTGCGGTCGGGTTTTCCGGGGTGTGGGGAGAATTGAGGGACATTCAGGCCTCGGCTCGGGCGCAGGCTGGAGCCGATCTCGGCGCTAACGCCTTGATCGAAGTAGGGGAAATGGTATGCTGGCAACAGCGCCCGCAGGTTCCATAAAAGCAGAGGCGCAGTGACGACCACGCCCGAATACTACTAGAAGGACGACGTTGATGCGTCCCAGCCCGCTCCGGTGGCTTCTTGCCTCCGTGATCATGCTTTCCCCTTTGCCGGTACTGGCCCAGGCCACTGCCTACGTTTCTGCGTGGGACACGCTTTACCGCCTCGACCTTGCCACCGGCCAGGCCAGCAGGATCGGCAACGGCATCGGCTTCAATGACGTTGAGGGTCTGGCGATCTCGCCGCAGGGCATCCTGTACGGCGTGGCCGATGGCACCGTCGGCAGTGGTTCGGAACTGACCGATTTCCTTGTCCGCATCGACACCACCACCGGCGCCGGCACGCTGGTCGGCGCACTGTCCGGGCTTTCCGGCCAGGGCCCGAACAACCAGCTCGATTACGGCCTGGCCTTCACCTGCGACGGCAAATTGTGGGCTTCCTCGGATACCACCGGCCTGCTGTGGGAAGTGGACCTGTCCAACGCGATGGTGCGCGAAATCGGCAATACCGGCGCTCCGTTGAGCGGACTCGGCGGGCGCGGCAACCAGCTTTACGGCATCGGCGTGCAGAACGGTTTCGGCGACCGCGCCCAGCAGGCGCTGTACCGCGTTGACCCGAGCAACGCCCGGGCCAGCCGCATCGGCAGCCTCGACATGAACCTGACACTGAGCAGCAGCGGTGCCGATTTCGATGCCAGCGGCACGCTCTGGGCCACGCTGGACTCGCAGCCACCCGATGTCGATGTGCCCAGCCGCCTGGCACGCATTGATCTTGAAACCGGACAGGCCCAGGTGGTCGCCAGCATTTCCGGCATCACCCACAACGTCAGCGTGCGCGGTATGGCGATCGCACCACCGGCCGGCTGCGGCGATTCGAACAACGGCGGCGGCATCGGCGGCCCCGGCGGCTTGGCGGTGCATCCGGTCCCCGGCCCCGGTGTGCCGGTGCTGGTGGTATTCGGATTGATCGCGCTCGGGCTTGGCGGTCACAGCCTGCGACGCGGCTGAGCCTTGCGCACCCGGTACGGATTTGAGCCGGTATTCATATCCCACTTCCCATACTCGGGCTTCATTGCCCCGGCCCGGAGATTTCGATGCCCCGTCTGCTGCTTGCCCTGCTTTTCGCCCTGCCCATGCTCGCCCTCGCCCTGCCGGCACAGGCCACCGACGATGAAGAAGAGCGCCTGGAGCGCGCGGTCGAGGTGCTGTCCGAAGTCATGCGCATGCCCGAGCACGCGATCCCGCGCAAGATGCTCGAAGACGCCTACGCCGTCGCGGTCATTCCGAACGTGGTCAAGGCCAGCTTCGTGGTCGGCGGCCGGCACGGCAAGGGCGTGATCTCGATCCGCCTGCCGGATGGCACCTGGAGCACGCCCAGTTTCATCAGCCTGACCGGCGGCAGTGTCGGCTTCCAGGCCGGGGTGCAGTCGACCGACGTGGTGCTGGTGTTCCGCTCGGCGCGCGGCGTGGATTCGATCGTCAACGGCAAGTTCACCCTCGGCGCCGATGCGGCCGTGGCGGCCGGCCCGGTGGGGCGCACCGCACAGGCGTCGACCGATGGCCAGCTGAAGGCGGAAATCTATTCCTATTCGCGCTCGCGCGGCCTGTTCGCCGGAGTTGCACTGGATGGCGCGGTGATCTCGATCGACCACCGTGCCAATGCCCGCGCCTACGGCCGCAACACCACGCCGCGCGCCGCGTTCGAAGGCCGCGTGCGCAAGTCGCCGGCAGCGGTGGTCGACTTCCGCGACCGGCTGGAAGAGTACAGCGCCGGTTGAAGTCGGACTTCATGCCGGTGCTTCATGCACCGGCCCCGGCCGCTGCGCTATCCTGCCGGTTTCCCACACTCCACGAGGCACCTGCCATGGGCAGTTTCAGTATCTGGCACTGGTTGATCGTGCTGCTGGTGGTCGTACTGCTGTTCGGCACCAAGAAGTTGCGCAACGTGGGCTCGGACCTGGGCAGCGCGATCAAGAGCTTCCGCAAGGGCCTGCAGGAAGACGAGCCGGAAAAGCTCGACCACCCACCCAAGCCCGAAGCCGAAAGCGCCGCGCGCGAAGCCGCGCAGGAACGCAAGCCCGACTGACGCGGGACTGCGACGATGTTCGAGGCAAGCCTGGTTGAACTGGCGGTGATCGCGCTGGTCGCGTTGCTGGTGCTCGGCCCGGAAAAACTGCCGCGCGCCGCGCGCACCGCCGGGCTGTACCTGCGCAAGGCGCGCGCCAGCTGGCATTCGATCCGCACCGACATCGAACGCGAACTGGCCGCCGAAGACCTCAAGAGCGCGCTGAAGGACACCCGTCGCCAGCTGCGCTCCAGCGCGCAGGAGATCGGCGACGGATTGCAGCCCTCCCCGGCCAGCACGAAAACCGCTTCAGCCACGCCGGCATCCGAGCCCGCCGCAGCACAGGAAACCGCTGCGCCCGACACCGCGCCCGAGCCGGCCGATGACATCGAGCCTCCCCTCCCGGCTGAAGCCGCCGATCCACACGCCGGCCACCGGCAACGCGACCGGCACACGCCATGAACTCGGCCGATGAAGCCCCCGAACAGAGCCTGATCGGCCATCTGGTCGAACTGCGCGCACGCCTGCTGCGCGCGGTGCTGGCCGTGCTGCTGGTGTTCATCGCGCTGATTCCGTTCGCCGGGCGCATCTACGCGGTGCTGGCCGAACCTTTGCGCACCAAGCTGCCCGAAGGCGCGCAAATGGTCGCGATCGATGTCGCCAGCCCGTTCTTCGCACCGATCAAGCTGGCCTTCTTCGTCGCCCTGGTGGCGGCCATGCCGATCGTGCTTTACCAGCTCTGGGCCTTCGTCGCGCCAGGCCTGTACAAGCACGAACAGAAACTGGCGCGGCCGCTGCTGGTGTCCTCGGTGCTGCTGTTCTACGCCGGCTGCACCTTCGCCTATTTCCTCGTGCTGCCGGTGGTGTTCGGCTTCCTCACCGGCATCGCGCCCGAAGGCGTGGCGGTGATGACCGACATCAGCCGCTATCTGGATTTCGTGCTGGTGCTGTTCCTGGCGTTCGGCTTCAGCTTCGAGGTGCCGGTAGCGGTGGTCATTCTCGTGCTGCTGGGCTGGGTCAGCGTCGAACAACTGCGCGAGGCGCGCGCGTATGTCATCGTCGGCGCCTTCGTCATCGCCGCCGTCGTCACCCCGCCGGATGTCATTTCGCAGCTGATGCTGGCCATTCCCATGTGCCTGCTCTACGAACTGGGCCTGATCGTCTCGCGCGCACTGGTGCGGCGCCAGGCCGATGTCCCGGCCGACCCGGGAGCGTGAACCATGGATCGAACCGAACGCATCAACCTGCTGCACCGCAACCTCAGCACCGCGCGTTATCCGGTGCCGGTGCAGCGCCTGATGGACGAACTGCAATGCTCGCGCGCCACCGTCTACCGCGACATCGCCTTCCTGCGTGACGTGCTGCGCGCGCCGGTGGAAACCACCGAAGAACCCGCCGGCTTCCGCTACGCGCTGGACGAAGCCGAACGTTTCGAGCTGCCCGGCCTGTGGCTGAGCCCGGACGAACTGCATGCGCTGCTGGCCACCCACCAGCTGCTGGCCCAATCCGGCCCCGGCGGATTTTTGGCCGAAGCGCTGGAACCGATCCGCGACCGCATCGACGAACTGCTGTCCGAACAGGCCGGCGGCAAACGCTGGCCGGTCGAACGTATCCGCGTCATCACCAGCGGCACCCGCATCACCGACCAGGCCACCTTCCGTGCCGTGGCCGGTGCCGTGCTGCAGCGCCGTCAACTTTCGTTCGAATACCATGCCCGCTCCACCGGCGCCACCACCCGCCGCCAGGTCTCGCCGCAGCGCCTTACCCACTACCGCAACAACTGGTATCTGGACGCCTGGGACCACGAACGCAACGCGCTGCGCAGCTTCTCGGTGGACCGCATCGCGCAGGCGCGCGCACAGCAGGACACCGCCACCGACGTGCCCGAGGCTGATCTGGACCAGCACCTGTCCTCCAGTTACGGCATCTTCTCCGGCCCACCCAAGGCCTGGGCCACGATCCACTTTTCGCCGCGTGCCGCACGCTGGGCCGCCGAGGAACGCTGGCACTCGCAACAACAGGGGCAGTTCCTGCCCGACGGCAGCTACGAACTGCGCCTGCCCTACAGCAACTCGCGCGAACTGCTGATGGACATCCTGCGCCACGGCCCGGACGCCACCATCATCGAACCGGTCAGCCTGCGCAGCGAAGCCCAGATCCAGCTCAGCCTGGCGCTGGGCAATTACAGCGGATAGGGCGTTGGTCAGCGGCCGGTGCAATCGGACTTTGGCTGTGATGAGTGAAGCGATCCACGCCTGTCCCCGCACCCGATGTGTTGAGGCAGCACCATGAAACTCATCCTGCTCGGCACCACCGGCCTGGTCGGCAGCCACGTACTCGAACTTGCGCTCGCAGACGCGCGCATCAGCGAGATCATCGCCCCAACCCGCCGCCCAATCACCGAACGCACCGGCCTTTTCGCACCACTGGTGGATTTCGATCACCTTCCCGAAGATGCCCCTTGGTGGCGCGCCGACGCCGTGATCTGCGCGCTCGGCACCACGATGAAAAAGGCCGGCTCGCGCGAAGCCTTCCGCCGCGTCGATCACCACTATCCGCTTGAAGCTGCCCGCCTTGCCCGCCGCCACGGCGTACCGGCCTTCGTGCTCAACTCGGCCACGGGCGCCGACCCGGATTCGCGCTTCTTCTACAACCGGGTCAAGGGCGAACTGGAACGCGACCTGCGCGCTGTCGGATTCGAATCGCTGACCTTGGTGCGGCCCGGACTGATCAGCGGCCCGCGCACCGAATTTCGCCTTGGCGAACGTGTCGCCGAAGTGCTGCTGAAGGCCACCGGCCCCCTGTTGCCACGTCGCTGGCGGATCAACCCGGCTTCCAACATCGCCCGCGTCCTGCTGGATGCGGCGGTGGCTGGCAAGGCTGGCGAACACATCGTTGAATCAGCCGAACTGGCCTGAAGCAACACCGCACAGGCTTGCTGCAGGAAGGTGTTGCTCGTCAAATCGCTCCCCACCACACCTGTCTTGAAACTTCGTATTGGAGCGAGCCGGCAGGCGTAGTGCATCCTGTCTCACGCTCTGAGACTGGCTCGCCTTAGCATCCCCTCACTCGACACGAACAGTGGAGGAAAGGGTGAGCAAGAACACAACTGTCTTCGAGTATCAGTATCGGGATGGCGGGAACTTCAAGACCTACGGCTGTCTACTTTTGAGCGGACAGGATGAGCACACCGAAGCCTCTATTCGCCAGTGTCTGGAATGGGGCGACCAATTCGTGGCAGAGCAAATCGGCGTGCCTGCCCTGTATGAAGAGCACTGGAGACAAGTGGAAGACGGCCCGTCCGACTTGGACCATTCCTTCCATGAATTCATTTGCCTGCGCGCCGCGCAACCAAAAGAGCAAGACCTGCCTATCTGGGGAACATTGGCGGACATGATGAAACGAATGTTGGCCGCTTCCGGTCGATGGGATGTACGGCTTTCTCCCAACTGTAATTTGTAGGGAAGGTCTGATTCAGAATCACAACATCATCCCGGCGAAAGCCGGAATGACACCTTATTAATAATCTTCCTATGCAAGTCGCAGGGAATATTACATTCCAATAGCTGCGATTATAAGAGATCAACCCACGATCAACCTCCCGGCACGTGCTATGCGATTTTTCGACGGAAGCACTCCTGATGCTTATCCAGAAACTTTAACTGCTCGGGATGGAACGGGGTAACCCGTTTGGCAGGATTTATAGACCACCGCTCAAGCACTTCTCGAGACAATGATGCATGCGCGTGCATCTTTCCACACCCCTCAAACGTGATCAAGTGACTATCAAAGAGCGCATCCACATGAGGGGACAGCAAGATTCCGTTATAACCACTTATGCGCTCTTCATTGGTTGAATCTTTCCACGACTTAATATGGCTGGCTATTAAAACTCGCCTATCATCAACACCCGTGACCCTACATCTCTCATCAAGCAGAATTACTCTTTTACGAAATATCCCCTGCCCTACCCTAGCCTTTGCCAGCTGAATGCGCTGCGTGACGGGAACACTTTCATCACTTTCGATCTGGCTCAGGTCTTCTAGCACTTCTGCACCCGGCTCAGCTTCTCGTATAAACTCTGTTTCACCAGTCCACTCCAGCTCGTCAGCGCGAGTGAGAGCCATGAGCAGGTAGCCAAGGGCATCTGGTATTCCTGCCAAGTAGCAGCCTTGATTGCCACGCCCATTATTTTTAATGGGTGAGTACTTCTCTGGCAGAAGTGGACCTATAGCACCCATATGGGCAGAAGGAACGAGAGAGGTGGGTGCCGGAATGAAATCCACCTCCACCAACCAACCTTCGTCGTCCCAATACTTGCCAACGGCCCCAAACTCTGTGGGCTTTGGCGATGGTGTTGCGAGTGCGGTGACGCGACCGATAGCACCTATCTGACCATGCCCATAGGAAAAAACAATGTCGCCAATTTTTACGTGGCGCATGTTTTCATAAGTCTGGTTGTATGCACCGTTTGCATTCCGAAAGGGCGACCACAAGTATCCGCCCAAGACCTCATGGTCTCGCGTCTGTTTATGGTTAACCCACCAGAATGCCATGCCCCCCACCCCTTACGTAATCAGAAACCAGGTTACAACGATCTCCCCCTGCCTATCCACCTTCTGGGAGCCAGCCCGACATTCGCCCCCAACACTGGTTGGAAGCGATGGAAGGTGAGTCAAAGCTGGACCTGTATTCTTCCACACGCCATCCAAAATCCCTGACCGGAGCCCACATCCTGTCATCGCAACGGACACAAGTCCCACAAACAACAAAGGCGCGACCATCACGGCCGCGCCCTTGTCGTCACGATACGTGGGGTGATGTGGCTTACTTCGCCGCCATCAGCGCCAGCGTGGTGTCGAGCATGCGGTTGGAGAAGCCCCATTCGTTGTCGTACCAGCTCAGCACCTTCACCAGCGTGCCATCCATCACGCGGGTCTGGGTGCTGTCGTAGACCGAGCTGCGGGCGTCGTGGTTGAAGTCGATCGACACCAGCGGCGCGGCGTTGAAGCCGAGGATGCCCTTGAGCGGGCCTTCGCTGGCGGCCTTCACCGCAGCGTCGATTTCTTCCTTGGTAGTGGCGCGCTTGGCGGTGAAAGTCAGGTCCACCACCGAGACGTTGATGGTGGGAACGCGCATGGCGAATCCATCGAGCTTACCGGCCAGTTCCGGCAGCACCAGACCCACGGCCTTGGCGGCGCCGGTGCTGGTGGGAATCTGGCTCATCGTGGCGCTGCGCGCGCGGCGCAGGTCGGAGTGGTAGACGTCGGTCAGCACCTGGTCGTTGGTGTAGGCGTGGATGGTCGTCATCAGGCCGTGCTCGATACCGATGCTGTCATTCAGCACCTTGGCCAGCGGTGCCAGGCAGTTGGTGGTGCACGAGGCGTTGGAAATGACGGTGTCGCTGGCCTTGAGCACGTCGTGGTTGACGCCGTAGACCACGGTGGCATCGACGTCGCTGCCGCCCGGTGCGGAGATGATGACTTTCTTGGCGCCGGCCTGCAGATGTGCCGAAGCCTTGGCCTTGCTGGTGAAGATGCCGGTGCATTCCAGCACCACGTCGACACCCAGTTCGCCCCACGGCAGCTTGGCCGGGTCGCGCTCGGCGCAGACCTTGATGCGGTCGCCCTTGACGATCAGGTCGCCGCCATCAACGGACACTTCGAACGGGAAGCGGCCGTGCGCGGTGTCGTGGCGGGTCAGGTGGGCGTTGGTTTCGGCATCGCCCAGGTCGTTGATCGCGACCACCTGGATTTCGTGGGTGCGGTTGGCTTCGTACAGCGCACGCAGGATGTTGCGGCCGATGCGGCCATAACCATTGATCGCGACCTTGATTGCCATGACGGATGACACTCCTGGAAAAAGGGGGGGAGGAAACAACAACGGCGCACGGCGCGCCGGGCCGCCCATTTTAGCAGCGCCAGCGGCACAACTCCCGTGCCGGGCGGCGGCAGGCGTGGTTCAGGCTGCGGACGTACAGGTTGGGTTGCGGTATGGATGAACCCTGGCCACGCGCAAAAAGAAGCCCCGCATCGTTGCGGGGCTTCGGGTGTTGCAGGTGTCGCGGGGGCGACGGCTGGATCAGAAATCCATGCCGCCCATGCCACCCATGCCACCGCCGCCCGGCATGGCCGGTTCTTCCTTCTTCGGCAGTTCGGCCACGACCACTTCGGTCGTGATCGCAAGGCCGGCGACGGAAGCGGCGTGCTGCAGAGCCGAGCGGGTCACCTTGGTCGGGTCCAGGATGCCCATGGCGATCATGTCGCCGAACTCGCCGGTGGCGGCGTTGTAGCCGTAGCTGCCTTCGCCGTCCTTGACGTTGGCCACGATCACGCTCGGTTCTTCACCGGCGTTGGCCACGATGGCGCGCAGCGGGGCTTCCAGCGCACGGCGGGTGATGGCGATGCCCAGGTTCTGGTCTTCGTTGGAACTGGTAGACCATTCGCGGGGCCGCACGCGCCCCGTGCTCGTCAAGCAGGCGCGCGCCGATCCGGTCGAGCTCGGCGGTGGTCATGCCCGGCTCGGCGGCGTCCATCATCCTTTGCAGTACGAGCGAAACGATCCGTCCGATGCGCTTGAGGGCCTCGACATCGTCCTGGGTTTCGATGGTCATCCGGGTGCTCCAGTGGTCGGCCGGGGCGAACCCCGGTGGGAAGCCCGGGCCGTTCGACAGGACCCGCTCAGAACGAGTACCGCAGGCCCAGGTTCCAGGTGGTGATCTTGCCGAACTCGTAGCCGGTCACCAGCGCCAGGTTGGGCCGGAAGTTCCAGCGGCCGTTCAGGCCGACCAGGACGTCGGACTCGAAGGGATCCGAACCGCCGTCGGCAATGCCACCGACGGAAGTGTAGCGCACGTGGCCCTGCAGCTGGATCGTCGGGGTCGCCGCCCAGAGGACGCCGACCTCGCCGCCGACACCGCCGTCGTCGGTGTCGATATCGAGGTCGAAGCCGGCGACCTGGGCGTTCTTGAACTCCAGGCCGTCATAGCTGAGCCGGCCGTAGAAGGCCGTGGTGTCCGAGTACGCGTGGGCATAGCCGACGCCGATGCGCCAGCGCGTCACGTCGTACTCACCTTCGGCGGAAACGACGCCATCGCTGGCTTCCAGGTCCTGGCCGAACTGGCCGTACTCACCGAACAGGTGCATGTTCCCGCCGAGCTCCCAGGCGCCGCCGATGAACGCGCCGCCGCCGGCATCGCTCTCGAGCTCGAGCGGGCCGCCGCCCCCGGTCACGACCCCCGAGGTCTCCACGTCGTTGACGAAGCCGGCAACGATGCCGCCCTCGAGGTAGTTGAAGCTGGTTTCCTGGGCGCCCGCGGCCAGCGGGACGCCCAGTGCGGCGGCGGCGGCAAGCGCGAGCAGCCTGTGGGAAGTGGACATGGATGTTCCTCGGGTTGTGGTTGGGTGGGGCGAGCCAAGGGCGGCTCTCGCGTATAGGAAGTTCAAACGCCCTTTTCGGGCAGTCTGCTGGGTAGGCGGCGGTCGCGCAAGCCCCGTTTTGGGCACGGATCGGACGTCTGTGAGTGGGATTTCGGCATCGCGGGGCCACGCAGCGGCGTTGTCAGCAGCCATGCTTCGCTGATTCCCGACAGCGGGCCGAGCGCCGCCCTGCGGATCGTGGCCGCATCGGCTCGGATTCCGGCTTCGCCGTCGGCTGTGCAGCCGGCAGATCGTCACGCGGCTTGCACTGGCGGTGCGCGCGCTGCGGGCCTGTAGTGCGCTTCTTCCCGCGCGCCCTGCTTCACGAAGTGGCCAAGGATGGCGCGGATGGCGGCAGGTTCCTCGATGCTGGCGACGATCCGCACGGTGCCACCGCAGTAGACGCAGGCGGTGACGTCGATGGAAAAGACCCGCTTGAGGCGTTGCGCCCAGCTCATCGAACGGCGCTTCTCCTCGGGGCTGCGCGGCGCGTCGTTCGCGCTTGCGTCCGCCGGCTCCACAGCGGCGTCATGCCGCCTGCCGCGCCCCGATGGCGTCAACTGTGCGCGCAGGGCGGCGTTCGGGGCAAACACCCCGTGGAAGCGGGTCAGGTGGGCGCGCGGTGGCGGGACCAGCGCCGCCAGCTTGGCGATGAAATCCACCGGATCCCATTCCACATGCGTGGTGCCATTGCGCCACGGGGTCTTGAGCT
>NZ_JBBHDV010000011.1:0-127850 GCF_037478135.1 Denitratimonas organivorans
ACCTCAAGTGGCTTCTCCTCGATGACACATCGAGACTTCACTTAAACCTTGTTACGTCCCATCCCCATGAGAGCGTGAGCGCGATCTGCAACGGTAAAACACCGCAGAACCGCGACCCTCCACCCTCTCCCTGGTGAACATAGCACTGTGGAACCACCCGATCCCATCCCGAACTCGGAAGTGAAACGCAGACGCGCCGATGGTAGTGTGCCCCGCGCATGCGAGAGTAGGTCATCGCCAGGGTCTTATCCCAAAAGCCCCCGACACAATGTCGGGGGCTTTTTATTGGGAAAAGAAAATGTCATGACATCGGAACAGACAGGGCAATACGCTTGATGGTTCAGTGCTCTGCGCACCCCCCATTCTGCAACCTGTTTCAGTACCCGCGAGATGCACGCCGTTTGGCTTGTTGTTTCGTGCCCGCCTGTGGCACTCTCGGGCCAGTGTGTTCAGGAGATCGTCCCATGATCGATCCGGACGGTTATCGCCCCAATGTCGGCATCATCCTCATGAATCCGGACGGGCGGGTGTTCTGGGCCCGGCGCTCACGTCGGGATGGTTGGCAGTTCCCGCAAGGTGGAATGCGGTCGGACGAGACGCCGCTGGAGGCGATGTTCCGCGAGCTGGAAGAGGAAACCGGGCTGCGCGCCGAGCACGTCGAGGTACTGGCTGCAACACCAGGCTGGTTGCGTTACCGCCTTCCCAGGCGCTTCGTGCGCACGAGCCAGCGTCCGCTGTGCATCGGTCAAAAGCAGGTCTGGTTCCTGCTGCGCCTGGTCGCCGATGAGTCCAATGTTTGTCTGGATCATACCGAGCGCCCTGAATTCGATCGCTGGCAATGGGTGGATTTCTGGTATCCGTTCGAGCACGTGGTCGATTTCAAGCGTGATGTCTATTTGCGTGCGCTCAATCATGTTGCAGCGACCGCACAGGCGGTGGCTGCCGGGGCCTCGATCCTTGGCTTCGGGCCAAAGCACACGCCGGCATCGAGAGTGCCGATGGTGCGCCGGGATGATCAGCGCCGCAGGGGGCAGCAGACTGGCTGAACCTGTGCTGGAGCCATGCAGGTCACCGATCAGTCTGATCAGGACTGATGTTGACATCGATTCTCATTTGCATCAGTATCCACTCCGCTGTTGGTCTATCGGAGTCATACATGTACGTGTGCATCTGCAACGGAATCACGGATCGCGACGTCCGGGAAGCGGTGCATGCCGGTGCCAGCGATCTGTCCCAGCTTTCGGCGATGACTGGCTGTTCGACGGTATGTGGCAGTTGCGGCGATCTGGCGTTGGAAATCATGGAAGAGACCCGGCGCGAGCATTTCTCGCTGCCGCTGCTGGCCGCCTGAGGCCCGTATCCTCCCGTCCGAATCGCTTCCCACTTTCCCATAGCCGGCAGGTAGCGTGCCCGACCGGGCCGACGGTACAAGGCCGCTGACTGACGTGGTGTCCTGGCCGGATCAGTGGGGCGCCATCGAAGATCGCAATGCGAGCGATTTTCGCTCCGCCACCGGGTTCTGGTTGCGGCTAAGCTTCCGGGTCGATGTGGACTCAGGAGAGCCGGCATGAAAGGCGAAACCAGGATCATTGCGCACCTGAACAAGGTGTTGTTCAACCAGCTGACCGCGATCAACCAGTACTTCCTGCATGCCCGCATGTTCGGCCATTGGGGCCTGAAGGAGCTGGAGGAGCACGACTACCACCGCTCGATCAAGGCGATGAAGCAGGCCGATGCGCTGATTGAGCGCATCCTGTTTCTGGAAGGGCTGCCGAACCTGCAGAATCTCGGCAAGCTGCTGATCGGCGAGACACCGCAAGAATGCCTGGACTGCGACCTGCGGCTGGAAACCGCCGCGATGCCGCTGACCCGCCAGGCGGTCGCCGATTGTGAGGAGGCCGGCGACTACGTCTCGCGTGAGCTGCTGGTCTCGATCCTGGAAGCCGATGAAGAGCACGTGGATTGGATCGAAACCCAGCAGGATCTGATCAGCCGGCTCGGCTTGCAGACGTATCTGCAGGCGCAGCTGGACGACTGAACCCTGTCGCGCCGGCTTTGATCCAGCGCAACGTCCCACACCGCGCTGCCATTACACTATCGGGTCCGGTCCATGTGACCGGGCCTTTGTTTTTCCACGGAATCTGCGATGTCGGCGTTCGATGTAGAAAAAGTGCTCCATGTCCACCACTGGACCCGTGATTACTTCAGTTTCCGCACCACGCGTGGTGCCGGCCTGCGCTTCGAGAACGGCCAGTTCGTGATGATCGGCCTGCCGGTCGACGGCAAGCCGCTGATGCGCGCCTATTCGGTGGCCAGCGCCAACTGGGAAGAGGAGATGGAGTTCTTCTCGATCAAGGTGGCGCATGGCCCGCTGACCTCGCGCCTGCAGCACCTGAAAGTGGGTGACGAGATCCTGGTCGGCCGCAAGCCGACCGGCACGCTGTTGATTTCCGATGTGCATCCGGGCCGCAACCTCTATCTGCTGGCCACCGGCACCGGACTGGCGCCGTACCTGTCGATCATCAAGGATCCGGATACCTACGAGCGTTTCGAGCGCGTGATCCTGACCCACGGCGTGCGCCAGGTGGAGGATCTGGCCTACCGCGACTACGTGACGCAGGAGCTGCCCAAACACGAATATCTGGGCGAAATGGTCAGCCGCCAGTTGCTGTATTACCCGGCCGTCACGCGTGAGGAATTCCAGCATCGCGGGCGCCTGACCGATCTGCTGGAAAGCGGCCGGATGATGCAGGATCTGGGCATCGAACCACTGGACCCAAAGCACGACCGCGCGATGATCTGCGGCAGCCCGCAGATGCTGGCCGATTTCCGCCGCATCCTGGATGCGCGTGGATTCACGTCCTCGCCGCGTATCGGGACCGCCGGCGAATACGTGTTCGAACGCGCTTTTGTCGAAAAGTAGCGCGCAGCCTCAGAAGTGCCAGTGGCCTGCGAGCAGCCACTGGCGCCCCGGCGCCGGTTCGAAATAGCGCCCGTTGCCGTCGTTGACGATGACCGAGCCGATGCAGGCCCGGTCCAGCAGATTGTCGATCCGGGCCGACAGCCGCAGGCGGCCGATGCGGTGTCCGGCCTCGATGCCGACCGTATGGCAGGCCGGCGCACTCTGGCTGGCGGCATCGTTGACCACGACCACGCCGGTTCGGCTCGCATCCAGCGCGGACTGCCAGCGCCCGTTATCGAACGCCAGCCGGCTCGCGAGCTGCGAGCGCGGCACCCCGGGAATCGGTGAGCCTGCCGCGATCGGCAGGTCCGGATTCGTGCAAGGACTTCCGCTGCAGGCCAGAAAATCCGTGCGGAACTGCGCCTGGATCCGGGTATAGGCCAGCTGCCACGACCAGTCCCTTGCCAGTTCGGCGTCCAGTGCCAATTCCAGCCCTTGGCGTCGGGCGGCGGCAACATTGCGATAGCTCGAACGCCCGCCGCTGTTCGCCGCGACTGCCAGTTCGTCATCGGTATCGGCGCGAAACAGCGCGCCCTGAATCCCGATGCCGGGCGAAGGTCGCCACTTTGCACCCAATTCCAGACTGCGGCTGCGTGCGGCGGAAAGATCAAACGCCAGCCCGGCACCGCCATCGCGCCGGTAGGCCAGTTCGGCGAAGGTCGGGGTTTCGAAGCCGCGCCCGTAGGCGATGTGGAACTTCAGCGCATCGCTGGTGTGCAGCATCAGCCCGGCCACCGGCGTGGTCGCCGAATAGTGCGCCTGTCCGGAATCATCCGGATTGGCGGCGGTGATGTAGCGGTCCTGCGAGCGGAACGACAGCTGGCTGTGGCGCGCGCCGGCCAGCAGCGACCAGTGGTCCGCCAGTTGCCAGTCCAGTTGCAGATACTGGTCGGAACTGTCGGCGCGGTTGCGCTCGTCGCGGCGCAGCCTGCCTTGCAGGCCGGGAATACCGTCCACATGGTTATCATGGCCACGGCGGCGCTGGTACTGGTGTTCGGCGCTGAGGCCCGCCACCAGTGTCAGTGCGCGACCGGCCAACAGACCGTCGTACTGCCAGCGCAGATCGCCGCCGTGGTAGTCAGAATCCAGATCCACGACCCCGCCCGAATGCAGCGGACTGTTCTGCGGCGCGGCCGGGATCGCCAGGAATTGCAGCACCTGGCGCGCGCCGCCGTAGCCGGTGACATGCAGGCTGTGGCGTTCGCCGATGTCCTGCCGCAGGATCAGCCCGCCCTGGCGTTGCCTTACGGATTTGCGGGTGTTGAAGGCGATGGCGTTGGCCACGGCCTGACGCGGGTTTTCGATGACCTGGTCCCACCCAAGGCCGAGCGGATCGAGGGTGCCCGGCATGTCGATCGCATTGGCGACCAGCGTGAGCTGACGGCTGCCGCCGAAGTCCCAGTCCAGTCTCAGGTTGCCGCTGTCACGCCGAGCCCGGCTGTGGTGCCGGTAGCCATCGGTGGCAAAGCGCGACAGCGCCAGGTTGTAGCCCATCGCGCCCGCCTGTCCCAGCCCCAGCACGCTGGCGCGCCAGAAGCCTTCACTGCCGCTGCGCCAGGAGGTGCTCCAGCGTGCCGGGCCTTCGCCCTGCCGGCTGTGAAGTGCGATCACGCCGCCGGAGGAGTTGCCGTACAGCGCCGAGAACGGGCCGCGCAGCACCTCGATGCGTTCGGCTGCGTCCAGATTGAAATGCGACACCTGGCCGGAACCGTCCGGCATTGTGGCCGGAATGCCATCGGCGTAGAGCCGCAACCCGCGCACACCGAACGTGGAGCGTGCGCCGAAGCCGCGGATCGAGATCTGTTCGTCCTGCGCGTGGTTCTGGCGGTTGCGCACGTTGACCCCGGGAACGCCGCCCAGCACATCGGACAACGCGGTCATCGGTCGCGCAGTGCGCAGCGCATCGATCGCCACCGCATTGATCGAAGCGGGCAGCTGCATCGCATCGCGTGGTGTGCGGGTCGCGCTGACGACGATGTCCGGCAGGCGCGCGGCTTCGTCGTGCACTGCTTCGTGTTCAGGCGCGGGTGCGGGCGGCGCGCCGGACGCCACGCCACACAGCGCCCAGAGGCCGAGCGCCGCCACCGTGCCGAAGCGGGTGGCTATCAAAGAAACACGGGTTTCATGCGGGCGCATCACCTGCCCATGCTAGCGCCGTCAGCATCGGAGGCGGCTGGCTTGTGTGCGTGTGGCGCGGCAGACAATCTAATCCTCGCGTGGTGCGAGTGCGACAAAACGGCCTTCCAGTGAGCAGCACTCGGTGCCTGCGGCGTTGCAGATGCGTGCCAGCATCTGCGCCCGTGCCTTGCCACGTTGCCGGAAGCTGGTGAGGAACTGCTCCCACGACTGCTCCGGCGCCAGCCAGGCCTCGGCCGTCAGTTCGTCGTAGAGCGGGTGGCGGTAGCGCAGCATCGAATCCTGTACATAGACATCAGCCTCCAGGCCGGCTTCTTCCAGCTTCACCGAGACCAGAGCCCAGGCGGCCAGGGTCATCACGCTGGCCAGGCTGCCACCGAAGGCGTTGGCCTTGTCGTTGATATTGGGTGCCAGCGGTGCCACCAGATGCAGCCGTTCGCCATCGTAGTGGTGCAGGCGCAACTGCAGTGCGCGGACAGGAGGCATGGACAGCAGGCGCTGCTCGATACGGTGGGTGGGGATGATCAGGTCCAAGACAACGCTGAAAAGGAGCGGGGCGCGTAAGCTTGCCAAATGGATACTGCATTTGTCTTGCCGGAATTGGCCGGCTGGTCCGTCATCTGCCTGCGCCCGGCGATGCAGCAGGCTGCCGCCCGGCGCGCGGTACAGGCGCGTGGTGCCCGGCATGTTTCGCTGCCCGGCCTGGCCTTGCTGCCGCCACCTGATGTGGCGCTGGCGCGTGAACATCTGCGCAAGTCGCTGGATTGTCCGGTGCTGGTCTTCACCAGCCCGGCAGCGGTGGCGTTCGCGGCACGGCTGCTGCCATTGGCACAAACACCCGCCGAACAGGTGTTCGCGGTGGGTGAAGGCACACGGCGTGCGCTGGCGCGGCAGGGCCTGATGGCGCTGGCACCGCCGGATGATGCGATGCATTCGGAGGGGCTGATGACGATGCCGCACTGGGATGCGATCAGCGGCCGGGTGGGGCTGGTTACTGCACCCGGTGGCCGTGGTGTGATCGCGGCCGGGTTGGCGCGGCGTGGTCTTCAGGTGCAGCGCGCCGAGGTCTATCAACGTCAGCCACCGCGTCTGGATGCGCGGCATTGGCGGGCACTGGCACAGGCCGGCGCACCGCGCGCCGTGTTGGTGTCCAGCGGCGAGGCGCTGGACGCGGTACTGGCCGCTGTGCCGGCGCAATTGCGGCCGACACTGCTGGATTCGGTCGCCGTGGCCAGCAGCCCGAGGTTGGCGCTTCTGGCCGGTGACGCCGGCTTCGCCCACAGCCTGACCGCAGCCGCACCCACGGTGCCCGCGATGCTCGATGAACTGGCCGCATATGCCGCTGCGCCGGGCTTCCGGTAGCATGACCATGCCCGCAACTCCGACGATCGCCACTGTGACCGAAGCCGACGATATCCAGGCCGAACCCGAGCCGGCCCGCACCTCCCGCCGCTGGCCCTGGGTGCTGCTGTTGCTGGTTCTGGCCGGCGCGGTTGCCGCCGCGCTGTATGCGCGCCACACACTGCAACAGGGCCAGAACGATGCGGCACGCTGGCAGGCCGACAGCGAAGCGCTGGATCGGCGCCTGGCCGAGCTTGAGCGCGGCATCGGACAGCTGCGCCAGAATCAGCAGGCGTTGACCCAGCGGATCGATTCCACCAGCGCCACCCATCAGGTGTTGCGCGAGGAAGTGCTGGGCATGGGCGAACGTGCCGGTCTGCTTGAAGACGCCGTCGCGCGGCTGTCGCAAAGCCGCATGAGCGGTGACGCCCTGCTGCGGCTGAATGAGGCCGAATTCCTGTTGTCGATGGGCAGTGAGCGGCTCAGCCTGTATGCCGATGTGCCGGCGACGATCCAGGCCTTTTCGCTGGCCGAAGGCACCCTGGCCGGGCTGGATGACCCGGCGTTGTCGACATTGCGCCAGACCCTGGCGCAGGAACTGATCCAGCTGCGCGCGGTGCCGCCGGATCCGCGCCCGCAACTGCGTGCGGAGCTTGCGCAGCTGGCCGCGCAATTGGCCAATCTGCCGGTTTCGCGCGAGGGTGAAGTCGAAACACTCGGCGCGGGTGATTCGCGTCTGGCGCAACTGCTGGGACAGCTGGTCACGGTACGGCGTGTGGACCCGCAGACCACCCTGCTGGGCCCGGCGCAACGCCAGGCCGCGCTGGCTGCGATCGCGCTGCAACTGGAACTGGCACAGGCCGCGCTGGCGCGCCCGGATCAGGCCGCGTTCGACAGCGCGCTGGCGCAGGTGGAAAACAATGCCGCCGGCTTGTTCGATGCCGGGCAGGCCGAAGTGCAGCACTGGTTCGAGCGCATCACCGAATTGCGCCAGGCGCGACTGCTGCCGCAGCTGCCGGTGCTGGGCGCGACCCTGCGCGAGCTGCGTGCACTGCGCGCTGCGCGCCATGTGGGCCGTGGCTCGGCGTTGGAGCTGCCAGCCGTGCAGCCGCAGCGTGCCGCCCCGGTTGCGGAAGCCGGTGGAGAGGTGCCCGAAGACAGTGCATCGTCCACATCTGACCTTCCGCTGGAACCGGAGATTCCGGCGCAGGCCGACGCCTCGCCGGAGGACGAAACCGCAGCTGGTTGGGATGTCGAACGTGAAGGTGAGACCGGGGATGAAGCCGACACAGAAAGCGATTCGCCGCCCGAGACTGAACCGAATGCACCGCCGGTGGAAGCATCCGAACCGGCTGATGACGGCCATGGAGCCACCCCGTGAGACGCCTGTTCGGGCTGATCCTGCTGCTGGCGCTGGCCCTGCTGGGCGCCTGGCTGTGGCGCGTGGTGGTGGCCGATCCGGGCTATGTGCAGATCGCTTTGCGTGGCTACAGCATCGAAACCACGCTGGTGGTCGCGCTGCTGGCGCTGTTCATCGGCGCTGTGGCGCTGTGGCTGCTGCTGGGCTTGCTGCGGTTTCCGTTCCGTTTCTGGCGCCATCGTCGTACCCGGGTTGCGCGAGAATGCCTGGCCGGTGGGCTGGTGGCGCTGCATGAGGGCCGCTGGCGTCGGGCTGAATCCCTGCTTGTGCGCGCCTCGCGCGATCCCGGTCATCGCCTGCCTGCCCTGCTGGGCGCCGCGCGCGCCGCACAGGCCCGTGGCGATGCGGCGGCCGCCGGTGAACTGCTGGCCAGTGCCGCCGAACATGGCGATCCGGTCGATGCCGCCTTGCTGA
Organism: Denitratimonas organivorans; assembly: GCF_037478135.1. Classification (NCBI taxonomy): domain Bacteria; kingdom Pseudomonadati; phylum Pseudomonadota; class Gammaproteobacteria; order Lysobacterales; family Lysobacteraceae; genus Denitratimonas; species Denitratimonas organivorans. The sequence continues at coordinate 8,274 of NZ_JBBHDV010000011.1, forward strand.
TCGCGCGCCAGCACAAGCAGCAGGGCGACGCGGCCGCGATCACCGCGCTGTTCGATCCGCTGCCGGTGGCGGCTTTACCACCGCGCGCACTGGAAATCCATCTGGGCGCGCTGGTGGACACCGGCCGCGCACGCGAAGCCGTGCTGTTGCTGCCGGCGCTGCATGCCAGCCATGTGGCCGAAGGCCCGGCGCTGCAACGGCAGGAGGCACGCATCCTGTCCGCCGCGTTGCAGCAGGCCGGCGACGAGGCGGAGCTTTCGCGGCTCTGGTCGAGCCTGTCGCGCGGGCAGAAGTCCGATCCACAAGTGGTGGCCGCCTACGCCCGTCGTGCGGTGGCGCTGGGTCAGGCCGAGGCCGGCATTGCCGCAGTGGAGAAAACCCTGCGCCGGCACTGGTCGCCGGAGCTGGTCGCAATCTACGGCGCGCTGCCGCGCAGCGGCCGCCATTCACCGTTGAAAATGGCTGAAGCCTGGCTGGTCGACCACCCGCAGGATCCGGCTTTGCTGGTGACCCTGGGCCAGCTGTGCCGGCACGAGCAGATCTGGGGCAAGGCCGAGGCCTATCTGCAACAGGCGCTGGCGCACGGGGCCGGCGCCGAGGCATGGGAAGAACTGGGCCATGTGCATGCCGCCCAGCACGACGATGCACGCGCCCGCACCGCCTATGCCCGCGCGCTGGCGATCCAGCGGGGCGAACCGGTATCGCTGCTGCCCGGCCGCAGCCTGCGCGAGGAAATTGCCGGCAGCGCCGAACTGGAATCGCGCTCCAGCATGGGTGTGCCGCTGCTGCCGCACGAGGCCGATCCGCTGCCCTGAGCCGGAGACAGCGCGTAGCAGCCAGTTTGTCCGGTGCTGGTCTTCAGCCGTGGCCGGGTGCCGCAGACACCGCAGAATGATCCAGATTCCCGCCCGACAGCACGATGCCCACGCGGCGTCCGGCGAAGCGTTCGCGTTCACGCAGCACCACCGCCAGCGCCAGTGCACCGGAGGGCTCGACCACCTGCTTCATGCGCTCGAACAGCAGCCGCATCGCGGTCCGTACTTCGTCGTCACTGGCCAGCAGGATGCCGTCGCAACGGTCCGACAGGATTGAAAAGGTGCGTTCGGACAGCTGCGCGCGCAGGCCATCGCAGATCGTGTCCGGACTCATGTCGGTGATGCGCCGCCGCTGGCGCAGCGATTGCCAGGCGTCAGCCGCGCCTTCCGGCTCGGCGCCGAACACCTCGATCGCCGGGTTCAGCGCCTTGACCGCGAGCAGCGTGCCCGACAGCAGGCCGCCGCCGGATACCGGCACCACGATCACATCCAGCGCGGCGGCCTGGTGCAGCAGCTCGAGCGCGGCGGTGCCCTGGCCTGCGATGACGCGTGGATCGTCGAACGGGTGGATCAGTTCGCCACGGGTTTCGGCCAGCACCTGCGCGGTGACGCGGTCACGGTCGTGCTGCGAGGCGTCGCAGGGCACGATCCGTGCACCGAAATCACGGATCGCGGCGAGCTTCACCTGCGGCGCGTTGCGCGGTACCACCACCGTGGCACCAATGCCACGCAGCTTGCAGGCCAGCGCGATTGCAGCGCCGTGGTTGCCGGAGGATTGGGTCACCACGCCGCGGGCTGCGCGGGCCGCGTCCAGCGAGAACACCGCATTGCAGGCGCCACGGAACTTGAACGCGCCCACGCGCTGCAGATGCTCGGCCTTGAAGAACAGCGTGGCACCGGCGAGGCGGTCCAGTGAGGCCGAGCCCAGCACCGGCGTGACATGCGCAAACGGCGCGATGCGGGCGGCGGCGTTGCGGATGCAGGCCAGCGTGGGTGGGTCGGGCAGAGGCGTGTTCATCGGGTGATGGTCGGTGGTCCGGCGTCCAGCATAGCCGCCGCCTGCTGGCAGCGCTGCTCATCCGCGCGCATGTCCGGTTTCATCCCTTTCGGTACTATCGTGGATGGTGTTGCGGCCCGCTGCGGCCGCGTTTGATGGAGTCCGGCTGCGGCCGGGATACGTGACAAGGATGCCCATGACCACCGTTGCCGAGACCGATCCGGAAATCCGCCTGGCCGACTACCAGCCACCACCGTGGCGCGTGCGCCATGCAAGGCTGGAGTTCGATCTGGATCCGGCCGCGACCACGGTCACCGCCACGCTGGCACTGGAGCCGGACCCGGACCGGCCGGTGCAGCCGCTGCGGCTGGATGGCGAAGAGCTGGAACTGCTGGAAATCGCCATTGATGGGCGTCCGCTTGCACCCGGCGAGTATCGTCACGATGCCACCGGCCTGCATATCGAAAGGCTTTCCGGCGCCTGCGAACTGCACACCGTGGTGCGCATCGTGCCGCAGGCCAATACCCGGCTCGAAGGCCTGTATGTCAGCCGTGGCGCGCTGTTCACCCAGTGCGAGGCCGAGGGCTTCCGCCGCATCACCTTCTTTCCGGACCGGCCTGATGTATCGGCGGTGTTCGATGTCGTGCTGCGTGCCGATCGCGCGCGCTATCCGGTGCTGCTTTCCAATGGCGATCCAGTGGAGCAGGGCGGCATGTCCGATGGCCGCCATTTCGCGCGCTGGCACGATCCGCATCCCAAGCCCAGCTACCTGTTCGCGCTGGTGGCCGGCGATCTGCAGCGCGTCAGCGCGCCGTTCACTACGATGGAAGGCAGGCGCGTGGAGGTGAACGTCTGGGCCGAGGCCGCCGACGTGGCGCGCTGCGAATACGCGCTCGGTGCCACGCTGCGTGCGATGGAATGGGACGAGCGCCGCTTCGGCCGCGCCTATGATCTTTCTGTGTTCAACATCGTCGCCGCGCAGGATTTCACCATGGGCGCGATGGAGAACAAGGGCCTCAACATCTTCAACGCGCGTTACATCCTGGCCGACATCGATACCGCCACCGACGAGGATTTCCTCGCAATCGAATCGGTGATCGGGCACGAATACTTCCACAACTGGTCCGGCGACCGCGTGACGTTGCGCGACTGGTTCCAGCTCTCGCTGAAGGAAGGGCTGACGGTGTTCCGCGACCAGGAATTCACCGCCGACCTGCATTCGCGCGGCTTGAAGCGCATCGAGGACGTGCGGGTGCTGAAAAGCCGCCAGTTCGTCGAAGACGCCGGCCCGCTCTCGCACCCGGTGCGCCCAGCCAGCTACCGCGAGATCAACAACTTCTACACCGCCACGGTGTACGAAAAGGGCGCCGAACTGGTCCGCATGCTGCACACGCTGCTGGGCGAGGGCGCGTTCCGTCGGGGCCTGGATGCCTATTTCGCAGCGCATGACGGCGGTGCGGCCACGGTCGAGGATCTGGTTGCCGCGATGGCGCAGGCATCCGGGCGCGATCTGTCGCAGTTTCTACGCTGGTGGGAACAACCAGGCACGCCGCGTATCGAGGTGCACGAGGACTTCGATCCGGCCAGCTGCAGTTACACCCTGACCCTGCGTCAGCACGGCGCCGATCCGCAAAAGCCGCTGCACATCCCGCTTGCCCTGGCGTTCTACGACGCCGCCGGGCAGCGCATCGTGCGCGTGCCCGAAACCGATGCGGCCACCCGCCCAGGCCTGATCGAACTGCGCGATTCCGAACATGTCCTGCGGCTGCACGGGCTTGCCGAAAAACCGCTGCCGGCCTTTCTGCAGGGATTGTCTGCACCGGTGCGGCTGGACATGGCCTACCGCCCGGACGAACTGGCTCGGCTGGCGCAGGTAGAGCCGGATCCGCTGACCCGCTGGGAGGCGATGCAGCGCTTGGCGCGGATGGCGCTGCTGGAACCGGCATCGGACGCGCTGGATGCGCTGTTGCAGGCGCAGGCGGCGCTACTCGACGACCCGCAGGCCAATCCCGCCTTTGTCGCCGAATGCCTGGCGATACCGGATGTCTGGGATCTGTCATCGGATCTGGCGCAACTGGACATCGACGCGATCTGGCAGGCGCGCGAAGCCTTGCTCGAACGCCTGGCCCGCAACCAGGCGCGTACGCTGGATGCGCGTTACTGGGCGCTGTCGGCGCAGGCACTGGAAGGGCTGGATGCCGCCAGCGCCGCAGCCCGCAGCCTACGCAACCTGTGCCTGCAACGCCTGTCGCGGCTGCCGGCCGAAATCGATGGCGCACGCGCCTATGCCCATTTCACCGGCGCCAACACGCTGACCGACAGGATCGCCGCGCTCGGTGTGCTGTTGCATCGTGGGCTTACGCCGGCGCCCACCGCGTTGCGGATGTTCGCGCAACGTCACAGCGGCGATGCGTTGACCACCGACAAATGGCTCGCACTGCTGGCGTCCACACCACGCGCCGGTGCGCTGGACACCGTTGCCGCGCTGTTGGCCGGGCCGCATTGGCAGCCGACCAATCCCAACCGGGTGCGTGCGGTGCTGGGTGCGTTCGCACGCAACAACGTGCCGGCCTTCCATCGTGCCGATGGCGCCGGCTATGCATTGCTGCTGAAGCAGATTCCGGTGCTGGATGCGATCAATCCGCAGGTGGCTGCGCGCCTGCTGTCGGTGTTCGAGCACTGGCGGCGCTTCGACCCGGGCCGGCGTGCGCAGCTGTCGCGCGGGTTGCAGGCGCTGCACCCGCAGCTTCGTTCACGCGACAGCCACGAGGTGCTGGCAAGGCTGTTGCAGCCGTGAAACTGAACGGAAATGTGCGTTTTGGTGCGCAAAACGCTCCGAACAGCCCGGATTCAGCACGGATTTACACCCGGCGCCCGAGACTCGGGACTCATCTTCACAGGGGAGACACGCCATGATGCGCTGGATCACCATCCTTGTTGCGGCCGCCGTACTGACCGGCTGCGTCACCACCCGCGAGGTCGTCTACCGCGAGCCCTACCAGGGCGTTCCGGGCGGCAGCCATGTCGGCGGTGGTACTTATTACGATCCGGGTTATGCCGGCAGCGGCGACTATTACTACGGCAGTGCCAACTACGGCAGCTATGCCGGTTACGGCGTCAGCTACGGGATCAGCTATTTCGACTACCCGCTGTACTACTCGCTGTTCTGGCCGATCAACCGCTGGTACTACGACCCGTTCGTCTATCCGGGCTACCACTATGGCGTGACCTGGTTCCCGCGCAACTATTTCAGCGTCAGCCTGAGCTACGGCAACAGCTGGAATCGCCATGGCTGGATGTCCTACTCGCCGTACCGCTATTCGTGGGTCGACAACTACTACGACTGGCGTCCGTGGTACGACCGCTATCCCAGCTACCGCAACCACTATCCGAAGCCGCGATACGGCGATGCGCGGGTCGAGGCCCAGCGTCTGGCCGATCTGCGCCGTCCGGCACGGGTGCAGCCCTATGCCCAGGGCCAGTACCGCTCCGGGGTGCGGGGTAATACCCGTAGCGGCAGTGCGGTGGCGCCGGCGTATCGCGGCAGCCGTGCGGCCGACTATGGCAATGCGGGCGCGATGCCACGCCAGGGCAGTTCCCAAGCCGTGCGTCGCGTCGGTGCCGGGACGCCACGCGCCACTCCGCAGACCGGTGTTTTCGGTAATCCGGCCAGGGCGCCGTCGACCGGCGGCATGATGCCGCGTGGTGCCGCCAGTGGTTCCACCGGCGTTTCCGGCCCGAGCCGTACCGAAGTGCAGCGCATCAACCAGCAGCGTGGCATGCCGCTCAATCGGACTACTCCGGTGCGTGGCACACAGGAACAGAAGCCGGTGACCGATCGCAGCGGGTTCACCGCACCGGTGCGCACGACGCGTCCGGCGACGGTGGATCGTGGCATTCCGATCCAGGGCGTCCGCAGTGCACAGCCAGCCACGCGTGCGCCGGCTGCCGCACCGGTCCGTGGGGTTTCCACTCCACAACCGGCGCCACGCCAGGTCGCACCGGTGCGTAGCGCCACGCCGGTACAGGGTTCGCGCGGTTATTCCACGGGTACGTCCGCGCCGGCAGTGCGCAGCAGCCCGATGCCGGTGAATCGCGCGCCGGTGCGGTCGGCACCGGTACAGGCCGCGCCGCCCCGCTCGGCGGTACCACCGTCGGTACCGGCCCGCGCAGCACAGCCGGCAAGTGCACCGGCACCGCGCAGTGCGCCGGTGCAGTCGCGTGACAGCGGCTCAAGCTCGCGCAGTGGTGATTCCGGGGGTGTGCGCCGCACCGGTTCGAACCGGGAGCGGTGAGGGTCGATGCCCCGTCAAGCGTGGCGTCAGCACAAATGGAAACGGGGCCGATGGCCCCGTTTGCGTATCCGCGTGAAGTCGATGGTGCGGGTTGGCGTGCGGCCGCAGGTTGCGCAGTCTACGGGCCGGACAGGCTTTCAGCGAAACCTGGTATGGGTGCCCAGCGCCAGTGCTTCCAGTTCCCGCGTGATCTGCTGGCGTGATTGTTCTATGTCGGCCAGCCCGCCTGCACGGTGGCCGTTGCGCGCCCGCTCCAGTTCCTGATCCAGCGTGAACAGGGCGATCAGCAGATCATGGTGGCGTTCCACCTGTTCGGTCGGCTGCGGCAGGTTCATAACGGGCTCCTGTGTGAATGGTGTCACAATATTTGAAACTTGCATCCACTCAACGTATTGCATGCGGCTGCCAGCGGCGGCATCATGCGCCGCAAGTGACACGTTGCGTCCGTTTGCGACGCATTGGGCGAGTCACCTGCCGAGATTCCAGCCTGTTCGGCGCCCGGCAATGGTCTGTCCTGGATTCCCCCTGTTCCATTAAGACCGTCGGGCGCCGACCTTCTCCAGAACCCCCGCCACCGTCGCAGCGCAATCCGCGCGCCGGGGCGGGGGTTCGGCGTTTCCGGGGATGGAAACACCGTGGATATGTGCCGGAGATCAAGAGCCTTGATTCCGGCGGCGTCCCCGTGACGCGCTGACCGATCCCTGTTCAATTCGGTCGGACCTGCGGTTCGATCCTCCCCGCGCGGCACGTGGCCTGCAGCGTTCCGGTGATCGTTCCGCGTGCCTTGCCGGCACGGGTGCGGCATGGGTGTTGCAGGAATCGTTCCAACTGCACTTTAGATACAATTCCGACACTTGGCGTCAGGTTCTGTCATGGATTATCCAGAGTCGTTTGATGTGATCGTGGTCGGCGGCGGCCACGCCGGTACCGAAGCCGCGCTGGCCGCGGCGCGTGCTGGTGCCCGCACGCTGCTGCTTTCCCACAGCATTGAAACCATCGGCCAGATGAGCTGCAACCCGGCCATCGGCGGCGTCGGAAAAGGCCATCTGGTCAAGGAAATCGACGCCTTGGGCGGCATCATGGCCAAGGCCGCCGACCGCGCCGGCATCCAGTGGCGCACGCTCAACGCCTCGAAGGGTCCGGCGGTGCGGGCCACCCGTTGCCAGGCCGATCGCGCGCTGTACCGCGCCGCGATCCGGCATGCGGTGGAAAACCAGCCGAACCTGACGCTGTTCCAGCAGGCGGTCAACGATCTGACGCTGGAAGGTCAGAAGGTGACTGGCGTGGTCACCCAGATGGGCCTGCGTTTCTGCGCACGTACCGTGGTGCTGACCGCCGGCACGTTCCTGTCGGGCAAGATCCATATCGGCCAGAGCAACTATGCCGGCGGCCGTGCTGGAGAGGCGCCGGCGACCTCGCTGGCCGCACGCCTGCGCGAATTGCCGCTGGGCGTGGACCGACTCAAGACCGGCACGCCGCCGCGCATCGATGGGCGCAGCATCGATTACTCGCAATTGCTGGCCCAGCCCGGCGACGAACCGCGTCCGGTGTTCTCCTATCTGGGATCGCATCAGGACCAGCCGCCCCAGGTCAGCTGCTGGATCACGCAGACCGGCGAACGCACCCACGACATCATCCGTGGCGGACTGGACCGCTCGCCGCTGTACAGCGGTGCGATCGAGAGCGTCGGGCCGCGCTACTGCCCGTCGATCGAGGACAAGGTGGTGCGCTTCGCGGACAAGACCTCGCACCAGATCTTTGTCGAACCCGAAGGGCTGGATACGCACGAGATCTATCCCAACGGCATCTCCACCTCGCTGCCGTTCGATGTCCAGTTCGCGCTGGTGCGCAGCATCCGAGGCTTCGAGAACGCGGTCATCACGCGCCCGGGCTATGCCATCGAATACGACTACTTCGATCCGCGCGGGTTGAAGGCCTCGCTGGAAACCCGCGCCATCGACGGGCTCTACTTCGCCGGCCAGATCAACGGCACCACCGGCTACGAGGAAGCCGCCGCGCAGGGGCTGATCGCCGGCCTCAATGCGGCACGCACCACACGCGGGCTGGAGCCGTGGACGCCGCGGCGCGACGAGGCCTACATCGGCGTGCTGATCGACGACCTGATCACCAACGGCACGCTGGAGCCGTACCGCATGTTCACCTCGCGCGCCGAATACCGGCTGCAACTGCGCGAAGACAATGCCGACCTGCGCCTGACCGAACGCGGCCGCGAGCTGGCTCTGGTCGATGACACGCGCTGGGCCGCCTTCTGTGAAAAGCGCGAAGCGGTCGAACGCGAAACCGCGCGCCTGAAATCGCTCTGGGCCTCGCCCGGCAACGCGCTGGCGCAGGCGGTTGAGACCACGCTGGGGGTGGCGGTGTCGCGTGAAACCTCGGCCCACGATCTGTTGCGCCGCCCGGAACTGGATTACCGCACACTGACCCGTGTGGAGATGCTGGGCCCGGCCGTGGCCGATCCGCGCGTGGCCGAACAGGTCGAAGTCCAGGCCAAGTACGCCGGTTATCTGGAGCGCCAGGCCGAGGAGATCGCGCGCCAGCAGCGCAGCGAGGCCACGCCGATCCCGGTGGACTTCGACTTCTCGAAGGTGTCCGGCTTGTCCAGCGAGGTGCGGATCAAGCTGGAGAAGATCCGGCCGGAGAACATCGGCCAGGCGATGCGCATCGCCGGCGTGACCCCGGCGGCGATCTCGCTGCTGCTGGTGTACCTGAAGCGCCAACGCAACCTGCCGGCGGCCGGCGCCGCCTGAAGCGGCGTCAGCCGGCGGGTTTCATCCACAAGGCCACGACGAGGCCGGCAAACACCGCCGCGCCGACCCAGTTGTTGTGCAGGAAGGCGCGGAAGCACGGCCCGCGCTCACGCTTGCGGGCGATCCAGAACTCCCACAGCACCAGTCCCAGCGCCACACCGAGCCCGGCCAGATAGGCCACGCCCAGTTCCGCACGCTGCCCGACCAGCAGCATCGTGACGAAGAAGCCGGCATACAGCACAGCCTGCGCGATCAGATCGGCATCGCCGAACAACACCGCCGTGGACTTGGAGCCGATGCGGATATCGTCGTCGCGGTCGACCATCGCGTACCAGGTGTCGTAGGCCGTGGTCCACAGCACATTGCCGCAGAACAGCAGCCAGGCCAGTGGCGGCACGGTGTTCTGCACCGCGGCAAATGCCATCGGAATACCCCAGCCGAACGCCAGCCCCAGGTACACCTGCGGCAGATAGGTATGGCGCTTCAGATACGGATACGTGGCCGCGAGGAAGGCGCCGACGATGCTCAGCTGGATCGTCAGCCGGTTAGTCAGCAGCACCAGCCCGAACGCCACCAGCATCAGCACCACGAACGTCGCCAGCGCCTGCCGTCCGTTCAGTTCGCCGGTTGCGAGCGGGCGGGCACGGGTGCGTTCCACGTGTGGATCGAGCCAGCGGTCGGCATAGTCGTTGATGACGCAGCCGGCCGAGCGCGTCAGCCACACCCCGGCGGTGAAGATCAGCAGCAGATGCCAGGGCGGAAAACCATCGGCGGCCAGCCACAGCGCCCACCAGGTCGGCCACAGCAGCAGCAGCGTACCGATCGGCCGGTCACCACGCAGCAGGCGCCAGTAGGCCTGCCAGCGCGGAGCGGGAACGGCGGCGACCGGTGCGGCGGCATGGCGTGGTGCGGGAGCAGGGCGGCGGGAGCGCGGCTGGGACATTGAAACCTCCGGAACGCGGCCGTCGGGGTGGTATTTTCCGGCACGCGGGCCAATATGTTAGAGCGGGTCGCCCGGTTTGAAGCCCTGCTCCGGAACAGGCCGTGTCCAGCGCGGCGTAGCCGGACCGACAGGCTGAACCGGTACAAAAGTGGAAACCCTTCTCCGGTCACGGCCCTTTCGCCAACGCGTCGTGTCCCATGGCGCGGCAGCGCCACCTTCGAACTTTTCAGGAGCACCGCTTCATGAGCACAACCGGACAAGGCAGTACGGGCAATGTCATTGCCGCCATCTGCAGCCTGTTCATTCCCGGCCTGGGACAACTGGTCCAGGGACGCCTGATGGCGGCGCTGGGCTGGTTCCTGCTGGCCTGCATCGGGTTTGTCATCACCTGGATCATCACGTTGAGCCTGCTGCCGTTCGGCTGGTTCATCGTCAGCATCTTCTCCTGCCTGAACGCGGCGATGTTCCGCCGCTGAGGCACGGCACGGGGCTCCGTGCTCCGGTGCTTGCAGGCTGGCGGGCGGGCTGGCAAAATACGCGGCTCGCTTCGTCCGGCGCATGCCGGGTGCGAACGGCAGCGCGATGCCGTCAGCCTTCGAGAAGCCTGCTTCCGATTCCCAGATCGCGTACCGCCCGCGTGCGGTGGGGCCGCCGTTTCCCTGGCCAAGGGAGACAACATCATTACCTTCGAGGTGCGCCATGGCACGTGTGTGTCAAGTGAGCAAGAAGGGTGTGCAGACCGGCAACAACGTCTCGCACGCCAACAACAAGTCCCGTCGTCGCTGGCTTCCGAACCTGCACGAACGCCGCTTCTGGGTGGCGAGCGAAAACCGCTGGATCAAGCTGCGCGTGTCCAATCATGCCCTGCGCACCATCGACAAGAACGGCATCGACGCCGTGCTGGCCGAACTGCGCGCCCGCGGCGAAAAGGTCTGAGGAGTAGACGATCATGGCATCCAAGCGCGACAAGATTCGCCTGACTTCTTCGGCTGGTACCGGTCATTTCTACACCACCGACAAGAACAAGAAGAACACGCCGAGCAAGATCGAGATCAAGAAGTACGATCCGGTCATCCGCAAGCACGTCATCTACAAGGAAGGCAAGATCAAGTGATCTTCCGGTGCGGCCCGGCCGCCCCTTGAAGTAGCATCGAAACCCGCCTGCCGGCGGGTTTCTTTTTGCCCGTGTGATGGCAGCGAAAGCATCCCGCGCTGCGGCCGGTGCCGACGCGTTGGTGGTTGCCGCTGCGGCCACGCGCGACCTACACTGATTCCTGACTTCCTGCCCGTGCGACTATCAGGCATGTTCAAGGGGATGCTTGCCAGATATGCATGCGTGTCCCGCCTGATGCGGCTGGGGCTGGGGTTGCTGCTGTGCCTGCCGCTGGTGGCCGGCGCGGTGGTGCGCGATTACCACTTCCGCATGCTGGATGCGCGCCAAGGCCTGTCGCAGAGCAGCGTCACCGCCTTCCTGCAGGACCGCAGCGGATTCGTCTGGATCGCGACCCAGGGTGATCTGCACCGCTTCGACGGTTACAGCTTCCAGATGCTGGAAGATCTGGTCGAAGGTGACGGCACCCTGCCCAGTTTCGTGCAGGCGCTGGCCGAGGGCGATGACGGTACGATCTATATCGGCACGCTGCAGGATGGCCTTTACCTGCTGGATCCGGCACGACGCCACCTGCGCCCGGCAAGCCCGCCGTCCGGCGCGCATTCCATGCCGAAACGGCGCGTGGAGGCGCTGTTTTTCCAGCCCGGCGTCGGCCTGTGGGTGGCCTGGCCGCATGGCGTCGGCCGTTTCGACGCTGCCACCGGCAGCTATCAGGAAATGCTGGTCTTCGATCTGGGTCGCTCCTCGCCGGAGGCCGGCCGCATCGCGCGCGGGGTGCGGGCGTTGACGGTGGATCAGGACGGCATGCTGTGGATCGCGGCCAGCCACGGCATCTATCGGATCCACACCGGCAGCGGCCAGGCCGACCGGCATTCGGTGCTGGGTGCATCTGCGCTGCTGGTGGACGAGGCTGGCGACCTGTGGCTCGGCACCCCTGACGGCCTGCATCGCAAACGTCGCGGCAAGCCGGCGCTGGAGCCGCTATGGCCGCAACAGGCACCGTCTACAGACGCGAGCTGCTGCGATGTGATCGCGCTGGCGCTGGCCGCTGATGGTGCGATCTGGCTGTCGGTACGGCGCGGCAATGTCTGGCGCTATTCGCCGCTGGCCGGCAATGCCAGTGCGATTCCCACCAGCCCATGGGTTGACGGGATGCTGGCCGAAAGCAGCATCGCGCAGATGATGATCGACCGCTCCAACTTGCTCTGGCTCGGCGGTTATGCGCGGGGTGTGGCGACCACGCCGGCCGATGGCACGCCGTTCCGTGCAGTATTCGACATGGATCCGGCGCGTGATCCGATGACCGGCAATTTCATCCGCGCCATCCTGGAAGGCGACAGTGGCGAATACTGGCTCGGCACGTTGGGCGGGCTGCGTCGCTACGAGCCACTGTACGATCATTTCGAAGCCTTCGACGCCGCATTCGAGCCGGTGCCCGGCCGGGCCGGGCCGCAGCCTACGCCCGTGATCAACGCGATCCGCGCCGGTAACGGCAATGTATTGTGGCTGGCGACCAGCGTGGGATTGTACCGCTTCGATACCGGCACGCGACGGGCCGAGGCGGTTCCGCTCAATGGCAGCCTTGCCCCGGTCTACATACGTACGCTGGAGCGCGTACGTGATGGCAGCCTGTGGATGGCCTACGGCGACGCCGGCCTGCTGCGGCTGGATCCGGTCACCGGTGAGGACAGCGTGCTGTCGCCACGGCCCGGAGTCGAAGGTGCGCACCATCTGGCCAATGTCACCGCGATCCTGGAGGATTCGCGCGGCCGCGTCTGGGTCGGTGGGCTGAACGGAGTCAGTCTCTATGATCCGGCCAGCGGGCGCTTCCGCAACTTCATGCATGATCCGGACCGCAACGATTCGCTGGCCGGCAACCTGGTGCGCACGATCCACGAAACCCGCGATGGCGCGATCTGGGTCGGCGGACATCACGGCCTGGACCAGGTGCTGGAATCGAGCACCGGCGACATCACCTTCCGCCGATTCGGCTTCCCCGGCGAGGACATTGATCCGGTGGTCTACGCGATCGCCGAGGACGCCGACGGGCGTCTCTGGGTCAGCGGCAACGACGGCATCGTGCGGATCAACCGGGGTGACGGCAGCATGGTGCGTTACGGCCTCAGTGCCGGGTTGCAGGATCTGGAATTCAACGGCAACGCAGTGGCGATGCTGCGCGATGGGCAGCTGGCATTCGGCGGCATCCGCGGGCTCAACCTGATTGACCCGGCGGCGGTGCAGCCCAGCCGCTTCGATGCGCCGGTGGCGCTGACCTGGATCGGCAGCGGCCGGCGCTCACCGACCGGGCGCATGACCCAGACCGAGGAGATCCAGATGCCGCAACGGCTGCGGGTGCTGAGCCTGGGGTTCGCCGCGCTGGACTACACCTCGCCGGAGAACAACCTGTTCTCCTATCGTCTCGAAGGGTTCGATCCGGAATTCAGCCCGCCGTCGCCACGGGCATCGGCGATCTACACCAACCTGGCGCCGGGGCGTTATCTGTTCCGGGTACGCGCCACCAATCATGCCGGGGTCTGGAGCAGCCACGAGCTGCGCGTGCCGGTCCACATCCTGGCGCCGTGGTGGCGTTCGGCCTGGGCCATGGCCGGCTATGCGGTGCTGGCGATCGGCCTGCTCTGGGCGCTGTGGCAGGCACGCGCAGCGCGACGCGCGCATCGTGCCAACCTGCTGGCGCAGATCCGCGAGCGCGAGGACCGTTTGAAGCTGTCGCTGTGGGGCGCCGGGGATTCTTTCTGGGACTGGGATGTGCGCAACGACGTGATCCACCGGATCGGCGCTGAACATCTGCTTCAGGGGCCGGCCGAACAGATGCTCACCACGGACGAGTGGCGCGAACACGCGATCCATCCGGACGACCTGCCGCAGGTGCATCAGCGCATGCAGGAACATCTGGCCGGACTCAGCGAGTCCTTCGAATCCGAGCACCGCGTGCGCAATTCCAACAACGAATGGGTCTGGGTGCGGGCGCGCGGCAAGGTGGTCGAGCGCGATGCCGACTTCAATCCGCTGCGCGTGGCCGGCACCGCGCGCGACATCACCGCCAACCGCCGCGCAGAGCGCGAGCGTCGCATCGCCTCCGAGGTGCTGCGCAGCATGAACGAGGCGGTGGCGGTGGTGGACCTCAGCTTCCGTTTCGTCTCGGTCAATCCGGCGTTCTCGCGCATCACCGGTTACCGCGAGCAGGATGTCATCGGCATGGCCGAGAGCGTGCTGGAAAGCAGCCAGCATCCGCCCGAGTTCTATCGCCGCACGCGCGAAACGCTGACCGCCAGCGGCCACTTCAAGGGCGAGATGTGGCTGCGCCGCGCCGATGGCGAGGAGTTTCTGGGCTGGGTTGAACAGGTCGAAGTGCGCGACGAATTCGGCGTGCGCAGCCACTACGTCGCGGTGGTCAACGACATCACCGACAAGAAGCGCGCCGAGCAGGAACTGCGCTATCTGGCCAACTACGACACCCTCACCGGCCTGCCGAATCGCAGCCTGCTGTCCGAGCGCCTGGCCCGCGCCGTGGTGCGCGCGCGCCGGCATGAAACCCGGGTCGCGGTGCTGTTTCTGGATCTGGACCACTTCAAGGTGGTCAACGATTCGCTCGGACACGCTGCTGGCGACCGCATCCTGAAAGCCTCGGCACAGCGCCTGCTGGGCGTGGTCGGCACTTCGGACACCGTGGCACGGCTGGGCGGCGACGAGTTCACCATCGTGATGGAAGAGGTCGACGAACTGGCCGCCGTCGGCGCCATGGCCGAAGCGGTGATCGCCGCGTTCGGCGAGGCCATCCTGTCTGATGGGCACGGCGATGTCGTGATCTCGCCCTCGATCGGCATTTCGCTGTATCCCGAACATGCGCAGGTGCCGACCGATCTGCTGAAGTTCGCCGATGCCGCGATGTACCGCGCCAAGGAGCGCGGCCGCAACACCTACCAGTTCTACGACGAATCCATGGATGCCGAAGTGCGGCGCCGCGCCACGCTGACCGCAGCGCTGCGGCGGGCGCTGGACCGCAACGAATTCCGTCTTGAGTTCCAGCCGCGCCAGTCGTTGTTCGATGGTCATATCGGCGGGGTCGAAGCGTTGCTGCGCTGGGACAGCGAAGAACTGGGCAGCGTGCCGCCCAGCGCCTTCATCCCGCTGGCCGAGGAAACCGGCCTGATCCTGCCGATCGGCGAATGGGTGCTGGGCGAAGCCTGCCGCACGCTGTGCCGCTGGCGCGAGGAAGGCGTGATGGATGTCGGGGTTGCGGTCAATGTCTCGGTGCTGCAACTGCTGCGCGGCAACCTGCCCGGCACGGTGGCGCGGGTGCTGGCTGAAACCGGTTTGCCGGCCCCACGCCTGGAGCTGGAGCTGACCGAGAGCATGGTGATGGCCAATGCCGAGCAGACCATCACTATCCTGCGCGACCTCAAGCGCGTCGGCGTTTCGATCGCGATCGACGATTTCGGCACCGGCTATTCCTCGCTGATCTACCTCAAGCGCCTGCCGATCGACACGCTCAAGATCGACAAGGAATTTGTCGGCGACCTGACCCGCGACCCGGATGATGAGGCGATCACCGCCACGATCATCTCGATGGCGCACTCGCTCGGCCTGACCGTGGTGGCCGAAGGCGTGGAAACCGCCGAGCAACTGCGCTACCTGCACGAACACGGCTGCGACGAAATCCAGGGCTATCTGCTGGCGCGTCCTATGCGGCCGGACCAGTGTCTGGAGTTCCTGCAGTTTCAATCCGCGCAGCGGCGCGGACAACCGGTCGCTTGACCGCTTCCCGGGCGCCACCTATCTTGCCGTAATGTCCAGTCCTGACCTCCGCCAACAGCTGGAAGACCTTTCCGAACAGCTCGATCAGCTGGGCGTGGCGCTGGCCCGCCTGCTGGACGAGAACCGCAGCCTGCGCGCCAGCCAGGAACAACTGGTCGGTGAGCGCGCCGCGCTGCTGTCCAAGAACGAGCAGGCACGCTCGCGGGTGGAGGCGATGATCCTGCGGCTCAAATCGCTGGAGCAGAACGCATGAGCGAGCCGGTCAGTGTCCGTATCGTGGATCGGGAATACCTGGTTGCCTGTGAGCCGGAAGAACGCGACGGCCTGATCCAGGCCGCGCAGATGCTGGATCGGCAGATGCGCGAAATCCGTGCCGGCAACCGCATGGCCGGGATCGACCGGATCGCGGTGCTGGCGGCGCTGAACCTGGCGCACGAGCTGCAACAGCTGCGGCGCGGCGAGCAGGCCGAACATCAGGGCCTGGCGCTGGTGCTGGGCGAAATGTCGCGCAAGCTGGACCGGCTGTTGAACGAGGCCCGGCAGCGCTGAGTACATGTCCGGGCGCGGCAGCTGTGCCGCAGTTCGGGATGAAAAGAATCTTCCCGCCGGCAACACCCGGCTGGCCCGGATGACGTGATTTCAGCCGCCTGTCGCGCGCTGCGCCTGCTCGCCCAGGCGCGCGATATCCACCATCACGAATAGCGAATCGGCGCGCACCGTCAGCACATCGCCGGCGTGGATTTCGCACAGCACCCGGGTCTTGCGCCCGACCTCGCCTTCGACCCGTGCCTCCAGCAGCAGCTCCTGCCCCATTGGCGTGGGCCGCAGGTAATCCAGCCCCAGATGCGCGGTCACGCAATGGATCGCCGGCTCGCTTCCCGGTTCGCGGCCCTGTGCTCGGTAATGCGCCGCCATCGCGGTCCAGTTCGAATGGCAATCCACCAGCATCGCCAGCAGGCCGCCGTAGACCAGCCCCGGCCAGCCGATGAACTCCTCGCGCGGAGTGTGGCGTGCCACCACGTGGATGCCGTCCTCGTGCCAGTGGCTGGCGATGCGCAACCCGGAAGGATGCTGCGGCCCGCAGCCGTAGCAACTGCCATCGGGTGCGGCCAGATGCTGGAGGGAGGCAGGTTCGGACGACATGGGAAAACAACTCCGGGAAACAGCGGCGAGGCCGCCGTGAAAGATCGATCGCATGCCCGCGCGCAGGGCGCTGCATGGGCAGCGTGCCGGCAGTATCACGCGACCGCCGCACCATTGACCATCATCGCGCATCGGCACCGAAGCCGCCATGAATTGCAGCGCGTGGTCATCGTGCCCGGCTGCTGCCCTTGCGCTAAGATTGGCCTGCAACCTCTGCCGTGCCCGACAGCGTACGCTTACATTTGCCTTGGCCCTATTGAACGACTCCGGGGACGCAAACAAGGCCGGTGTGCATGCCCGCCACGTGCGGTAAGCCCGACGCCACGCAAGCGACCCCACCTGATCCTCGGGATCAAGGTCGTTTCGTACGCATCGACGCGGTGGAGGCTGCATTCCCTTTTCCCTCCACGCGCCTGCCGCGCTGGCAGCATCGCCTCGGCCTGCGCAGGATGATCTGATGGACTCCACACCCGATTCCCGCACCGCGTTGCGCCAGCAGATGCGCCAGCGCCGCATGGCGCTGTCCGCAGCCGAACGGATCGCGGCCGCCGATGCACTCGCAGCACGCTTGCGCACGCTGCCGGAATTGCAGCGAAAGGCCTACGTGGCCGGCTACTGGGCGATGCAGGGCGAAATCCCGCTGCATGCGCTGTTGTCGCCGGCGCCGGCTTTCGTCTACTGCCTGCCGTGTCTGGCACCGGAACACCATCTGCGCTTTGCGCCGTGGCGTTTCGGCGATGCGCTGGTGCAGAACCGCTACGGCATTCCGGAGCCGGATCTTGCGCCCGCATCGCAGCTGATGCCGCAGGACATCGATGTGGTGCTGGTACCGCTGCTGGCTTTTGACCGGCGCGGTACGCGGCTGGGTGCCGGCGGCGGCTATTACGACCGTAGTTTCGCCTTCCTGTATGGCGTGGAGCGGCCGGCGCGGCCGTTGCTGATCGGCGTGGCCCACGCATTCCAGCAGGTGGACGAGCTGCACGCTGAAGCCTGGGATGTGCCGCTGGATCTGGTGGTCACCGATACAGAAGTGATCCACTGCACCGCCGGTGCCTGAGCCTGTGGCGCGGAGGGTGGCGGGGTAGAATGGCGGTCTTTGATCTTTGACCACGGTGCTGCGGGCATGGCCTTCTGGCTGATGAAATCCGAACCGGAGGAATTCTCCATCGACGATCTGGCCGCGTGCGGGCGCGAGCCCTGGACGGGCGTGCGCAACTACCAGGCGCGCAACTTCATGCGCGATCAGATGCAGATCGGCGATGGCGTGTTCTTCTACCATTCCAACTGCGCGGTGCCGGGCATCGTGGGCATCGCGCGCGTGGCCTGCGAGGCCTATCCGGACCCGACCCAGTTCGATCCTGAAAGCGATTATTTCGATCCGAAATCCTCGCCTGAGGCACCGCGCTGGCAGATGGTCGATGTGGCCTTCGAACGGCGCTTTCCCCGCACCATTTCGCTGGCCGAACTGCGCGAAAACGCGCTCGCACTCGACGACTTCCCCTTGCTGGCACGCGGCAACCGGCTCTCGGTGCTGCCGGTGACGCAGGCGCAGTGGGACACCATCCTCGCGCTGCTTTGAGCAGCTTCACACGGAAACCTCCATGTCCAACGATCAGGAAAACGCCAAGCGGCGCTCGGCCGAGCGGGCGCTGGAATATGTCGAAAAAGGCTCGGTCATCGGAGTCGGCACCGGCTCCACGGTGCGCTGGTTCATCGAAGCGCTCGGGCGCGAGCGCGGGCTGATCGATGGCGCGGTATCCAGTTCCGAACAGAGCACAGCGCTGCTGCGCCAGCACGGCATCGACGTGCTCGATCTGAACGCGGTCGGCCCGCTCGGGCTGTATGTGGACGGCGCCGACGAATGCGATCCGCAGCGCTGCCTGATCAAGGGCGGTGGTGCGGCGCTGACGCGCGAGAAAATCATCGCCGCGGCCAGTGAGCGTTTCGTCTGTGTCGTGGATGCGAGCAAGCGGGTCGATGTGCTGGGGCGTTTCCCGCTGCCGGTGGAGGTCATTCCGATGGCACGCAGCCACGTCGCGCGGCAGTTGCTGGCACTCGGTGGCCAGCCGGTCTGGCGTGATGGAGTGGTGACCGACAACGGCAACTGGATCCTCGATGTGCACGGGCTTTCGATCACCGATCCGGTGGCGCTGGAAGCACGCATCAACCAGATCACCGGTGTGGTCGCGGTCGGCCTGTTCGCCGCGCGGCGCGCCGATGTGGTGATTGCCGATGGCGATATCGTTGCGGGGCCGGAGCCGGAGTGAGCGTGCTGCAGGTTGGGTTCTCGCAGGCGCCCGGCGCACTGCTGCGTTTCGGTTTCGGACATCCGGCCTCCAGCGACGTGCTGGAAGTGGCCTGTCCGCGGCTGGCGGGTGCGCAGGCACCGGAAAGCTGGTTCGGGGATGCGGCGCAATTGCGTATCCGCACGGTCGAAATCGACGAGCACGATGGCGATGTGCAGGCGGCCGCCGAAAGCGCCTACCGCCAGCTTCTGCAGCAGGTGCGCGGCTCCTCGCATCCGTACCTGATCCGGATCTGGAATTACCTGGACGCGATCAACGAGGGCGATGGCGACGGGGAACGCTACCGGCGTTTCTGCCTCGGCCGCGCGACGGCGGTCGATGCTGAATTCAATCAGGCGCCGCCGGCCGCGACCGCGATCGGCCATGCGCATCGCATTGGCAAGGTGCAGTTGATCGCATTGTGCGCGCAGCAGCCTGGCGTGGCGCTGGAAAATCCGCGCCAGATGCCGGCCTGGCGCTACCCGCGCGATTACGGCCCGGTGTCGCCCGGCTTTTCGCGTGGCGCGCTGCTGGGTGATGGCCGCCACACACTGCTGCTGGCATCCGGTACCGCCAGCATCGTCGGGCACCGCTCGCTGCATGTCGGGGATGTGGTGGCGCAGCTGCGCGAGTCGCTGGCCAATCTGCACGCATTGCTGGATGAAGCCGGCACACGCGATCCGGCGCTGCGCTTTTCCCTGGCGCAACCGCAGGCGCTGCGGGTCTATCTGCGCGATCCGGCCGATCTGGCGCCGGTGCAGGCCGAAGTGCAGGCGGCCGGCATCGCGGCCGCGCAGGTGGTCTACCTGCACGGCGACATTTGCCGGAGCGATTTGCTGGTGGAGCTGGAAGGCGCGTTCGCGCCGCTGTGAATCCTGCGATGTGAGGCCGGCTGGCGGGTGCCGAGAGCGACACACCCGCCAGCAGCACCGGCTGATCCGGCTCAGTGCCGCATCTGCACCTGCTGGCGGAATTCCAGGCCCTTGCTGGTGGCTTCGACCGTCATGTCCATGCGCTCGATATAACGGCCATAGCTGTCTTCCAGCAGTTGCGCCTGCATCAGCATCTCCTCGCCGGTTTCATCGGGCATCATCTGCGCGGCCTCGCGCATCAGCTTGGCGATTTCGGTCATGAAGCTGCCGCGGTAGCCGATGTGCAGCATCGGCTTGCGATCCGGATCGGACTTCAGGTGCGCGGCCAGGCGGCTTTCCTGATCGGCACCGATGGCAAAGCCCAGCGCATTGCCGTCCATGGCCGCGAACACCGGTTCCGGCGTCACGCTGTCCAGATAGGGCAGCGCCAGACGTTGCGGCGCGGCGCCGGGCTGCAGATCGAGCTGTACCGAATCGGGCACGAAGTTGCGCGCCATCGCGATCAGCCCGGCCGGGTTGTCCGAGCCGATCACCAGCTGTCCGGCGATGCTGGTCAGCTTCTGTGCTGTCAGGTCGAAGGAGAACTCCTCCAGCGACAGCAGCAGGCTGCTGGCCATCGGGCCGGCGGCGTACAGCGCGGGATTGTTGAGCCCGCTGCGTGCTTCGACCGCCGCATCGTTGAGCCAGACCAGCGCCGGGCAGGTCCACGGTGTTTGCGCCGTGGCGGTGGCGTATTTGTTGCCCAGCGCCGGCAAGGCGGCGGCGCGCAACGAAAAGCCTAAGGTCAGCAGCGCATCGGCGCTGGCCGCCAGGCCCGGAATCGGTGCGCCCAGCGACATCAGGTCCTGCGCGATCGCGGGCGCGGTTTCGATCCGGGTCAGTGAACGGATATCGGTGGTGTCCATGCGGGTGTAACCGGCGATCAGGCGCGGAAAGCTGTCTGCGATCAGGTCAAGATCGGCATTGCACTCGGCGGGAAGGGCCGGCTTTTCGATATCGAACGGCGTCAGGAACGCGATCTCCAGCGGCGAAGCCGGCGCACGCATATGGGCCAGCAGGCGCGCGGTATCGATATAGCCGCTGCCGTAGGCGGTGAAATCTTCGGCGCGGTTCAGGGCCTGCAAGGCGTTGCTGTCGGCCATTGAACGGGACGGGCGGTCCAGCCCCAGCAGCTGGCGTGCGGCGCTGATGTCATCCAGCGGCGCCAGCGTGGTCACCAGGTGGTTGCCGATCACGGCCATCAGCACCTGCAGTGGGACCTCGGGCAGCGGAAAGCGCCAGCCCGCATCCACGCCATCCATCACCAGCGGCTCCAGGGTCTGGCCGGCGTTGGCCTGCATCCGAGCCATGGTGGCACTCCAGGCGGCAGGGTCGTCCAGCGTCAAACGCACCACCGGCACCAGCCCGATGCCGTAGATCGCGGACAGGCTGGAAGGACCCAGGCCGAAGCGTTCGGACAGTTCGATGGCGGTGGGCGCCTGCGCCAGTTCGGCATCCAGTGCGCGCAGCCAGCCGGCCAGTTGCGGCGGGAGGCTGCGGGCGGCACGGGCGAGGGAGTCGGATTCCGGATCGGCTTCGGGATCGATATCGACGTGGTCGATGTCGGAATCGGCTTCGGCTTCGGCGGTTTCCCATGCGTCCAGCACCATCGCGATCTGGCGGCGCCAGTGCGGGATCTGCGGGTCGATCTGGTTGAGCCAGAACCTGGCCATCGGCTCGGGCAGCGGCGCCAGGTTGGCGAACACATACGGGCTGTCCTCCGGCACGAAGCGCAGCGGATCATCGGCCTGGATCACCACATCGGCGCCGCTGCCGGAAACACCGCCCGGCCCGCCACTGCGCCACCACAGGAAGCCGGCTGCCAGCAGCAGCGCCACAATCGCGACAATCACACCCTTGCGCATGGGAACACCTTCCAAATCGGTCAGCGCGCAAGTGTAGCCGCCCGCTGGCGCACAACGTGAAAGGGTTAGCGGTTTCAGCCGGCGCGGACGATCTCGCCGCTGCGTGCGTCGCGGATCACGGTGGGCTTGGCGAGGTCGCCGGTTTCTCCCGTGACATGGCCATCGAGCCCGGCAAGAAGATGTTCCGAAAGCTCCCCGAAACGCCGCGCTGGTGGCTCGCCGGCACGGTTGGCGCTGGTCGACACGATTGCACCATCGAAGGCCCGGCACAGCGCCGCAGCCACCGGGTGCGCGGTGATCCGCACCGCCAGGGTGTCGTGTTCACCGCGCAGCCAGTCCGGTACGTCGGGCCTGCACGGCAGCAGCCAGGTGGCAGGGCCGGGCCAACTCGCGATGACCTCCTCGCGACGTGCAGCCGGCAATGCATTCCAGAGCAGATGCGGCAACACCTGCTCCAGCTCCGCCGCGATCACGATCATGCCCTTGGCGGCCGGGCGTTGTTTCAGTGCCAGCAGGCGTTGCACCGCGTCGGCATTGAACGGATCGCAACCCAGGCCCCACACCGCCTCGGTGGGATAGGCGATGACGCCGCCGCCATACAGGACGGTGGCGGCGTCATCAAGACTCAACGCGTGTGGGGTTGCCGGCATGCTGCAAACTTCCGCCGGTCAAAGCTCACAGAAACAGTGCGCCACGGTCTTGAACGGCTTGCCGCCCTCCGGTGGCGATTCCAGCAGGCGCAGGCCACGCCGCAGTTCCTGCGCGACCGGCTGTTCCAGCATCCGGCCCGACAGGCCCAGATGCGAGGCCAGCCCGCGCGCCGCAGCGTTGTTGGTCGCGTCCACGATGATCTTCTCGAACGGCGACAGCTGTTTCTCCACATAGTGCAACGCGTACTCGCCGCTGCCCAGATTGGCGCGGCGGGCCGCTTCGGCGATGGCATCGTGCAGCCCGCCCAGCTCATCCACCAGCCCGAACTGTTCGGCCTGGGCACCGCTCCAGACGCGCCCGCGCGCGACCCGGTCGATTTCCTCGGGCGTGCTGCCGCGTGCATGCGCGACCTTTTCGATGAACTGGCGGTAGCCCTGGTCAATGATGGCCTGGATGGTTTCGCCCACGGCCGGCGACAGCGGCCGGGACGGGTCGAAGGCGCCGGCGATCTTGGTGGTGCCCACGCCGTCCACGCGCACGCCGATCTTGGACAGGGTGTCGGGGAAGGTCATGAACAGGCCGAAGATGCCGATCGATCCGGTGATCGTGTTCGGTTCGGCGTAGATCATGTCGGCGTTCATCGAGATCCAGTAGCCGCCGGACGCCGCCATGTTGCCCATCGACACCACGATCGGCTTGCCGGCGGCCCGGGTCAGTTCCACTTCGCGCCGGATCTGTTCGGACGGGAACACGCCGCCGCCAGGCGAATCCACGCGCAGCACCACCGCATGCACATTGCTGTCTTCGCGCGCTTCACGCAGCAGGCGCGAGGTGGAAATGCCGCCCACCGTGCCGGCCGGCAGGTCGCCGGCGGCGATTTCGCCCTGTGCCACCACCACCGCGACCTTGGGTCGGGTATCCAGCGGCAGGCGCTCACGGTTGAGGAAGCCCAGGTAATCGTCCATCGCCACCTGGCGGAAGCTGTGGATCTCGGCGTCCTCGACACCGCGCTCGACCATCAGCGCGCGGAACTGGTCCTGGCTCATCAGGCCATCGACCAGCTTCTGCTGCAACGCCATCTGGCCCAGATCGCCACCGGCGGCCTTCACCTGGTTGGGAAGATCGTCGATGCTCGCCTGCAGCGTCGCGGCGTCGAGCTTGCGCAGGCGCGCGATATCGTCCAGATAACGGCGCCAGATGTCGTTCATCCAGTACAGGTCGGCTTCGCGCGATTCCTCCGATGGGCCATCCAGGATGAACGGCTCGGCGGCGGACTTGAATTCGCCCACGCGGAACAGGTGCACATCGACGCCGAGCTTGTCCTGCAGCGCCTCGCGATAATAGGCGCGATAGCGCGACAGGCCTTCCAGCAGCACCATGCCGTCCGGGTGCAGATAGATCTCGTCGGCCAGCGCGGCCAGGTAGTACTGGCGCTGGTCCATGCCATCGGCGTAGGCCACGATCTGCTTGCCGCTCTTGCGGAAGCGGGTGATCGCATCTTCCAGTTCCTGCAGCATCGCAAAACCGATGCCGGTCATCTGGTCGGGGCGGATCACCATGCGCTCGATGCGGGCATCGGTGGAGGCCGCTTCGATTGCGCGCAGCAGGTCGCGCAGCTGGGTTTCCGGCTGCGGCTGGCCCATCGCCCGCGCCATCGCGCGCGACATCGGATCGGCACTGAACTGCTCCACCACCTGGCCCTGCGGTGCCAGCACCAGCACGTTGCGGTCCTGGAGCTTGATGCCGCCGGAGAACATTGCCACCAGCACGATCGCCACGATGAACAGGAACACCAGGTTGAACACCAGGCGGCGGGCGAAGTTGATGCTGTTCCAGATGCCGCGCAGGAAGCGCATCAGCGGCCCGGGAGTGTTTTTCGACATGGGGAAACCCCGAGGAGTAGGAATACCGGGCAAGGATACCGTGCCCGTGACGGCGGTCACGTGCCGGAAGGGACAGCCGGATGGCGGATCTGGCTGCCCAATTCCGTATCTGTCCCAATGGGCACGTATCCGGAAGGAGAACCGCAATGAAACGCATCACACTGAAACATCGCATCACGCTGCTGTTGGGCGCGATGGCGCTGGTCGGCAGCGCCGTCGCCGGGCCGGGGTATTGGACGATCACCGGGCCGGATGGCGGTCAGGTCAACGGCGTCGCCATCGACGCCAGCGATCCGGACCGCGCCGTGGCCATCGGGCGAGGCGGTGTTTTCCGTACCCTGGATGCCGGTGCCAGCTGGCAACGGCACCAGCAGGGGCTGGATTCCAGCTATGGCCATCTGTTGCGTGCCGGACGCCATGGCGATCGCATGTATCTGATGCCCAATTCGGTCCAGTTGTACCGCGGCAGCGTTGATGGGGCATGGCAGCCGGCCAGCCTTGCCCTTGCGCCGGGTGAGTGGATGCAGGATCTGGCCATCCATCCGGATGATGACGAGCGCCTGATGGTGCTGGTTTCTTCCAATCAGCTGTTTTCCAGCACCGATGGCGGCACCAGTTTTACTGCGGTGCCCATGGTCGGGATTCCGTCCGATGGTTTTCTGGCAAATCTGCTCCATGCCACGCCGACGCGCCTGCTGATGATCTCCCGGTCTGAGGATCCCAATACCGCCCGGTTGCTGCGCAGTGAGGACGGTGGCTTCAACTGGAGTCAGGCGATGGAGATTTCCGATGCCTGGGGATCGACGCCGCTGTTGCGTGCCAGCCCGGATGATGGCGACCGGCTGTACCTGTCGACCCCAGACTGGCTGCGGCGCAGCGACGATGCGGGAAACACGCTGGTGGACTGCGCTCTGCTGCCCGGTGGCGACTCGGCGACCACCATGGAGGTTGAAGCGGGCAATGCAGACCATGTCTGGGTCGGTGGCCGCAGGGGCCTGTATCGCAGCACTGATGCCTGTGCCAGCTGGGTCGCACATGGCGCCGGGATTTCGTCCGATGGGTTGCGTCCGGATTCGATCTCGGGCATCGCCCTGGCCGGTGATTTCGCCACGACCCCGCGCCTGCTGGTCGGCAGCCTCAGTGGCGGGCTGTACCGCAGCGACAACGCCGGCCTGAGCTTCACCATGCAGGTGCAGGGTTTCACCAGCCACAACATCCGTGCATTGGCGGCGCATCCTGCCCAGCCGGGCCATCTGTGGGCCGGCCACGGCGATGCGATGGACCCGAGCGGCACGGTGTGGCGCAGCACCGATGCGGCCGCGAGCTGGCAGCTGAGCAATTCCGGCCTCAATGCGCTGCATCTGCGCGGCATCACGGTGGATCCGACCACCGCTGCTGCGCCCGGCGGGCCGCATCTTTACGGTGTGGGAAGCTCGATCTGGAACGGGGCGCCACCCACCCATGCCAATGACGGCGGCATCTACAAGAGCGTGGATGGCGGTCTTTCATGGAACACCATCGACGCTGGTCTGCCCGCAAGCCACTGGGACGGTTCACGTTATATCGGCACCGTGCGGACCGCAGTGCTGGATCCGCGTTCCTGTGCAACGCCACCTGCGGTCGGGCCGTGTACCGATGGTCCGTTGCAGACGGTCTATGTCGCCGCCAGCGGCCGCCCGAATTACGGCGCCGGGACCTACGCTGCAGCGCGCATCTACAAGTCGACGGATGCCGGTGCGAACTGGAGCGCAAGCGAGAACGGCCTGCCGGCGCCGGGCACGGATCCTGTCGGCGGCTCCTGCTGGTATGAGCAGATCGCGGTGCCGCTGGTGATCGATCCGAATGACCCGCAGACGCTGTATGTGGGCCTGAGCCTGTTCTGGCAGGAGTACACGACCTGTCCGGCACCAAGCGTGGCCAATGGCGTGTTCAAGTCCACCGATGGCGGCGCCAGCTGGGTGCATTCGAGCAATGGGCTGCATCGTATCGATGGCCCAACCAGTTCGCATGGCAGCGTGCTGGCGCTGGCGCTGGCGCCGAGCAATCCGCAGCGGCTGTATGCCTCGGTCTGGCGGGAGAATTTTGTCGGGCGCATTTTCCGCAGTGACGATGGCGGTGCCAGCTGGACCGAACGCAGCGTTGGGGTGATCGGACAGGACGTGCGTCATCTGCTGGTGGATCCGGTCAACCCGGATATCGTCTATGCCGCCGGCGCCGGCGGCTCCATCACCGGCAATGGCGTCTACCGCAGCGAGGATGGTGGGCTGACCTGGAACTCGATCAGCCTGGGTCTGGCCGGAGTGTCGGTGACCACGTTGTTGTTTGATCCGCATGAGCCGGCGCGCCTGTATGCAGGCACGGTCAGCGGCGTGGCCGAATACAGCCAGGTCCTGGATGATGACAGCGATGGTGTGCCGGGCGAGATCGAGGACCAGGCGCCCAACGCCGGCGACGGCAATTTCGATGGCGTACCCGATTCGCAGCAGTCGCATGTGGCGTCGCTGCCGGGAGTTTCCGGTTCCGGCGCGCGCGGTGCTGACGGCTGGGTCACGGTGTGGGTCGAGGCGTTGGAAGGCAGCTGCGAGCGGATCAACAACATGGAGGTGGTTGCGGCGCAGGATCTGCCGGCCGATATCGCGCGCGGAGGCGGTGCCACCGTCTTCGACAACGGTGTGCTGCGCTTCCAGTTGCCTGATTGCCAGCAGGCCGACGTGCATGTCCGCTTCCACGGTGCCGATCACCGTCATCCTGCTTTCGGTTGGCGCAATTACGGGCCGCGGGAGCCGGGCGACATCGCCAGCATCGGCTGGTATGGCTTTGCCGGTGCCAGCCGCACCGCAGCGGATAGCTGGACGGTGCGGCTGCGCGCGGGGGAGCAGGGCGACTGGTTCGCCAATGGCGAGGTGATCCGCTTTGTCGGTGGCGCCGGCTATCTGGACCTGTCGCTGTTCGCCGACGGCTTCGAGAGCGGCGACTGATCCGCCGGTGCCGCTACGCCTGCGTCGCCTGGAAGCGCAACTGGCGGCGCAGGCGCAGTCCAAGCAGCACTGCCGCCACACTGAGCCCGGCCACCAACCCGGTCCAGATGCCCTGCGCGCCCCAGCCCAGGCCGAAGGCCAGGCCCGCGCCCAGCGACATCCCGACCATCCAGTACGAAAACGCCGCCAGCAGCATCGGGATGCGGGTGTCCTTGAGCCCGCGCAGCGCGGCGCCGGACACCACCTGGATGCCGTCGGAAATCTGGAACGCTGCGGTGTACAGCAGCAACGTGGCGGCCAGTGCCAGCACCGCCGCGTCGCGGGTGTAGATGGAGGCGATCAGCTCATTGCCCAGCGCGATGCCGGTCGCGGTCACGCACTGGCACAGGATCACGATGGTGTAGCCGGCCAGTACCGCGCGCCTCACCCCGGACCAGTTGCCGGCGCCCACGGCATGACCGACCCGCACCGTGGTCGCTTCGGCCAGCGCCAGTGCCGCCATGAAGGTGATCGAGCCGACGTTGACCGCGATCTGGTGCGCGGCCACCGGCACCTCGCCCATGCCGCCGATCAGCAATGCCGAGACGATGAACAGGCCGCCTTCCAGTCCGACCGTGACGCCGATCGGCAGGCCCAGCACAAGCAGTTCACGGATCGCGACCCAGCGCGGCAACTCCCAGCGGGAGAACAGGCCCAGATCGGCGAAGCGCCGGCTGCGCGCCAGGTACAGCGCGAACGCCAACGCCTGGCACCACAGCATCACCGCCGTCGCATAGCCCAGCCCGGCGGCGCCCATTTCCGGAAATCCGAAGCGCCCTAACAGCATCATCCAGCCCAGCGGCAGCAGCACCGCCAGCCCGGCCAGGCCCAGCACCATGGTCGGCAAGGTCCAGTGCAGGCCCTCGCTGAAATAGCGCATCGACAGGTACAGCGCCAGCGCCGGGATGCCCCAGCGGATGCCCATCAGGAAGGCGCGCGCGCCGGGCTGGATATCGGCACTGATGCCGATCAGCGCCAGCTGCCCGGCTGCGACTTGTACCGCCAGCATCAGCACCGCTGCCAGCGCCAGCGCCAGCCAGCAGGCCTGCCGGAACATCGAAGCGGTTTCGGCGCGACGACCGGCGCCGGCCAATTGTGAAATCGTCGGCGGCACCGACAGCAGCACGCCGACCAGCACGATCACCACCGCTGACCAGATCGCCGCACCCACCGCGACCGCCGCCAGCGTGCCGGCGCTGTGATGGCCGGCCAGTACCGCATCGATGAAGCCGATCATGCCGGTGGCCACATGCCCCAGGATCAACGGCAACGCCAGCGTGAGGGTGAGTCGCATCTCGCGGCACAGCGGCGCGAAACGGGAAAGCAGGGATGGCATGAAGGGCTCGACAGGCGCACCTGCGGTCCGAACCGGACGCAGGCAGGACGCGCATTCTAGCGGCGCCAGCCTGCACAGCCACGCAACCATCGCATCGGCTGTGGCTGCAACTGCGGTCGTGGCTGGTGGCTGTCCCCCATTGGCCAGCCTCGATGCCGTCGGCTTGGCGCTAAGCTTCCCCGCACCGCCCGCGTCGCGGGCCGATCCGTCTGCTGTGGTTCCCGATGTCCGATTCCCGCGTTGTCCGCGCTCCCGCCGTTGCTGGGATGTCCTGTTGCCGGACGGCTGCCTATTGCGACGGCTCCGCCGGTGGCCGGCGGCTGGGCGGTGGGCGTGACGGGCTGAAATACGGGGCCATGGCATGACGCGGCTACATCTTCTGGCGATTCCCGCGCTGCTGCTGGTGCTGGTGTTGCTGCATCTGGCGCTGTTTCCCTACGCCACGCTGGTCACCGACTCCGGCCGGGATCTGGCCAATGCCTACGCGGTGGCCCACGGCGGGCCATATCCGCTCTACGGGCCGGGCCTGTTCGGCCACTGGAAGCTGGGGCCGGTGTGGTTCTGGTTGCTGTCGCTGCCGCTGTGGGTGTTCGGCAGCATCACGGCGGCCGCGTGTTTCATCGGCCTGCTGGCGGCGGCCAAGATTCCGTTGGCCTATTTGCTCGGCCGGCGTCTGCTGGATCAGCGCCTTGGCCTGCTGGCCGCATTGATCATCGCGTTGCCGGGCTGGAGCAGCGTCGGCACCCTGGTGCTGGCACATGCCAGCGTGGTGGAAAGTGCGGTACTGGCCACCTTGTTGCTGGCGGTGCTGGCCTGGCAGACGCGGCGTCCGGTGATCGCGGTACTGGCCTGTCTGATGCTGGCGCTGGCGCTGCATGCCCATCCCACCGCGCTGCTGGCTGCGCCGGTGGTGGCGCTGGCGCTGTGGCGTTTGCGCCAGGTGCCATGGCGCTGGCTCTGGTTGCTGCTGGCGGTGCTGGCCTTCGTGTTGCCCTTCGTGCCGGCGCTGCTGGCGGAAATGCGCAGCGGCTGGCCGCAGGTGACCGCCAGTGCAGCGTATCTGGAACAGATGAGGGCCACGACACGGTTGGCGCGTCTGCCGCAACTGCTCTGGGCTTTGGGCACGGGTGGTGTCTGGTTCGCGGCTGGATTCCTGCTGCCGCTGGCCGGCGCCGTGCTGGCATGGCTGCTGTGGGGGTTGTTGCTGGTGGCTGCATTGCTGGGCTGGATCCGGTTGCTGCTGGGACGCATCGCGGGGGCGGAACAGGCGGGTTTGAGTCGCGGGCGCATCGTGCTGGCCGCACTGTCCGGCCTGGCTGCGGTGGTGTTCATCGCGCTGCTGCGCGACGCCACGCCGGTGTGGATGGTCTACAGCCTGGTGCCGTTCGGGGCGCTGGCGCTGGCGCTTGGCCTGCATGCATTGCTGGCCGGGCGCCGGCATGCGGGTCGGGTTGTCGGGCTTCTGGTGCTGGCTACGCTGTTCATTGATGCGGCACTGCTGCAGCAGCGTGTCGCGCTGGCTGAAGCAGGACGGGTGGCGTTGCCGGGCAAGAGCATCGGCGACATCACCGCCGCGCGCGCGCAGGCGCCGCACCACAGTCCCTGGCTGGCGGCCTGGCAGTTCGACGAACTGGCGCGTGCAAGTTGCGCCGAACCGGGGCGGTTGGCGTTGCATGGGGAACTGGCGACGACGTTCGATTTCAGCCAGGGCGTCGCCGCGCAGCTGCACTGTCCGGAAAACCGGCTGCCGCGATTGGGTGGGCAGGAGGCGGACCGGCATCTGGTCGGCCTGTCGCACGGGTTGGCGCTGGAACTTGGTATGGCGCCGCAGCCGCAGCGCTGGGGTCATGTGCTGCGCGAACCACGCCAGGTATTGGCACCACGACAGGGGCGGGAGGCACGGGTCGATGTGGAATACCGGGTCGACCGCCAGCGCGCGCTGGACGCGCACGGGGATGCCGAACTGTCCGGAAGCGTGCAGTGCGCGCCGGGCGAACTGCTGGTGGTGACCAATCTGATGCCGCTGGTGAATCGTTTCAGTCTGACCGTGCAGCGTGGCGCACAGGAACTGGTGCCGCAGGCGCGCACGATGTCGGCCAGCTATTTCCCGTGCGACGGCGAAGCCATCCACTGGCGCATCCTGACCCCGGATCCGGCCTCGGCCGATGTGGTGGTGATCGCCCGTTCTGTTGATTGAGCGGAGCAGGGCGCCTGCTCCGGGGTCTCAGCGCGCGGCTCCAAGCTCGGCGGCACGTGCCTCGGCGTCCATGTCCAGCAGGCTTTGGCGGAAGGTATCGCGCCGGGCTGGCGGCAGGCGTGCCAGGCGGTTGCGCAGGGTCGCCACCTGGGCCTCGTCCAGCTCACGCAGCATGGCCAGCGTGGCGTTGTGGTCCTGCGCGGGAATGAACGGGAACAGTTCGCGCGCCAGGCCGATCACGGCGCGCGTGGAGGGGTCGTACAAATGGCTCTGGCGCTGTTGCGCCGGCAGCGCATCGAAACGTTCGCGCCAGCGCTGCTGCACCGATTCGGGCAGTGTGGAAAAGTGCGCGCCGGTCTGGATCGCGCGCTTGCGTGTGGCCGGGTCCATCTGTTCCCAGGCATCGAAGCGCGCGCGCAGCGCGAGCTTGTGTTGGGTTTCGAGCGTCTCCCACTGGCTCAGGTTTTCACGCAACTGCGCCTGTTCTTCCGGTGACAACGCGGCCCAGGCGCGGGCGTGGGCGTGCAGCCGTTCGCGCAGCATCGGTGGCAGGCGCTGGCTCAGCTCCTGGAATGGCACCAGCGCCTGGCGCACGGCCTCGGGGTCGGCCCCGGCCTGTTCCGGTTGCGCGGCCAGCGGCGGGGCGGTGCCGAGCAGGCCAGCCAGCAGCAGGGCGAGCGTCGGCGGTGTCACTGGAAGGACTCCTGTTCGGACAGCCAGACCAGGAAATCCAGATCTTCCAGCAGGCCAGGGTGCTGCTGACGCAGCAGCACCAGCGAAAAGTCCGGAGCGGTCAGCGGCGCCGCAGCTGCCGTGGGCGGCGGCATCCGCTCAGGTTCGCTGCGCTCCGGGCCGGTGACGGCGGTCGTGGTCGCGGTCGAGGCGGGGGGACTCAGCACCTGCCATGCCAGCAGCGCGAGGCTGATGAGCACGAGCAGTGCCAGCGCCCCTGGCAGCCAGGGCAGCAGCCAGAAAGCGGTGGCCGTGCGTTCCGTCGCGGCGCTGGTGTTCCGATCCGGCTGTGGTGTCGTGTGCGGCGGCGACGAAGGGGCCGACGACTCCACTGTCGCGGCGGGGCTGGCCATATCCGCTGGCACGGCCGGGTCCGGGCCGAAGTCGATGGCGGCGGTGGCGGGAACCGGCTCCGTGTCAGGCAATGGCCGTTGTGGTGCGGCTGCCGTTGCCGGTGGCTGCGGCATCAGCAGCGCCTGGCAGCGCAGCAACCAGTCGTTGCGTTCCGGGTCCTGCGGTGTGTCGGACAGCATCATGCGCAACTGCGCATTGGCGAAAGCCAGCGAGGCCCGCACCGCAGCCGGCTCCAGATCCAGCCGTGTCGCGATCCGGTCCAGATCCGATTCGCCGCGCAGGCGCAGCAGCATCACATGTCGCTGGGTGCGCGACAGCCGCCCCAGGGCCAGTTTCAACTGGTGCCGGGCGGCGTCCTCCGGCATCCGGATGAAGGCGTCGGGCGATGGCGGGGCCGGAACGGGCATCGAGGGTCAAACAGGTGGCTGTCGAGGCCGCAGGATAGCAGGCCGGCAAGTCGCCACTGATGATCCGGAGCACCGGCAGGCGCGCTTCAGGCGCGTCTTCAGTCCGCCCTGTACCGGTGCGGAGCGGGGCTTGACCCGAAGGCGACCAGGTGCTCCCCGTTGTGCCGCAAGGGCTCCGGGACGATGTGGTTGTGCACAGCGGCATCCGAGCTGCCAAGCAAGTGTCATCAATCGTCAACTCACCCCGGCCCGGGCGGGCAGGACTCATACAAGTTGTTGTTTTTGTTTGTTATTTTGCGTGTGGCTATTTTTTGACCAATGCGACCGGGGACACGGTTTGATGCGCACCGCGTGGTGTTCACCGGGCTTGTTCCACACAGTTATCCACAGGAGATGTGGATTTCCCCGGATTCATCATGCAGAGCAGGCAGTTAGCAGCGATTCATGACTTTGTTTACAGATTCCTGCCGCAACTTCAGCCGCGGAAAAGCGGCTGCCTGGCCGGCTGGTTCGTGAGGTGACTGTCCGCGGCGGGGCCTGTGCGCTCGTCGCCAGTCGGCTAACCTAACCGGCTCCCGCCTCCAGCGACATCCGGGTGTGCAATCGATGAACGCGCCATCTGGCCGAAAACCTGCGTTCTGCTGCTGGCACATGCCGGCATGGCGGCGGTTGGCCGGGACAGCGCGCATGGGCCGGAACCGGATGCGATGACGGCGACAGCGACAGGTATTTCTGCACCGGTGCCGGTCTGGCAGGTGGCACTGCCGGTGCCGCTGCCGCGCCTGTTCGACTATCTGCCGCCGTCGGACATCCCTAACGTGCCGCCGCGTGGCGCCCGGCTGCGGGTGCCGTTCGGCAACCGGGTGCTGGTCGGTTTCTTCATCGGGCCGGCGCAGGCTGAAGTGGATGGCCCGGCGCTGCGTGCGGTCGATGCGGTGCTGGATACGCATTCGCCATTCGACGACGAGCTCTGGCACAGCCTGAACTGGGCCGCGCGCTACTACCAGCGCGCCTTGGGCGAGGTGCTGGCGCTGGCCTTGCCGGCACCGCTACGCCAGGGCGAGGCCTTGCCGGATACGCGGATTCCGCACTGGTTTCTGACCGAAGCCGGCGTCACCGCGCGCGCGCGGTTGCGCACAGGATCTCGCCCGCGCGCGCTGGCCGATCTGCTGCATGAGGGTGAACGTGACGAAATCTCGCTGGAAGGCATGCCGAAATGGCGTGAAGCGCTGCGCTCGCTGCACAAGCGCGGCCTGGTCGACAGCCGCCTGCTGCCGCCGGCGCAGCAGGTCGGCAGTGCGCGTAGCGTGGCGCCGGACTTGTCCGAAGCGCAGCGCGAGGCGGTGGAAGGTATCCAGGGGCTGGCCGGCAGTTTCGGTGTGGCACTGCTGGAAGGGGTCACCGGCAGCGGCAAGACCGAGGTCTATCTGGCCGCGATCCAGCACTGCCTGGTGCGCGGCAAGCAGGCGCTGGTGCTGGTGCCGGAAATCGGCCTGACGCCGCAGGCGATCCAGCGCTACGGCCAGCGGCTGCCGGTGCCGGTCCACGTGCTGCATTCGGGCCTGTCCGACAACGAGCGCGCGCGTACCCACGCTCTGATGGCGAGAGGCCAGGCGCGGGTGCTGATCGGCACCCGTTCGGCGGTGTTTTCACCCTTGCCCGAGGCCGGGCTGGTCATCATCGATGAGGAACACGACGGTTCGTACAAGCAGCAGGACGGCTTCCGTTACCACGCGCGTGATTTCGCGCTGGTGCGGGCCAAGCGGCTCGGCATTCCGGTGCTGCTGGGCAGCGCGACGCCGAGCCTGGAAAGCCTGCAACACGCCCGCCATGGCCGCTACGCCTGGTTGAAACTGCGCGAACGTGCCGGCGGCGCGCGTCCGCCCCGGGTGCATGTACTGGACCTGCGCGGCCAACGCCTCACACACGGGCTCTCGCGGCCGCTGCTGGATGCCATCGGCGCGTGTCTGGCGCGCGGCGAACAGGCGCTGGTGTTCCGCAACCGGCGTGGCTATGCCCCGGTGCTGCTGTGTCACGACTGTGGCTGGCACGCCGACTGCCCACGCTGCGACAGCGCGATGACGCTGCACGGGCGGCGCCGACTGATCTGCCACCACTGCGGCCACCGTCGCACCGTGCCCGATGCCTGCTCGGCCTGCGGTGGGTTGGCGCTGATGCCGCAGGGCGTGGGCACTGAGCGGCTGGAGCAGGCGCTGGCCGAGGTCTTCCCGGATGCGCCGCTGATCCGCGTGGATCGCGAAACCACGCGCCGCCGCGATGCGCTGGAAAAACATTTCGAACAGCTCGGTGATCGCCCCGGCATCCTTGTCGGCACCCAGATGTTGGCCAAGGGCCACGACCTGCCGAATCTCACCCTGGTCGCCATCGTGACCATCGACGAGGGCCTGTTCAGCGCCGATTTCCGCGCCACCGAGCGCATGGCGCAACTGCTGGTGCAGGTGGCCGGCCGCGCCGGCCGCGCGCAGCGTCCGGGCGAGGTCTGGTTGCAGACCCATCATCCCGAACACCCACTGCTGCAAACCCTGGTCAGCGCCGGCTATCCGGCCTTTGCCGAGGCCGCGTTGAACGAACGCCAGGCGGCCGGATTCCCGCCCTTCTCGCATCTGGCGCTGCTGCGTGCCGAGGCGCCGCAGGTCGAGCCGCTGGACGCCTTCCTGCGCGCCGCGCACGCCGTGCTGCGCGGCCATCCGGACATCAGTGCGCATCCGCCGATGCCGGCGCCGATGCCGCGCCGCGCCGGGCGTCTGCGTGGCCAAGTGTTGCTGGAAGCGACGCAGCGACCAGCCTTGCAGGCCGCACTGCGGGCCAGCTTTCCGCGCCTGTTCGAGCTGCCGGAAGCGCGCCGTGTGCGCTGGTCGCTGGATGTGGATCCGGTCGATCTTTACTGAATCATCGGCACCGGCCGCATGGCCGGAGGAAAGGCTTAGGCCGGCGCCAGTTCCAGCCACACCGGAGTGTGGTCGCTGGGACGTTCCCAGGTGCGCGGTTCACGATCAATGCCGGCGGCGCTGATGCGCGGCTTCAAGGCCTGGCTGGCCAGCACCAGATCGATGCGCAGGCCGAGGTTGCGGCGGAATCCGGCGGCGCGGTAATCCCACCAGGAAAACTGTTCGGGTGGTTGTTCGAACAGGCGGTAGCTGTCGACCAGCCCCAGATCGAGCAGGCCTTGCAGCGCGGCGCGTTCGGCGGTCGAGGTCAGGATCGAATTCTCGTTCCAGATCGCCGGATCGTGCACATCGCGGTCGTCGGGTGCGATATTGAAGTCGCCCAGCACGATCAGTTCCGGATGGCGTGCGTGTTCGGCCGCAATCCAGTCGTGCGCGGCTGCCAGCCAGCGCAGCTTGTAGTCGTACTTTTCGCTGCCCACGGCCTGGCCGTTGACCACGTACAGATCGATGATGCGCAGCCCGCCGTAGCTGGCGGCCAGCACCCGGGCCTGCGGATCCTCGAAGCCGGGAATGCCGATCTGGATGTCTTCCGGCTCCGGCACGCTGGACATGCGCGAAACAATCGCCACGCCGTTGTAGGTCTTCTGGCCGGTGAACACGCTGTGGTAGCCGGCCTGCGCCAGCGCCTCGGCCGGAAACTTCGCATCCTCCAGCTTGGTTTCCTGCAGCGCCACGATGTCCGGCTGCGCCTGCGCCAGCCAGTCGAGCAGATGCGGCAGCCGCACATTGAGGGAGTTGACGTTCCAGCTGGCGATTTTCATGTGGCCTCCGGCGGCAGTTCGGCGAGCCAGTCGCGCGGGCGCAGGTACTCGGCCAGGCGGGCTTCCGCGCTGCCAGGTTCCGGCGTGTAGCTGTATTCAAAACGCACCTGCGGTGGCAGGCTCATCAGGATGGATTCGGTGCGGCCGCCCGATTGCAGGCCGAACAGGGTGCCGCGGTCCCAGACCAGGTTGAATTCGACATAGCGCCCGCGCCGATAGAGCTGGAACTGGCGTTCGCGCTCGCCGTAAGGCGTGTCGCGGCGGCGTTCGACCAGCGGCAGGTAGGCCGGCAGGAAGGCTTCGCCGACGGCGCGGGTATAGGCGAAGCAGCGCTCGAATCCCCAGGCGTTGAGGTCGTCGAAGAACAGTCCGCCGATACCGCGCGCTTCGTCGCGATGCTTCAGAAAAAAGTAACGGTCACACCATGCTTTGTGCTCGGGATAGACCGTCTGGCCGAACGGGGCGCAGGCCGCGCGCGCGACCTCATGCCAATGGCGGATGTCTTCGTCGAAAGGATAGAACGGGGTCAGGTCGAAGCCGCCGCCGAACCACCAGACCGGCGCGGCGTTCGCCGGGCGGGCCTGGAAGTAGCGCACGTTCATGTGCGTGGTCGGCAGGTAGGGGTTGTGCGGGTGGATCACCAGCGAGACGCCGAACGCGCTCCACGGTGCACCGGCCAGTTCCGGGCGGTGGGCGCTGGCCGAGGGCGGCAGTGCGGCGCCATGCACTTCGGAGAAATTGACGCCGGCCTGTTCGAATACCCGGCCCTGTTTCAGCACGCGCGAACGGCCACCGCCGCCGCCTTCGCGTTCCCAGGCATCTTCGATGAAGCCGGCGCCGCCATCGGCCCGGGCCAGTGCGTCGCAGATCTCGTCCTGCAGCCGGCGCAGCCAGGCGGCGACGGCGTTTTGATCGGGCAGATTGCTCATGCGTCCTGCTGCTTTTCCTGCTGCCGCAGCATGCCTTGCAGCCCGCCCTGCAGCGCGTAGGCGTCAAAGCCCAGCCGGGTCAGGATGAAGGCGGCGGCCGAGCTGCGCTCGCCGGTATTGCAGTAGACGATGAGCTTGCGGTTGCGGTCGAAGCGGTCGACCGCGTCCTCGCGCAGCCGGTACAGCGGCAGGTTGATTGCGTCGCGGATCGCGCGCTGCTCGAATTCGGCCGGCAGCCGCACGTCGATGACGACTGCGCCGGTGCGCGCCAGCAGCGAAGCCTGCGCCGGGTTGAGCCATTCCACCACCGGCGGCTTCAGCACATCCTCGAAGGTGCGCCGCGCCAGCCGCATCAGGCGGCCATCCTGCATCATCCGCACGGTGGCGTTACGGGTGGTGTTGGACAGCAGCGCGTCCTCGCCGAAGCAGTCACCGCGCACCAGATAGGCGACGATGGATTCAGCATCGTCCAGGTGCTTGAGCACCGAGGCGGTGCCTTCCTTGATGACGTAGAAGTAATCGGCGGCATCGCCTTCGCGCACGATCGCATCGCCGGCGCGCACGCTGATTTCCTCGAAGCCCTGGAACATGCGCTCGATGTTGCCGGTCGGCAGTTTGTGGAAGGCGCGGCTCTGCAGCAGGCGGAACACCCAGCGGTTGGCATCGGCGCCACTGTCGCCGGCGGTGGCGTTGCGCGCCAGTTGGTCCCAAGCGATGACTTTTTCCAGATAGCGCCGGTCCAGGCGCGCCACCCGAGCTTGTGCCGAAATCACCGTGGCGGTGAAGCGGCGCGGCTGCGAGTCGCCGATCGGGTAGCGGCCCTGCAGCGCGCCGGCGGACAGTTCGCGCACCTTGCCGTCCGGGTATTCGGCGCGGATCGTACCGGCCAGCAGGTACAGGGTGTCGTCATCCATGTCGCCGCTGCGGAACAGCACTTCGCCGCGGCCGTAGTCGGAAAAGGCCGCTTCGGTGGCCAGTTGTTCGCGGGTTTCCGGACGCAGCGAGTCCAGCGGGTAAAGATGCGACAGTGAATCGGTGGTCGCGGTGCTCATGGTGGCGATATTCCCCCGTGCAAGTGCGTCAAAGTGTAGCCAGCCTGCGGGGTTCGCACCACTTGGAGGCGGCGATGCGGGTTCATCGGCGGGGTGGCGATGGCGCGGCGGCGGGCATGAAAAAGGCGGCCCCGGGAGGCCGCCTTCTGGGTGATTGCATCCGCCGTGACCGGCGCTGCGTCATTCCAGATCGAGGAACGAACGCAGCTGTTCCGAACGCGACGGGTGGCGCAGCTTGCGCAGCGCCTTGGCCTCGATCTGGCGGATGCGCTCGCGGGTGACATCGAACTGCTTGCCGACTTCTTCCAGCGTGTGGTCGGTGTTCATGTCGATGCCGAAGCGCATGCGCAGCACCTTGGCTTCGCGCGGGGTCAGCCCGGCGAGCACGTCGCGCACCGATTCGGACAGGCCGGTGACGGTGGCCTGGTCGATCGGCGATTCGACGTTGATGTCTTCGATGAAATCGCCCAGATGGGAGTCCTCGTCGTCGCCGATCGGGGTTTCCATCGAGATCGGTTCCTTGGCGATCTTCATCACCTTGCGAACCTTGTCTTCAGGCATTTCCATTTCCTTGGCCAGCTCCTCCGGCGTGGCCTCGCGGCCGTACTGCTGGAGCATCTGGCGGGAAATGCGGTTCAATTTGTTTATGGTTTCGATCATGTGCACCGGGATGCGGATGGTGCGCGCCTGGTCGGCGATCGAGCGGGTGATGGCCTGGCGGATCCACCACGTCGCATAGGTCGAGAACTTGTAGCCGCGGCGGTATTCGAACTTGTCGACCGCCTTCATCAGGCCGATGTTGCCTTCCTGGATAAGGTCGAGGAATTGCAGGCCGCGGTTAGTGTACTTCTTCGCGATCGAGATCACCAGGCGCAGGTTGGCCTCGACCATTTCCTTCTTGGCCTTGCGCGCCTTGGCTTCGCCATAGGCCATTGCACGGTTGATGTCCTTGATGTCGGGCAGCGACAGGAATAGCGCGGCCTCGATCGCGGTCAGCTTTTCCTGCTCGCTGATGATCTCGTCGCGGTGTTCGCGCAGGCCGGACGACCACTTTTGCTTGCGCCGGATCATGTCGTCGACCCAAGCGGTATTGGTTTCATTGCCCGGGAAGGCGCGCAGCAGGTCGCGGCGCGGCATCTTGGCCTGGCGGATGCACAGGTCCATGATGATGCGCTCGTGATCGCGGATGGCGTTGACCACCTCGCGCAGCTTGCGCACCAGGCCGTCGATCTGGATCGCGGGCAGCTTCAGGCCGAGGAACTCGGTGGCCATTTCCTCGCGCAACGCGATGACCTTGGGATCGGCCGGGCCTGCCTTGTCGTAGGCGCGGCGGAATTTTTCGTAACCCACCTTCAGCGCTTCCATGCGGCGCGCGACCTCGGCCGGATCCGGGCCGGTGGCGGTGGTGGTTTCTTCCTCTTCCTCTTCCTCGTCTTCCTCGTCCACGTCCTCGCTGGCGTCGTCGTCGTCGTTCTTGCCTTCGACCTTGGCGGGCGCCGCCGGCGGCGGTGCGGGAGGAGGCGTCGGCTCGGGCTCTTCCTCGTCGGCGAAGCCCTGCACCACTTCGGACAGGCGCTTCTTGCCCTCGACGTGCTGGTCGTACTCTTCCAGCAGCAGCTGGATCGACCACGGGAAGCTGGCCAGCGCCGCCTGGACCTGGCCCAGGCCTTCCTCTATGCGCTTGGCGATGGCGATCTCGCCCTCGCGGGTCAGCAGTTCGACCGTGCCCATTTCGCGCATGTACATGCGCACAGGATCGGTGGTGCGGCCGGCCTCGGAATCCAGCGCGCTCAACGCGGCAACGGCTTCCTCGGTGGCGGTCTCATCGACGTTGGAGCCGGCCGGCGCGCCGTCGGACAGCAGCAGGGTCTCGGCATCGGGCGCGACCTCATGGACTTCGATGCCCATGTCATTGATCATGCCGATGATGTCTTCGATCTGGTCCGGATCGACGATGTCATCGGGCAGGTGGTCGTTGACCTCGGCGTAGGTCAGGTAACCTTGCTCACGACCCTTGGTAATGAGCTTCTTGATCTCCGACTGCGGATCTGGGTTCTCGATCGACATGTGCTGCCTGACTGGAAGGTGCCAAGGGTAAAGAACGCGCCAGTATAGCGTTTTGGGCCGTTCTTCAC
The DNA here is from genome assembly GCF_037478135.1 of Denitratimonas organivorans. Lineage (NCBI taxonomy): Bacteria > Pseudomonadati > Pseudomonadota > Gammaproteobacteria > Lysobacterales > Lysobacteraceae > Denitratimonas > Denitratimonas organivorans. The sequence goes on from NZ_JBBHDV010000011.1 coordinate 48,606, forward strand.
CATGACAGGGCTGAATGGGCGGAAAATCCGTACGGACATCCGGAGGGGGCGCGGCGGCCGGCAAAGACCGGCGGCAATGCGGCGCCCGGGTGGGAAATGGTGCGCTGCCGGGTGGAATTCAACTGTCCAGCCAGAACGTGACCGGACCATCATTCACCAGACTGACCATCATATGCGCCCCGAATTCCCCGGTTTCAACCGTCGGGTGATGGCGGCGGCAGGTTTCCACCAGTTGCTGGAAGCAGTGCAGGCCGTGTTCCGGGCTGGCGGCGGTGGTGAAGCTGGGCCGCATGCCCTTGGCGGTATCGGCGGCCAGGGTGAACTGGCTGACCAGCAGCAGGCCGCCGCCGGTATCGGTCAGCGAACGGTTCATGCGGCCGGTTTCGTCCGGAAACACGCGGTAGCCCAGCAGCCGTTCGCGCATGCGTTCGATGCGGGAAGGGTTGTCCTGCGGCTGTACCGCGACCAGCGCCAGCAGGCCCGGGCCGATGCGGCCGACAAGGCGTTCCTCCACATGCACGCTGGCCTGGCTGACGCGCTGGATCAGGGCGATCATGGTCCGTCGATTTCCAACAAAGCCGCCATACTAGCGGCCCTTTTCGTTGAAGGTGCAGCCATGCCCTTGCAAGTGGCGGCGGCAGGCAGGCGCGCCGCGGTGCTTTTGCCATGAGTGGTTCGGTGATCAAGGCCCGCGTGGTCTGGGCCCTGGTGTGGCTGGCCGGTGGCTTGCCGATGCGCTGGCAGCGCGGGCTGGGCGGTGCGCTGGGGCGTCTGGTCGGGCTGCTCGGCCTGCGCGAGGCGCGCGTGGCACGGCGCAATCTGGAGCTGTGTTTCCCGCAGATGGAATTGGCACAGCGGCAGGCGCTGTGGCGCCAAAATCTGGTGGAAACCGGCCGCACGCTCACCGAAACCCTGCGCCTGTGGACGCGTCCTTCGACCCGCCATCTGGGTCTGGTGCGGGAAGTGGTCGGCGGTGAACTGCTGGATGCGGCGCTGACCAGCGGCAACGGTACGCTGATCGCGGCTCCGCATCTGGGCAACTGGGAGCTGCTGAACCAGTGGCTGGCCTCGCGCTCGCCGCTGGCCATCGTCTATCGGCCGCCGCGTGCCGACTGGGCCGATGCGCTGATCCGGCGCGCACGCGGGCAGCCGGGTGTCACCCAGGTGCGGGCCGAAGCGTCCGGGGTTCGAACCTTGTTCCGGATCCTGAAGGAGGGCGGCATGGTGGGCATCCTGCCCGATCAGCAACCCAAGCGTGGCGATGGCGAATTCGCGCCGTTTTTCGGCATTCCGGCGCTGACGATGACCCTGCTGCCGCGTCTGGCGCAGCGCACCGGTGCCACGGTGCTGATGGCCTTCGCCGAACGCCTGCCGGATGCCGACGGCTTCCGCATCCGCATCCTGCCGGCAAGCGCGGCACTTTCGGATGCGGATCCGGCCATCGCCACCGCCGCACTCAATGCGGCGGTCGAAAGCTGCATCGCGCTGGTGCCGGCGCAGTACCAGTGGAGCTACAAGCGCTTCACGATCCGTCCGGAAAACGCGGAGCCGATCCGATATGACTGAATCCACACCTGCCGCCACGCCCGGTGCGAACGGACAATTCGAACATCTGGATCCCCGCGCACGCTGGGGCTTCCGGCTGCGCGCGCTGATCGGCTTCGAACTGTTCGGTGTGTTCGCCCTGATGCTGCTGGTGCCGCTGGCGGTGAAGCTGGAACTGCCGGGCGTACTGTTCCGTTGGCTGATCCCGCTGGTGCTGCTGCTGATGCCGCTGCCGGCCTGGTTCTATGCCGGCGCGCGCTGGCGCCGGATGCGTTATGCGCTGGGGCCACTGGGGCTGCGCATCCAGCGCGGGGTCTGGTGGCGCAGCGATACGCTGGTGCCGCGCTCGCGGGTGCAGCACATCGATCTGCATCGAGGCCCGCTGGACCGGCGTCTGGGGCTGGCCGGACTGCGGGTCTATACCGCAGGCAGCGAACTGGGAAAACTCACCCTCAACGGTCTGCCGCACGAACGTGCCACCGCGCTGCGCGATGCGCTGATCCGGGTCGATGACGATGTCCTCTGACACCCCGCGCATACCGCATGAGGAAACGCCTGCCGGGGTGATCGGCGCAGCAAGTGATGCCGATGCTGTGGTGGATGCCGATCAGGCACGGCTGGGCGCCGGCCACGAACGCCGCCTGCATCCGCTGTCGTGGTTGTTCGTGCTGCTGTTGCAGATCAAGGGTTTCGCGCTGCCGCTGATCGCGCTGCTGGTGTTCGGGCGCAACGAGGACAGCTGGCAATGGTGGGGCCTGGTCGCGGTGGCGGTGATGACGCTGGCGGCGGTGGCGCAGTATTTCACCTATCGCTTCCGCATCGATGCCGATGAGCTGGTGATCCGCTCCGGCCTGTTCCAGCGCAATGTGCGGCATGTGCCGCTGGCGCGCATCCAGTCGGTCGCGCTGCACCGCAACCTGTTGCACCAGATCGTCGGCGTGGCCGAAGTGCGGCTGGAATCGGCGGTCGGCGGGGATGAGCCCGAAGCCCAGATGCGGGTGTTGTCGCTGGCCGATGCGGCGGCACTGGAGCGGCTGGTCGAACACCATCGCGGTGCGGTCCGGGCCGGAGTTTCTCCAGCCGATTCCGCCGTTGAAAACGATGCGGATGCGACGCCCGCTGCACAGCAAGAATCAGCCGCACCGGCGACCCGGGTGTTGCTGCGGCTGCCGCTGATCGAGCTTCTCAAGCTGGGTCTGGCGTCCAATCGCGGCACCGTGCTGCTGGCTGCCGGTGCCGGCGCGCTGATGCAGTTCGGTGGGGATGCGCTGTGGGAAAAATTCGGCGAATGGCCGCGCCATGGCGTGGAGTGGCTGCTTGCGCTCGGCATGTCGGTGGCGATCTGGGCCGCGCTGGTGCTGGTCCTGTTGCTGCTGGCGGTCATTGCTGGGCGCGTGCTGGGGCTGGTGATGACGCTGCTGGCCAACTTCGGTTTCATGCTGGAACAGGCCGGCCCGCGCGTGTCGGTCGAACGCGGCCTGCTGACCCGCGTTCGTGCCAGTGCGCCGCTGCGCCGCATCCAGCACTGGACTCTGCGCCAGGGCGTGGTGCTGCGGCTGTTCGGGCGCAGCTCGCTGCGTGTGGAAACCGCCGCGCTGCGCGTCGGAAACGAGCAGCAGACCGTGTCGGAACTGGTGCCGATCGCGGCCCCGGACACGCTTGAAGCACTGCTGCGTCACTGGCTGCCGCACTGGCCGGGGCGCTTCGAATTCCGCCCGCTGCATCCGCGCGCGTGGCGCCGGTTGTGTCTGGTGCCGTGCGTATTGACGCTGCTCGCCTGCGCGGTGCTGCTGTATCTGATTGGTTTGATGGCGCTGCTGTTGCTGGCGCTGATCCCGTTCTGGATCTGGCTGGCGCGGTGTCAGGCCCGTGCGGCAGGTTATGCGGTGGAAGGGGATTTTCTGGTCTGGCGTAGCGGCTGGCTCGACCGGCGGATGTCCTTCACCCGGATCAAAAAACTCCAGGGCCTGCGACTGGTGCAATCTCCGTTCGACCGCCGCCACGGCATGGCCAGCCTGCGCGCCGACACCGCCGGCGCACACCCGATGGGCCACCGCCTGCACCTGATCCACCTGCCGGAAAACGAAGCCCGCGCCCTTTACCGCCGCCTCGCCACGCATCTGGCCAGAACCCCGTGGCAGTGGTAGTGGCCCGCACGCAGTGCCCGTGCCTTACGCGCACCATAACCCGCACGCCAGACCAGACCACGTAGCCCGGGCAAGGCGCAGCCGCACCCGGGGTTGGCCTGCCCGATAACGCTGCCCCGGGTGCGGCTGCGCCTTGCCCGGGCCACTCACCTGCGGACAGGTCGGGAGCTTTGAGTTTCACGGCAAAACCGGCGCGCGCCGGCCACCCGGCTGCTACTCCCGCCAGAACGAAGGCGCCAGCAGCACCAGCACCGGGAACACTTCCAGCCGGCCCAGGATCATCGCGAACGAGCAGATCCACACCGCCGCCGGCGGCATCGTGCCGAAGTGCACGCTGACTTCGCCCAGGCCGGGGCCGAGGTTGTTGATCGAGGCGGCGGCGGCGGCGAACGCGGTGACCAGGTCGATGCCGGTGGCGGTCAGCGCCAGCATCACGCCCATGAAACACAGCAGGTACAGCGTGCAGAACGCGCCGACCGACAGCACGATGCGCTCGGACACGCGCCGTCCCCCCATCTTCACGATGAACTGGCCCTTCGGGTGCACCAGCTGTTTGACCTCGCGCGCGCCCTGGCGCACCGCCATCACCACGCGCGCCACCTTCATGCCGCCCGAGGTCGAGCCGGAGGAGCCGCCGATGAAGGCCAGCATGATCAGCAGCAAGGGCGCAAATCCCGGCCACAGGCTGAAATCACCCAGCGTGAAACCGGTCGTGGTCAGGTTCGACACCGCCTGGAACGCGGCGCGGCGCATGGCACCAGCCAGACCGGAGATTTCGCCGCCCAGCCACAGCGCCAGCGCAATCGCAGCGGTGGCGGCCAATGCCAGCAGGGTGAAGAAACGCAGTTCGGTGTCCTTCTGGTACGGCGCCATCGTGGCGCGGTTCCACGCCACGTAATGCAGGCCGAAATTGATCCCGCCCACCAGCATGAAGACGATAGCGACCACTTCGATCATCGGGTTGTTCCAGTAGCCGAAGCTGGCGTCGTGCGTGGAAAATCCGGCCGTGGCCACGGTCGAGAGCGCATGGCAGACCGCATCGAACAGGTTCATGCCGGCGGCCCAGTAGGCCAGCGCGCACAGCACGTTGAGGCCCAGATACACCAGCCACAGCGCCTTGGCGGTGCCGGCGATGCGCGGCGTCAGCTTGGTGTCCTTGCCCGGCCCGGTGGCCTCGGCGCGGAACAGCTGCATGCCGCCGACCTTGAGCATCGGCAGGATCGCCACCGCCAGCAGCACGATGCCCATGCCGCCGTAGAAGTTCAGCGACTGCCGGTACAGCAGCATGCTGCGCGGCAGGTGGTCGAGGCCATCGATGGTGGTGGCCCCGGTCGTGGTCAGCCCGGAAACGGCTTCGAACATGGCCTGGGTCAGCGCCAGGCGCGGCTCGGCCAGCATGAACGGGATCGAGGCCACGGCCGCGGCCAGCAGCCACGCGAAAGTGGTGATGAAGAAACCGTCGCGCAGTCGCAGTTCGTAGCGCAGCCGTCGTACCGGCCACCACAGCGCCAGCCCGAGCAGGGCGGCGCAGGCGAAGGTTTCGGCGAACGCGACCACGGTGTCCTCGCGCAGCGCGATGGCCAGCGTCAGCGGCGGCACGAAGAACAGCGAGGAAAGCCCGAGCAGTGCGCCCAGCACTTTCTGGATCACGAGGAAGCGGCGCGGCAGCATCGTCGGGTTCCGGTGCTCAGAGCCAAGTGGCGCCGGCGCGGAACGCGGCTTCCACTTTGGCCAGATCGTGCTTGTCGAGCAGGAACACGATCAGGTGGTCGTTGGGCTCCACGATCACATCGTGGTGTGCGATCAGCAGCTTCTCGCCGCGCACCACACCGACCACATTGGCAGATTCTGGCAGGTCCAGCTCATCCAGCCCGCGTCCGATCACGCGCGAGGTGCGCGCATCGCCGACCGCCACTGCTTCGATCGCTTCGGCCATGCCGCGCCGCAGGCTGTGCACCCGCACCATGGTGCCGGCGCGGATGTGGGTCAGTAGTGCGCCAAGCGTGACTTGCTGCGGACTGATCGCGATGTCGATGCTGCTGTCGCCCTCCACCAGTTCGGCATAGGCCGGGCGGTTGATCAGTGCGATCACGCGCGGGCAGCCCATGCGCTTGGCCAGCATCGCGGACAGGATGTTGGCCTCGTCGTCGTTGGTCAGCGCGCAATAGACATCGGTCTGGTCGATGTTTTCCTCGCGCAGCAAGTCTTCGTCGGTGCAGTCGCCGACCAGCACGATGGAGTTCTGCACGTCCTCGGCGATGGTCTTGGCGCGCTCGCGCGAGCGCTCCAGCAGCTTGACGTTGAACTGCTGGTCCAGCGCCGTGGCCAGCGCCACGCCGATGTTGCCGCCGCCGGCAATCAGCACGCGCCGCGCCGGTTTTCCGCCCGGACGCAGGGTGTCCATGACCGCGCGTGTGTGGCGCCGGTCGGCGAGGAAGAAGACTTCGTCGTCCTCATCGATGCGCGTCGTGGCTTCCGGAAAGATCGGCCGGCCGTGGCGGTAGATCGCCGCCACGCGCGCATCGACGCCGGCCGGCAGGATGTCGCGCAGCTGCATGATCGGCTGGCCCAGCATCTTCGCGCCGTGCTGCACCCGCACCGCCACCAGCTGCACCTGGCCGGTTGCGAAATCCAGCACTTGCAGCGCGCCCGGATGTTCGACCAGACGCTGCACATGGCGGCACACCAGGGCTTCCGGGCTGATCGCCACGTCCACGGTGCTGCCACGGCGTGCGGTCAGTTCCGGGTGTTGCAGGTATTCGGTCTGGCGCAGGCGCGCGATCTTGGTCGGGGTCTTGAACAGGGTGTCGGCGACCTGACAGGCGATCAGGTTGACCTCGTCGCTGGAGGTCACCGCGATCACCAGATCGGCATCACCGGCGCCGGCATTGTCCAGCACGCTGGGCAGCGAGGCGTGCCCGAGCACAGTGCGAATGTCGAGGCGTTCGGACAGATCGCGCAGGCGCTGCTCGTGATTGTCGACCACGGTGATATCGCTGTTTTCCGACGCCAGCGCCGCCGCCACCGACGCGCCGACCTGTCCGGCGCCAAGGATCAGGATTTTCATGGGAGCCGGGAATGGGGAGTTGGGAGTGGGGAATGGTAGAAGCGGCCCATGCGTTGGGCGCAGGATGTTGCCGCGCATCGGTCATGCGCTTTTTTTGGAACTGGTTGCCGCAGAAAATCACGCATTCCCGGATCCCTCGCTTTTCCGATTCCCCACTCCCGATTCCCTTATTCCTTGTTGATCCCCAAATCCCGCAGCTTCCGATACAGATGGGTGCGTTCCATGCCGGAAAGCTGCGCCAGTTTGCCGACGCTGCCGCCGGCATTGGCGAGTTGGCGCAGCAGATAGGCGCGCTCGAAGCCGTCGCGGGCTTCGCGCAGTGGCTGGGAAAGATCCAGTGGCACGACGTTTTCCTGCGTGGCCGCATCGTTGCGCACCGCCTGGCCCTGCAGTGCCGGTTCGATTTCGTCCAGCCGCACTTCGCCGCTGCCCAGCAGCGACAGGCGCTGGGTCAGGCCGCGCAGTTCGCGCACGTTGCCGGGCCAGTCGTGCTGGCGCAGCCGCTCCAGCACCGCATCCGGCCACTGGCGCGGCGGCACGCCGTCGCGCGCGGCGAAAATGCGGTCGAAATGCTGAGCCAGCGGACCGATGTCCTCGCCGCGCTCCCGCAGCGCCGGCACCTTGATCGGCAGCACGTTGAGCTGGAAATAGAGTTCGTCGCGCAGCCGTCCGGCGCTGCGTTCGGCTTCCAGATCCTGCGAGCTGGCGGCGATCACGCGCACGTCCAGCGGCACCGGACTGCGGCCGCCGACGCGCAATACCTGGCGGCGTTCCAATGCGCTGGACAGGCGCAGTTGCAGTTCCGCGCCCAGCTCGGCGATTTCGTCCAGATACAGCGTGCCGCTGTTGGCCTGTTCCAGCAGGCCGGCGGAAACGCCTTCCGCGCCTTCGCTTCCGAACAGTGCGATCGCGGCTTGTTCGTCGGGCACTGCGCCGGCGGCCACGGTGATGAACGGCCCGTTGCGGCGATTGCTGTTGCCGTGCACCCAGCGCGCCAGCGATTCCTTGCCGGTGCCGGCTTCGCCGCGCAGCAGCAGGGCCGCATCGCGTTCAGCCAGACGCCGCAGTTGCGCCAGTACCGTCTGGAAGGCCGGCGACTCGCCGACCGGCTCGAACAACGAACCGACCTGGCGCTGCAACTGGCGGTTGGCCTGGCGCAGGTGCTGGGCTTCCAGCGCACGCTCCAGCGTGATCAGCAGTTTGGCCAGCGCGATCGGTTTTTCGATGAAATCGTAAGCGCCCAGACGGGTGGCCTCGACCGCGGTTTCAACCGTGCCGTGGCCGGACATCATGATTACCGGCTGCGGCAATTCGCCGGCCGTCACCCATTCGCGCAGCAGCGCGATGCCATCGGTGCCGGGCATCCAGATGTCCAGCAGCACCGCGTCGAATGCGGCATCGGCCAGCAGCGCGCGCGCGGCGGCGGCATCCTGTGCTTCGCTGACGCGATGGCCTTCGTCTTCGAGGATGTCACGCAGGCCGGAACGGATGTCCGGCTCGTCGTCGATGACCAGAATGTGGGCAGGCATGGGACGGTCGTTGTGGCGGCGCTACAGTCTACGCCCAATGCCGGGCGGCGGGCCGTTGCAGTGCGGCGAAATGGCGCTGGTGTCAGGCCAGCGGCAGGCGCAGCACGAAGCAGGCGCCGCCGTTGTCGCGGTGGCGGGCGAAGAACTGCGCGCCGTGTTCCTGCGCGATCCGCGCCACGATCGCCAGGCCCAGGCCGGTGCCGCGCGGCTTGGTGCTGCGGTAGGGCTCGAACCAGTGCATGTCGAAGCCTTCCGGCAGGCCGGGGCCGTCGTCGCCGACCGTCAGTTCGACGAAGCGCCGGTCGCGTTCGGAAACTTCGCGGGTGCTGATTTCGATCCGGCTGCGGCTGCGTTCGGCGCCGGCTTCGATCGCGTTCTTGATCAGGTTGTGCAGCACCTGGCGGATGCGGCCGGCATCGGCGGTGACCGCCGGCAGGGAATCGGCGAAATCACGCACCAGCAGCAGGCGCTGGTCGTGTTCGTACAGGTCCAGCACCTGGCCGGCCAGCGTGTTCAGATCCAGCGGCAGCAGTGCCAGTGAGGGCGGGCGGGCATAGTCGCCGAAGCTGTTGACCATGGTTTTCAGCGCATCGACCTGGGCCACGATGGTGTTGGTGGCGCGGTCCAGCACCTGGGCGTCGTCCTCGTCGAGCTTGGGCAGCACGCGCCGGCGCAGGCGTTCGGCGGCGAGCTGGATCGGGGTCAGCGGGTTCTTGATTTCGTGCGCCAGACGCCGAGCCACTTCCGCCCAGGCCGCGTCGCGGCGCGCGCGGTCGATCACGGTGGCATCGTCGAAGACCGCAACCGCGCCTTCGTCCGGTAGGCGTGCGCCGCGCAGCAGCAGCACGCGCGGACCGTCATCGTCCGAGTCCAGCGCGACTTCCTCGCGCCATTCGCGCGCACCCTCACGCAGGCGTTGCAGCAGCACCGTGACCAGCGGTGCGGCGCGTGGCGCGATGCGGCGCAGTTCGGTCAAGGGCCAGGTGCCGTGTCGGTCGGGTGCCAGTCCCAGCATCTGGCGCGCGGCGGCGTTCATGCTGCGCAATTGCAGGCTGCCGTCGACCACCAGCACGCCAGAGGACAGGTGCGCCAGCACGGTTTCCAGAAAGGCGCGCTGGCGTTCGGTTTCCTCGGCGCTGGCATTGGCGCGGGCGCGCGCCAGTTCCAATTCGCGTGTCATGCGGTTGAACGAGCGCACCAGAAAACCCAGCTCGTCGTCCTGACCTTCCGGCAGCTGCGCGTCGAAGCGGCCCTCGGCCACCAGCCGTGTTGCGGTGGACAGCCGCGCGATCGGTGCCACCAGCCGCCGCGCCAGCCCGAACGACACCAGCACCGTGGCAAATAGCGAGATCACCAGCACCAGGCTCAGGATCAGGATGAAGGCGACCTTCAGCGACTCCCGCAGGAATTGCGCCCGTGCTGCCGCATGCACCGCTGCTTCCACACGCAGCACGCGAGCGGCGGTGTCGTCGGGCAGGTCGAACAGCGCCTGCAGGCTGCGATCCGCGCCCAAGCGTGCCAGCACCCGAATCCGCAGACCCTCGCCGACACGCTCGGTGGCGCTGTAGAGCGAGCGGTTGCGCAGCGCGAGACGGGCTTCGTCCTGCGGCGGTCCGGGCAGCAACAGCGCTGGATCATCGGCGGCCACCGCGCGCAGGCGGCCATCGGATTCGAATACCGCCAGCTGGCGTGCGCCATGCGCATCCAATGCGTCTTCCAGCGCCAGATCCAGCCCGAGATCGCCAACCACGGCCAGTTGCGCGGCGATGCGGTCGGTGGTGTTGCGCGCCTGGCCGATATGGTCGTCCAGATAGCTTTGTCCGAGCACCAGGGCATCCTGCAGCGCTGGCACGCTGTTGGCTGGCAGCCAGGAGTCCACGGTGGAGGTGATGAAGCGCGCGCCGAAGCCGTAGACCAGCAGCAGCGGTGGCAGTGCCAGCAGCACCAGCAGCATCAGCAGCCGCCGGCTCAGGCGGGCGCCGGGTTCGCCGCGCCGCAATTGCCGGCGCAGGCGCCAGAGCTGCTGGATGATCGCCAGCGTCAGCAGCAGCAGGGCCAGCAGCGTGGCGATGAAGACCGCCGGGTACCAGCGCGAATAGGCTGGTTGCAGGCCCTGCGCATCGGCCACGACGTACAAGCCGCCGAGCAGCAGCGCCAGTAGTGCCAGCGGCAGTGCGATCCGCAGCGGCCATTGGTGGCGCAGCCGGTTCATGGTGCGGCCCACGGCATCGGCGCCGAATCCAGGCGCCATTGTTCCGGTTCCAGCAAGGCCGGAAAGCGCAGCGGCGTGGGTAGGGCAGCCGGATCCAGATGCACCGCGACCTGGCCCTCGCACTGCGCGTCGGCCGGCAGATCCAGCGGCAGGCGGACCCGGTCGAGCGCCGCTACCAGCGCCGGCAGGCGTGCGAAACCACGCACTTCAGTGTCGTCTTCGCGTTGCAGCTCGTAGCGCCGGTTCAGCGGTGCGTGGCGCAGCCACAAGGCCTGCTGTCGCGTCTGGCCGCAGGCCCGGATGCGGTACACCAGACGCAGGGCGATGCCGTGGTCCAGTGCATCACGCATTGCCTGCGACAGGTCGATGCGCTGGGTCAGTTCCAGCTGCAGGCCGTCAACGCCGGGCAGGGTGCGGGCGCTGGTGATCGTGGCGCGGTCGGGCGGCGGATCAGCGCAACCGGTCAGCAGCGCCAGCGTCATCGCCAGCGCCACGCTTTTCCAGCAGCGCGTAGAAGAAACCGTCGCCGCCATCGGTCTGCGGGAAGCGCTGGGCACCGGCACCGGCACGCTGTCCGAGCGCCTCGGGCAGTGGCAGCGATTGGGCCGAAGGGGTGCGCGCAAGGAAGGCATCGATCTGGCGGTCGTTCTCGTCACGCAGCACGGAGCAGGTTGCATAGACTAGACGCCCGCCCGGCCGCAGCATAGGCCAGGCAGCATCCAGCAGCCGTGCCTGCTGCGCGACCAGGGCCGGGATGTCGTCGGCGCGGCGGTGCCATTTGATGTCCGGCTGGCGCCGGATCACGCCGGTGGCCGAACACGGCGCATCGAGCAGGATGCGGTCGAATGGGCGGCCATCCCACCACGCCTGTGGATCGCCACCATCGCCGGCGATGCAGCTGGCCGACAGCCGTAGCCGCGAAAGCGTGGTTTCGATCCGGGACAGGCGCGTCGCGTCCACATCCAGCGCGACCAGTTCGGCCAGATCGGGGAAGGTTTCCAGGATCTGCGCGGTCTTGCCGCCCGGTGCGGCGCCGATGTCGAGCACGCGCTGGCCGGATTGCGCGTCCAGCTGCGTTGCGGCGAGCTGGGCGGAAAGGTCCTGCACCGAGATCTCGCCTTCGTGCCAGCCGGGCAGCGTGGTCGGTGCCAGCGGACGCGCCAGACGCAGCGCAGCCGGTGCGAGGTCATCTGCCGGAATGGCCTCGATGCCGGCTTCGTGCAGCTTGGCCAGATACGCGGTGCGCGGGCCGCGCCGCAGGTTCACGCGCAGGAACATCGGCGCCTGTTCCAGATTGCGCTCCAGCACGGTGGCGGCCTGTTGCGGCCAGTCGCGCTGCAGCGCGTCGATCAGCCAGCGCGGGTGCGCGTAGGCGGCTTCAACATCGGCCTGCGCGGCGCGGCGCAGTGCTTCGCGTTCACGCATGAAACGGCGCAGCACCGCATTGACCAGCCCGACCAGTCGCGGCTGGCGCAGCGTGCGCGCGGCTTCGGCGGTGGCCGAGATCGCGGCGTAGTCGGCCAGCTGCATCGCGTCCAGTTGCGCCAGCCCGGCCAGCAACAGGCCATGGATCGTGTGCGCGGCACGCGGCAACGGACGTTCGAGCAGGCGCGTCAGCCAGAATTCGTAGCGCGGCAGCCAGCGCACCGCTTCGAAACAGATCGCCTCGCATAGCGCGCGGTCGCGCGGATCGGGCAGACGCGACAAGGCGTCAGGCAATGCAGCCTTCAGCGAGCGGCCATCGAAGCGCACGGCGGCGATGACGCCGGCGGCGAGCGCGCGTACCGTAGCGCCGTCGGAAGGCTTCATCGGCGCAGCTGCGGGCGTGCGTTCAGATAATCGGCGGCGGCCATCGCCTTGCCGCCGTCGCGCTGCACATTCAGCAGGCGCAGCGCGCCTTCACCGCAGGCCACGTCGATGCCCTCGCGCCCGGCCGCGATCACCTGGCCGGGTTCGCCAGCGCCTTCGATCGCGACGGCGCGATGGATACGCAGGCGCTCGCCATCCAGCAGGGCCTCAGCCACCGGCCACGGCGAAAACGCACGCACCTTGCGCGCCAGCCCGGCTGCCGGCTGCTGCCAGTCGAGCTTGGCTTCGGCCTTGTCGAGCTTGTGCGCGTAGGTGGCCTGCGCGTGCTCCTGGACTTCGGAAGGCAGTGCCGCGCCACCCTGGCACAGTTGTGTCAGACCTTTGGCCAGGGTTTCAGCGCCCAGTTGTGCAAGGCGGTCGTGCAGGCTGCCGCCGGTGTCGTCCGGATGGATCGGCGTGGCCGCGCGCAGCAGCACCGGGCCGGTATCCAGACCTTTCTCCATCTGCATCAGGCAGACGCCGGTTTCCGTATCACCGGCTTCGATCGCGCGCTGGATCGGGGCCGCACCGCGCCAGCGCGGCAGCAGCGAGGCGTGTACGTTCCAGGCGCCGAAACGCGGGATGTCCAGCACCGCCTGCGGCAGGATCAGGCCGTAGGCCACAACGATCAGCAGGTCCGGCGCGAAGGCCGCCAGCTGCGCCTGCACATCGGCATCGCGCAGTGTTTGCGGTTGCAGCACCGGCACCTCGTGTTCGAGTGCGACCTGTTTGATCGGGCTGGCCTGCGGCTGGCGCCCGCGCCCGGCGGGGCGGTCGGGCTGGGTCAGCACGGCGAGCACGTCGCCACCTTGCAGTGCGGCGCGCAGCGAGGGTACGGCGAAATCGGGGGTGCCGGCGAACAGCAATCGGAGCGACATCTGATTCCTTCGGAAATGACAACGCGCGGGCAAGCCGCGCGCTGTGGAGCAACGGATGCGGGTGGCTCAGGCCGCGCTGCGGCGCAGTTTGGCCAGCTTGCGCTTGACCATGTCGCGCTTGAGCGGCGAAAGATAATCGATGAACAGCTTGCCCAGCAGATGATCCATCTCATGCTGGATGCAGACCGCCAGCAGGCCGTCTGCGGCCAGTTCGAACGGCGTGCCGTGCTCGTCCAGCGCCTGCACCACGATCCGCTCGGAGCGGGTCACATCGGCATTGATCGTCGGGACCGAGAGGCAGCCTTCCTGGCAGACCTGTTCACCTTCGCGTTCCACGATGCGCGGGTTGACGAACACCAGGCGCTCGTCGCGCGTTTCGGACACGTCGATGACCATGTAGCGGCGGTGGTCGTCGACCTGGCTGGCGGCCAGGCCGATACCCGGCGCGTCGTACATGGTTTCGAACATGTCCGCGATGTGGGCGCGGAAGCCGTCGTCCAGTTCGGCGGGATCGATTTCGCGCGCCACGGTGCGCAGGCGCGGGTCCGGGAATTCTAGGATGGTGAGCTTGGCCATGGCGGCAAGATGCGGGCTGGAGGCAGGGTTTGCAAGGCGGCGCGGGGGCGTCCGTGGCGTCATTGTAGTGCCCGCTGGCGGCCGATCGGAGGAAAAAACGCCGGATGGTTTCGCATCGCTCCGGATTTCCGTTATATTCGTCGCCACTTCAGGGGGCAAACCTGCTTGGGGAATCAGGTAGATGGAAGCCATGCTTAAAAAACTTCTTGCAGTTTCCGCCGCGGCGCTGTTGACCTTCGCCACCTATGCCGTCGCGGTCGAGCTCCGTGCCGACCATCCCGACACCTATGTGGTGAAGAAGGGTGACACGCTCTGGGGCATCGCCAAGCGCTTCCTCGATCAGCCATGGCTGTGGCCGGAAATCTGGCAGGCCAACCCGCAGATCGAGAACCCGCACCTGATCTATCCGGGCGATGTGCTGAGCCTGGCCTATCTGGGCAGCGGCCAGCCGGCGCTCAGCGTCAACCGGCTGTCGCCGCAGGTGCGTGCCGAATCGCTGCCGATCCCGGCCGTGCCGTTGTCCGAGGTGCAGGACTTCCTGCGCAACCAGCACGTGCTGGAAGAGGACGACTACAAGCGGCTGCCGTATGTGCTCGGGTTCGAGGAAAACCGCCTGCGCAGCGCCGAGGGCCAGGTCATCTACGTGCGCGGCGAGGGCCTGGAGCAGGGTCAGCGGGTATCGATCGTGCGCCCGACGCTGCGCTACGCCAGCATGCCGACCGCGACCGACAAGCGCCCCGAGCGCGAGCCGATCGTGCGGCGCGACGAATGGAGTACGGCCAAGGGCCTGGAGCCGAAGAACAACAGCATCCGCTGGGCCCATCACTATGTGACCGGCCGCCGTTTCGAAACGCTGGGCTGGGAAGTGATCGAAGTGGCCCAGGGCCACGTCACCCACTTGGGCGATCCGAACACCATCCTGGTGGCACCAGGTGGGCACGAAGTGCGCGATGGCGATCTGCTGATGCCGTACGAGCCATTCCCCTACGACCTGAGCTTCTATCCGCATGCGCCCGAACAGGTGCCGGACAACGCCCGCATCCTGGCGGTGACCGATCACCTGCAGTTCGGCGGCCGTCACGACGTGGTCGCAATCTCGGTCGGTGCGCGTGAAGGCGTGCGCAACGGGCAGGTCTATTCGATCTGGAACCCGGGTGCGACCGTGCGCGACGACATCCGCCACAAGCACCGCATGGCGGCCAATATGAAGCGCAACCAGGTCACGCTGCCGGACGAGTTCGCCGGCCACGTCATGATCTTCCGCACCTTCGACAAGGTCAGCTACGGTCTGGTCATGGACGGCATCCGTCCGGTCCAGCTCGACGATGTGCTGAAGGCCCCCGATCGCCTCTGAGCGGTCGGGAGCCCAGGGGCAGGTCGCCTTGCCTATACTGCCGGTCGATGCCACGCCTGAACTGATGCAACGCGATGCCTGGCTGCGCGTACTGCGCGCGCCCGGCCTGGGCGGCATCCGCATCCGGCAACTGCTGGAACATTTCGGCTCGATCCAGGCCGTGGCCAGCGCCAACGGCCAGCAGCTCAAGGCCGCCGGCGCACCGGCCGCCGCGATCCAGTGGCTGCTCGATCCCGATCTTGAACGCATCGCCGCCGACCACGCCTGGCTGGATCTGCCCGGCCACCATCTGCTCGGCTGCGATCACGAGGATTTCCCCGCACTGCTGCAACGTGCGCCGCGCGCGCCGGCGGCGCTGTTCATCGATGGCGACCCGCAGTGGTTGTGGTTCGCGCAAATCGCCATCGTCGGCAGTCGCAATCCGACCGATGGCGGGCGTGCCAATGCGCGCGATTTCGCCCGCACCCTGGCGCGCTCCGGGCTGGTGGTCACCAGCGGGCTGGCCGACGGCATCGATGCCTGCGTGCATCAGGCCGCGCTGGACGAAGGCCGCCCGACCATCGCCGTGGTCGCGACCGGGCCGGATCTGGTTTACCCGGCCCGTCACCGCGCGCTGGCCGATGCGGTCGCGGCCAATGGCGCCATTGTTACCGAGTACCCGCCCGGCACGCCCGCGCAACGTGAACACTTCCCGATGCGCAACCGCATCATCGCCGGTCTCAGCCTCGGCACGCTGGTGGTGGAGGCGGCGCAGCGCAGTGGCGCGCTGATCACCGCGCGCGAAGCGGCCGAAGCCGGGCGCGAGGTGTTCGCCTTGCCAGGTTCGATCCACAACCCGATGGCGCGTGGCTGCCACCGCCTGATCCGCGATGGCGCGGCGCTGGTCGAAGGCGCGCAGGAAATCATCGACGCACTGGCGCCACAGGCCGCGCAACTGGCGCAGGCGCTGCGTGGCCGGCTGGAGCCCGGGCCAGCCGCCGGTGCCGTGCCGGAGCGGGAAACTGCGGATACGTCGGCGCAAGGCGATGAACTGGATCCCGATTACCACCGGCTGCTTGCGGCACTGGGTCACGATCCGGTGCCGATCGACGTATTGGCGCAGCGGACCGGGTTGACGGTCGACACCCTATCCTCCATGCTGATCCTCATGGAACTGGACGGGCGGGTTTCCGCCGCGCACGGCCGTTACGCGCTCCGCCAGCCCTGACGTCCCACGACGCACCCGGCCGCGGGCGCAAGCCGAGGATGGATGAAAGAGACCTTGTTGGACGTACTGCTGTACCTGTTCGAGAACTACTTCTACGACGACCCGGATGCGGTCCGGGACCGTGACTCGCTCCAGGCCGGCGTGATCCAGGCCGGTTTCACCCCCGCTGAAGTCTCCAAGGCGTTCGACTGGCTCGATGCGCTGGCGGCGCAGCGCATGGTGTTCCAGCCCGAACGCGACGATGCCTCCGTGCCCGGCCCGGTGCGGCTGTATGCCGAACTGGAGGCCGAACGGCTGGACGTGGAATGCCGCGGCTTCCTGATGTTCCTGCTCGACAACGGCATCCTTGATGCCACCCAGCACGAGTGCGTGGTCGAACGCGCGATGGCGCTGGATCAGGACGAAGTGGATCTGGACGACCTCAAATGGGTCGTGCTGATGGTGCTGTTCAACCAGCCCGGACAGGAAGCGGCCTTCGCGTGGATGGAAAGTTTCATGTTCCAGGACGAGGGCGAGCCGGTGCATTGAGGCACCCGGCACGAAAGCTGACGCCGCCCGTGCGGCCATGATCGAGGTTCGAACGGGTGCGGCCCTGGCCGCATCCTTTGCATCCGGGGAAACACATGACACAGCAGTGGATGGAACCTGGCCGCGAACCTGGGCGCCAGGACGATGTGGTGCAGGCCGGCTTTCTACGGCGCTGGGCGGCGCTGTTTCTGGACCAGCTGATCCTGGGCGTGGCCTATTACGCGCTGCTGATCGTGTTGATGATGGTGTTCGGCATCGCCGGCGGGCTGGATCTTTTCTCGCAGGTGGATGCGCAGGATCCGCCCGGCTGGTTCGTGGCCGCCTACCTGGGCGTGATGCTGCTTTATTACGCCGCCGCCGGACTGTATTTCTCGCTGATGGAAAGCTCGCGCCACCAGGCCACGCTGGGCAAGATGGCGCTGGGCATCAAGGTGGTCAACGCCCATGGTGGGCGGCTCTCGTTCGCGCATGCACTGGGCCGCTGGTTCGCCGCGTTGCTGTCCTATGTGACGCTGTACATCGGCTTCCTGATGGCCGCGTTCACCGGCAAGAAGCAGGCCCTGCACGATCTGGTTGCCGGCACCTTCGTGGTCGATCGCTGGGCCTATACCGAATTCCCCGAGCGCCAGCAGCGCACCCTGGGTGGCTGCGTCATCGTGTTTGTGATCGCGATGATGCTGATGATCGGTATCGCGATACTCGGGATACTGGCCGCGATCGCACTGCCGGCCTATCAGGAATACACCGGCCGCGCCCGGTTCGCGCAGGTTCTGGTGCCGGTCGAGGCGCTGCGCAGCCAGGTCGAGGATGCGCTGCAACGCGATGGCTCCTGCCCGGACAACGGCAGCCAGGGCTTCCTGGCCGCCGAGGCCTACGCCGACACCGGCATCGGCATCAACCGCATCGTGGTGGACGAATTCGATCAGGGTTTCTGCGGCATTTCGGTCTGGATGCCGCCGCTGCGTGGCACGGTCGAGCGCCAGTTCATGCTGGAGCTGGATGTCGACAGCGGCCGCTGGTATTGCAGCGCAACGTCCGGGGTGGAAAACCTTCCGTCCTGGTGCCATTGAGCACGGCGACGGCCATCGGGTGTTCCTTGACAGCCCGGTGCACGGCATGGTTTCACTAAATAACCGGGTCCTGTGCCGCATGGCCCGGCCTGACGAGGCACCGGCTGCGCTGGACAAGTCGCGGCCGGACGAGGATGGTGTCGCGGCCCGCGATCCACCGGCTGCGCCGACAGCGCAGCGTTTCCACTGAACAAGAAGGCGACATGCCCAAGAATCTGCTCATCGTCGAATCCCCGGCCAAGGCCAAGACGATCAACAAATACCTCGGCAAGGATTTCCAGGTGCTGGCCTCCTACGGCCATGTGCGCGATCTGGTGCCGAAGGAAGGCGCGGTCGATCCGGAGCGCGATTTCGCGATGCGCTACGACCTGATCGACAAGAACGAGCGCCATGTCGATGCCATCGCCAAGGCCGCCAAGGGCGCCGAGGCGCTCTATCTGGCCACTGACCCGGACCGCGAAGGCGAGGCCATTTCCTGGCATATCGGCGAAATCCTGAAAGAACGCGGGCTGGTCGGCGACAAGCCGCTGCACCGCGTGGTGTTCACCGAGATCACCCCGCGTGCGATCAAGGAAGCCATGGCGGCCCCGCGCGAAGTCTCCGCCGACATGGTCAACGCGCAACAGGCGCGCCGCGCGCTGGATTACCTGGTCGGCTTCAACCTGTCGCCGGTGCTGTGGCGCAAGGTACAGCGCGGGCTGTCGGCCGGCCGCGTGCAGTCGCCGGCGCTGCGCATGATCGTGGAGCGCGAGGAGGAAATCGAAGCCTTCGTCGCGCGCGAATACTGGACCATCCAGGCCGACATGGCGCATCCGGTACAGCCGTTCACGGCGCGTCTGGTGAAGCTGGCTGGCAAGAAGTTCGAACAGTTCGACCTCACCAACGAAACCGATGCCGAGGCGGCACGCGCACGGCTGCTGGCGCTGGCTGGCGGCGAACTGGCTGTGGGCCAGGTGCAGAGCAAGGAGCGCAAGCGCCGCCCGGCACCGCCGTTCATCACCTCCACGCTGCAACAGGAAGCTGCGCGCAAGCTCGGGTTCTCCACCAGCCGCACGATGCGCGTGGCGCAGAAGCTGTACGAAGGCGTGGCGCTGGGCGATGAAGGCACCGTCGGCCTGATCAGCTACATGCGTACCGACTCCACCCACCTGTCGCAGGAAGCGGTGGAGGAACTGCGCCAGGCCATCCTGCGTGATTTCGGCGCGCACGCGCTGCCGCCCACGGCCAATGTCTACAAGGCCAAGTCCAAGAACGCGCAGGAAGCGCATGAGGCGATCCGTCCCACGTCCGCGCTGCGTTCGCCAAAGGCGGTCGCCGCCTATCTGGATCCCGATGGCGCGCGCCTGTACGAACTGATCTGGAAGCGCGCGGTCGCCTGCCAGATGATCCACGCCACACTCAACACCGTGACGGTGGAACTGGAAGCCGGCCCGGAGGACAGCTTCCGCGCCAGTGGCACGACGGTGGTGGATCCGGGCTTTCTGGCGGTGTATGAAGAAGGCAAGGACACGCGCACTGCCGAGGATGACGACGAAGGCCGCAAGCTGCCGGCGATGCGCCAGGGCCAGACCGTGCCACTGGCGGCGATCCTGGCCAACCAGCACTTCACCGAGCCACCGCCGCGCTATTCCGAGGCCAGTCTGGTCAAGACGTTGGAGGAATACGGCATCGGCCGTCCGTCCACCTACGCCAGCATCATTCAGACCCTGCTGAACCGGGAATACGTCTATCTGGATTCACGCCGCTTCCGCCCGACCGATGTCGGCCGCGCGGTGGCGCGCTTCCTGTCCGGCCACTTCACCCGTTACGTCGACTACGACTTCACCGCCAAGCTTGAAGACGAGCTGGACGCGGTGAGCCGCGGCGAACAGGAATGGGTGCCGCTGATGGCGCGCTTCTGGAAGCCGTTCAAGGCGCTTGTGGACGAAAAGAGCGAGTCGGTCGACCGCTCCGAGGCCACCGGCGCGCGCGTGCTGGGCGAGGACCCTGTCAGCGGCAAGCCGATCAGTGTGCGCCTGGGCCGCTACGGGCCGTTCGCCCAGATCGGCACCAAGGAGGACGAGGACAAACCGCGCTTCGCCTCGCTGCGCCCGGGACAAAGCATCCACACCATCACCCTGCCCGAGGCACTGGAACTGTTCAAACTGCCGCGCACCTTGGGCATGGATGGCGAGGAGGAAGTCACGGTGGCGATCGGCCGCTTCGGCCCGTTCGCCAAGCGCGGCAGCACCTACGCCTCGCTGAAGAAGGAAGACGATCCGTACACCATCGAACTGGACCGCGCGCTGTTCCTGATCCGCGAGAAGGAAGAGATCGCCGCCAACCGCATCATCAAGACCTTCGAGGGCTCGCCGATCCAGGTGCTCAACGGCCGCTTCGGCCCCTACCTGTCCGACGGTGAACTCAACGGCAAGATTCCCAAGGACCGCGAACCGGCCAGCCTGACGCTGGAAGAAGTCCAGCAGCTGATGGCCGAAACCGGCAAGCCGGCACGCAAGGGTTTCGGCCGCAAGGGCGCCGCCAAGAAGGCGGCGGTGAAAAAAACCGCAGTGAAAAAGGCGGCGGTCAAGAAGACCGCAGCGAAGAAAGCCCCGGCCAAGAAGGCGGCCGCCAAGAAGGCTCCTGCGAAGAAGGCCGCAGCGAAAAAGACGGCGGTGAAGAAAGCCGCCGCAAAGAAGGCCGCGGCCAAAAAAGCCGGCGCCGACTGAGCCGGCCCGGCAGCGCTGCCCTCAACCTGCGCGAAGATGGGCCCGGTGACTCACACCGGGCTCCCGCTATTGCAGGGCCGGTCTTGGCCGTGATGAGGCTCTCACGGTGATGCAGAGGCGTCACCTCGTGGCCAAGTTGGTTTTCTCAGGCTTTTGACCGACAGTGTTGGGGTTCCTCCGGATCAAGTCCGGGGCCATCACCAGCCTATGACAGCGCCGAGCTTTTGCAGGAGCGGCTTTGGCCGTGATGAGGCTTTCCCGGTGATACCCGGGCATCAATTCGCAGGCCGCGCCGCTTTTTCAGGATGCTGATTGACCGTGCTGGGCCAGCATCCGGGCCGGTTACTGTTCGGCCTCATCCAGCTGGCGCTGCATCGCCTCGTGCTGTTTCTGCAGCTCGCCTTCCACCGCGCGGGCCTTGTCCAGAGGTTCCTGGATCGCGCGTTGCAATGCCTTGTGTTCATCCTTTGGCGGCGGTGGCGGTTCGTTTTCGCCGCAGCCGGCAAGGGTCAGTACGGCAGCGGCAAGCAACATCGCCATGCCTGTGCGAACAGTGTTCATTCCGCTTCCTCCTGCGGTGTGCCGACCGGCCAGCCACGCAGGGTGGCGACGCCGTGGATGGCTTCGATGTCCACCGCGAGCTGGCGCTGCTGGCGACGCAATACGCCGGCATCTTCGGCATCGGGCTGGATGCGGCTTTCCAGCGCCGCATGGCGGGTTTGCAGCTCGGCCAGCGCCTCACCCAGACGAAAAGCTTCCGCATAGGATTCGCTTTGGCACTGCGTCTGGGCGGTCTTGCCGTGACGCCCGTAGTTCCAGCCGTCCACATCGGCGCAGTCGGCGAAGGCCGGCGTGCTGAGCAGCAGTCCAAAGCCAAGAGTGGAGAACAGGGGCAGCAGGGTACGGGTCGACATGGCAGGTTCCTGGAACGATTCCCTTATCCTACCCGCCTGACGCGTCTGGAGGCAGTGATATGTGGAATCCGCGCTGGGGTCTGGCAGGGCAGACTGCACTGGTCACTGGCGGCAGCGCCGGCATCGGTCTTGCCGTGGTGCGCGAACTGCTCGGGTTGGGCGCCGATGTGCTGCTGGCCGCGCGCGATGGCGATATACTGGCGCAGGTGGAAGCCGAGCTGGCCGAGGAGTTTCCCGAGCGCAGCGTGCGTGCCTTTGCCGCCGATGTGGCAATCGCCGACGAGCGTCAGGCTCTGTTCGACTGGGTCGAGGACACCGGTGCCGCGCCGCACATCCTGATCAACAACGCCGGCACCAATACCTCGCGCGCCGCGATGGACTACGCCGAGGACGAATGGCGCGGCATCTTTGAAACCAATCTGTTCGCCGCGTTCGAGATCTGCCGCTACGCCTATCCGCTGCTGCGCCAGCACCCGGCCAGCGCCATCGTCAATGTCGGCTCGGTGTCCGGCCTGACCCATGTGCGCACCGGCGCGCCTTACGGGGCGAGCAAGGCCGCGCTGCATCAACTCACCCGCAATCTCGCCTGCGAATGGGCCGCTGACGGCATCCGCGTGAACGCGGTGGCGCCGTGGTACATCCGCACCCGCCGCACCGCCGGCCCGTTGGCCTTGCCCGAGTATCGCGAAGAAGCGCTGGCGCGCACGCCGATGGGACGTATCGGCGAGCCGGAGGAGGTCGCGGCGGCGGCCGCGTTCCTGTGCCTGCCGGCGGCCAGCTATGTCACCGGCGAATGCATCGCGGTGGATGGCGGTTTCCTGCGATACGGCTTCTGAGGCAGGCCCGCGGTTCGGCAACACCGCTGGGGGTGACATCGCCTGCCTGCACCGGGAAATGGTGGGCTGGTTCATTCGGGCTCAGCCTCGTTCGGTATCCTTGTTTGACAGGGCAACCACCATCCCTTCAGGGGTGCGGAGATTCACATGATTACGATAAGCCACAGCGCCGGTGCCAGGATTCTGGCGCTGGTATTGGCGGGGTTGCCGGCTTTTGCTTTCGCGCAGACGCCGTTGACGTTGCGTCTGGATGCTGACGACCTTGCCCGTCTGAAAGGTCTGTCGGCCGAGGCCACGGTACAGGCAACACTCCGCAACGTGGGCGCGCCTGCGGAGGGAAAGGCCAAAAGCGACTGGACGTTTCGGCGGATTGAGGTCTATGCAGACGATGCTCAGCTCTGGGTCTCGCGTGCCGAGGGCCTGGAGCCTGCCCCGCGCAGCGCGCTGCGGCATTACATCGGCAGCCGCCCCGGCGAGCGCATCGCGCTGTCGCTGATGCCCGATGGCAATCAGGGCGAAGGCTTGTTGTTGGCAGACGATGGCACCTACCGCCTCGAGGTGAAGGCCGCACGTGGCGGCTTGCGTCTTACCGGGACCTCCACCGATGCGGCGCTCCCGGACGGCAGCCTGCCCGAATCGGATTGCATGGGAGGCCTGCATGGCCCGGTGGCAACCGGCAAACTGGCGGGCTTGAACCGCATCGCCCAGATGACCGAAGCATCGCCTGCCGCAGCCAAGGCCGCGACCCGCCGGGTGACGCTGGCGCTGGATACCGACAACGAACTGCTGAACCTGAAGTTCAATAACAACACGACCAACGCCAGCAACTATCTCGCCGCCCTGGTGGCCGGCATGAGTGCCTTTTATGAACTGGACGCCGCTGCGGGCGGGGCGCAGCTTCAACTGCAGATCGGCCACCAGATCCTTCGTCCTTCGACCACGGCGGACCCCTATCCCTCCGCGCCCGGCTCCTCGATGTCGGATCAGCTCAACGAGTTCGGCGGGTACTGGAAGGACAATTACAGCGCGGTCCCGCGGGCTTTTGCGCTGATGATCTCGGGAAAAATCCCGGGTGGCGGTGCGCAGGGCATCGCGTGGCTCCTGACTTCGGGCAACTTCTGCGACGCCACGGGCACGTCCTGGGGTGGACAAACGTTTGGCCACTACAGCGTCAACCGGGTGTTTATTTCGTCCTCGCTGCCGGCCGCGCAGGACGTGACGCTGGTCGCACATGAGTTGGGCCACAACTTCGGCCTGGATCACACCCACTGCACCAATACATCGGGCGCGCGCCCGGCATCGACCAATACGCTGGACCAGTGCTCGAATTTCGAAGGGTCAATCGGCTGCTACAACGGTCCGACATCTTGCCCGAGCAGCGGGGCGGGCGCGCCTCGTGGCACCTTGATGAGCTATTGCCATCTGCTGACGTGCGGTGGCAGCTACCAGAACGCGGGGCTGTTCCATCCCGTCCAGGTCACGATCCTCAATAGCCGCATCGCGAGCCAGCCGGCCAGTTGCGTGCTGCCGTTGGGCACCTCGAACCAGCCGCCGACGATCACCACACCCGCCAGTTTCACTGTCACCGAGGACGTGGCAAGTTCGCTGAATGGAATTTCCTTTGCCGATCCGGATGCCGGCAGCGGCAGTCTCACCGCGACCTTCACGGTGCCAACCGGCAGTCTGAGCGCGCCAAGCTCAGGCGGTGTTGTCGGGGGTGGCACGCCGAATGCGCGAACCCTGCAAGGCAGCCGGACGGCGCTCAACAGCTATCTGGCAGGTGGCAACGTGCGTTACACCACCGCGCTTAACGCCACCGCCAACGTGACCTTGAGCATCGCTATCAACGACAACGGCCACAGCGGCAGCGGTGGTGCGCAAAGTGACTCTGTCAGCCGCACGATCACGGTCAACGCGGTCAACGATGCGCCAACGCTGTTGGCACCGGCATTTCTGCCGGTATTCACGACTGGTAACGTACCGGTATCCGGCGTCGTTTTCGCCGATGTGGATGCCGGCGGTGGCGGCATGACGGTGACGCTGGTGGCGCCGTCCGGAGTCACGCTCAGTGGCGCCAGTGGCGGCGGGGTCACGGCCTCGGGTAGCGGCGGTACCCGAACCTTCAATGGCAGCCTGTCGGCGCTCAACAGTTATTTCGCGGCCGGCACAGCGCGCATGTCGGGGCCTGGTTTCACCGGCCCGGCCAACTTGCAGATCACGATCAACGACAACGGTAATACCGGCAGCGGTGGTGCGAAATCGGCCAGCGCCAGCGTGCAGTTGCGCGGCGGCATCCTGTTCGCCAACGGTTTCGAATAGCTGTTGTACCGGCCAGATGAGTCGGTGAATTCCAGCATCCCGCTTCGTCGGGATGCCGGGAAGCGGCGTTATGTGGAAGGCTCCGCATCCGGGTGCCGTTCCAGCCATGCCGCCAGTTGCTCGCGGTAGTACTGGAGATCCTCGCTGTAGATGTCATGCACGCAGGGGCAGCAGCTGCTGTCGCAGCAGTCGCTGGGCAGTGGCGGTTCCGGTGGCAGCGGGCGCGGGTCCGGATCGGGCAGGGGAATGGCGTCAGGCGTGCTCATCGCCTCATTTTGCCCGAGCCCGGGCGAAGGCGTCGGCCAGCGCCGAACCGGCGTTGACTGCGGCAGCTGCGCCGCCGCGTGCGGAACCGCGATCGGCACCACGCGGGCCACCATGCGGGCGCGCATCGCGTTCGCGTCCCGCCGGCCCGCCGCTGCGTGTCTGGCCCGGCTCGTCGGACAGCCGCATCGACAGGCCGATGCGCTGGCGCGGGATGTCCACTTCCATCACCTTGACCTTGACGATGTCGCCGGCCTTGACCACCTCGCGCGGGTCTTTCACGAACTTCTCCGACAGCGCCGAGACATGCACCAGCCCGTCCTGGTGTACGCCCAGATCGACGAAGGCGCCGAACGCGGCGACATTGGACACGACACCTTCCAGGATCATGCCGGGCTTCAGGTCGCGGATGTCCTCGATGCCTTCGGCGAAGGCGGCGGTCTTGAACTCCGGGCGCGGGTCGCGGCCGGGTTTTTCCAGTTCCTTGAGGATGTCGCGCACCGTGGGCAGGCCGAATTTCTCATCGGTGAAGTTTTCCGGTTTCAGCGAACGCAGGAAGCCGGTATCGCCGATCACCTGCTTCACCTCGCGCCCGCTGCTGGCCAGGATGCGTTCGACCAGCGGATAGGCTTCCGGATGAACCGAGGAAGCATCCAGCGGGTTGTCGCCATCGGCGATGCGCAGGAAGCCGGCGCATTGCTCGAACGCCTTTTCGCCCAGGCGCGGCACCTTCAGCAACGCCTTGCGGCTGGTGAACGCGCCATTGGCGTCGCGATGCTTGACCACGTTTTCGGCGACGCTGGCCGACAGCCCGGCCACGCGCGCCAGCAGTGGTGCCGACGCGGTGTTCACGTCCACGCCGACCGCGTTCACGCAGTCCTCCACGCGCGCATCCAGCGTGCGCGCCAGCTTCACCTGGTTCACATCGTGCTGGTACTGGCCCACGCCGATGGATTTGGGGTCGATCTTGACCAGTTCGGCGAGCGGATCCTGCAAACGCCGCGCAATCGAAACCGCGCCACGCAGCGAGACATCCAGCGTGGGAAATTCCTTCGCCGCCAGTTCCGATGCCGAATACACCGAGGCGCCGGCCTCGCTGACGACGATCTTGCCGATCTTCGCGCCCGGCAGCTTGGCGATCAGTTCACCGGCCAGCTTGTCGGTCTCACGCGAGGCGGTGCCGTTGCCGATCGCGATCAGGGTCACCCCGTGCTTCTTGCACAGCACGCCCAGCTCAGCCAGCGAGGCATCCCATTGGCGGCGTGGCTCGTGCGGGAACACGGTGGCGGTATCGAGCAGCTTGCCGGTGGCATCGACCACGGCCACCTTGACCCCGGTGCGGATGCCCGGATCCAGCCCCATGACCACTTTCGAGCCGGCTGGCGCGGCCATCAGCAGATCCTTGAGGTTGTCGCCGAAAATGCGGATCGCCTCGTCCTCGGCGGCGGCGCGGGCCTGGCCGAACAGGTCGATGGTCAGGTGCAGATGCAGCTTCACCCGCCAGGTCTGGCGCACCGTATCGAGCAGCCAGCGGTCACCGGCACGGCCATGATCGGCGATGCCCACATGCACCGCGACCCGGCCTTCGGCCTCGGCATGGCCGGCGGCGATGGCGTCGTCCAGCGCATCGGAAGCGACGATTTTCGGTGCGCTGCTGGAAAACGGCAGCAGCGCCAGATCGATGATGCCTTCCTTGCTGGCGCGGAACAGCGCCAGCAGGCGATGCGAGGGAATCTGCGCCACCGCTTCGACATGGTCGAAATAGTCGCGGTACTTGGCGCCTTCGGTTTCCTTGCCGGCGATCACGCGCGCCCGTACCCGGCCATGGGCGTGCAGGAAGTTGCGCATCTCGCCGACCAGCGCGGCGTCCTCAGCGAAGCGCTCCAGCAGGATCGCGCGCGCGCCATCGAGCGCGGCCTTCACATCGGCCACGCCCTTTTCCGTATCGACATAACCGGCGGCAACCGCCTCGGGTGTCAGGGATGGATCATTGAACAGTGCATCTGCCAACGGCTCCAGCCCGGCTTCGCGTGCGATCTGGCCCTTGGTGCGGCGTTTGGGCTTGTAGGGCAGGTACAGGTCTTCCAGCCGCGCCTTGGTATCGGCCGCCAGCAGGTCGGCGCGCAGCGCATCGCTCATCTTGCCCTGCTCCTCGATGCTGGCGATCACCGCCGCACGCCGATCTTCGAGTTCGCGCAGATAGGACAACCGCTCTTCCAGCAGGCGCAGCTGCGTATCGTCCAGCCCGCCGGTGACTTCCTTGCGGTAGCGCGCGATGAACGGCACGGTCGCGCCCTCGTCCAGCAGGGCGATGGCGGCAGTGACCTGGGCGGGCTGCGCCGCGATATCGGTGGCGATGGTCTGGGCGATGCGGTGTTGGAGTTGGGACATGGATCCTTTCCGATGAAACGCGGCCACGCTGGCCGCCAGACGAAAACGCCATCGGGGAGCGACGGCGGGGGCGGAAGTTTAGCTGGCCTTGTTTGGCGCGTTGGGTCTGGGCTACTCACAAGCGCACAGAATCGCCTCTGCACGGCCACGCGACACGCCCTGGGTGCAGCCAAGGCCGGGATAGGCGGAACATTGGCCTTCAGCTCGCTTGCCGGGTTTGATGGTGTGGGAGGTCTGACAGATTCCCTGGCACTGTGCATGATCGGTACAGGGTTGGCCGATGTCGGTGATGCGCTGTTTGCACAACGCCAGCTCGGCACCTTCGACACCAGACCAGATGCCATCGTGGGCGAGGCATTCGCTTTCGCTGAGCATGCCCAGATGCATATTGAGGGAGTATTTATCCGTCCATGCAGGCAGGCGTGTCTCGCCTAGACTGGTGCAGCCCGTACACAAGGCGATGAGGCACAGCCACAGGACTCTGGATGCGATTTGAGGCATGGGAGCTTTATGCAGGAGGGCTTCGGCCGCGATTGTTGCTCATCGTGGCTGAAGTTTCCCTGCGAGCGGTCGCCAGCAAGCTCGCTCCTGCCGGGAGGCGGTAGGGTCAGGCCAGATAGCGCGCAATCGCCAACCCGGCCTCACGCCCGTCATGCACGGCGGTGACGACCAGATCCGCACCGCGCACATTGTCCCCGCCTGCAAAAATCTTCGGATGGCTGGTCTGGTAGCGCAGGCCGGCATCCTGTGCCTTGATGCGGCCATCGGCCTCCAGCGCGACGCCGTGTTCGGCCAGCCACGGCGCGGGGCTGGGGCGGAAGCCGAAGGCCAGGATGACCGTGTCTGCGGGCAGCAGTTGTTCGGATCCTTCGACGATTTCGGCGTTGCGCCGGCCTTGGGAGTCGGCGAGGCCGAGGCGGGTCTGGGCCTCGCGCACGCCGAGCAGGGTGCCGTGTTCGTCATGTTCGATCGCCAGCGGTTGGCGGTTGAACGCGAATTGCACGCCTTCCTCGCGCGCATTCGCGACTTCGCGGCGTGAGCCGGGCATATTGGCTTCATCGCGGCGGTAGGCGCAGGTGACCTGCGCCGCGCCCAGGCGCACGGAGGTGCGCACGCAGTCCATCGCGGTGTCGCCGCCGCCGAGCACGACAACGCGCTTGCCGGCCATGTCCAGGCGCGGATCGGGCGTGCTGTCTCCGGCCAGCAGCCGATGTGCATTGGCGGTCAGGATGTCCAGCGCCAGGTGCACGCCGGCGCCGTGCTGGCCGGGCAGGCGGCCATCAACAGGGGTATAGGCGCCGGTGCCGACGAAGACTGCGTCGTAGTCGCGCAGCAGCTCGGCGAAGGGCAGGTCGCGGCCGATGTCCACGCCGAGGTGGAAGTGCACGCCCATCGCTTCGAGCACGCCACGGCGGGTGGCGATGACTTCCTTTTCCAGCTTGAAGGTCGGGATGCCGAAGCTCAGCAGGCCGCCGATCTGCGGGTGGCGGTCGAACACGTGCGCTTGTATGCCATGCCGTGCCAGACGATCAGCGCAGGACAGCCCGGCCGGGCCGGCACCGATCACCGCCACGCGTTTGCCGGTGGCTTTGACCTGCGAAAGATCGGGCCGCCAGCCCTGACGGAAGGCTTCATCGACGATGTACTTTTCGATGGCCCCGATAGTGACCGCACCGAAGTCGTCATTGAGCGTGCAGGCACCTTCGCAGAGGCGGTCCTGCGGGCAGATCCTTCCGCAAATTTCCGGCAGCGGGTTGGTTTCGTGCGCCAGCGTGGCGGCCTCGAACAGGCGTCCGGCGCGCGCCAGCGCCAGCCAGTTCGGGATGTAGTTGTGCACCGGGCACTTCCACTCGCAGTAGGGATTGCCGCAATCCAGACAGCGCGCGGCCTGCGCCGCAGCTGCATCGGGATCGAAGCCGCCGTAGATCTCCTGCCAGCCGTTGACGCGCACCGGCGTCGGCAGCGGGGCCGGCATCCGGCGCGGCAGGTCGATGAACTGGAACAGCGGATCAGCCATCGCCGCTTCTCCTGTTGCCGCGGCCGTTGAAGGCGCTGGACCACGGTGCTGCGGTGGCTTTCATCGAAGCGATTGCGGTGTTCATCATGCCGCCCTCCGCAGGGTGTTGATCAGGCTTTCCAGCGAGGCCGCGCGTGGCTTGACCACCCAGAACTTGCCGACGAAATCGCGGAAGTCACCGAGGATCTGCTGCCCCCACACGCTGCCGGTATGCGCCACGTGGTGCAGGATCTGCTGGCGCAGGTGCTGGATCTGGCTGTCCATGCTTTCCGGTGAGAAGCGGTGGATGTCGATCAGTTCGTGGTTGTAGCGGTCGACGAAATCGCGCTCCATGTCCAGCACATAGGCGAAGCCGCCGGTGAAGCCGGCACCGAAGTTGACCCCGGTGCGCCCCAGCACGGTGACCACGCCGCCGGTCATGTACTCGCAGCAGTGGTCGCCGGCGCCTTCGATCACGGCGGTGGCGCCGGAATTGCGTACCGCGAAGCGTTCGCCGGCGCGGCCTGCGGCATAAAGTTCGCCGCCGGTGGCGCCATACAGGCAGGTGTTGCCCATGATCGGCGCGTGGCGCGCTTCGAAGCGGCTGTCGGGTGGTGGCCGCAGCACCAGCCGGCCGCCGGCCATGCTCTTGCCGACGTAGTCGTTGGCGTCGCCTTCGAGCAGCAGCTCCAGACCGGCGACGTTGAACGCGCCGAAACTCTGCCCGGCCACCCCGGCAAGATGCAGCCTGAGCGGCGCATCGGCCATGCCGTGATTGCCGTGGCGGCGCGCGATCTCGCCGGCCAGTGTGGCACCGATGGCGCGGTCGCTGTTGCGCACGGTGAAATGGAAATCGCCGCCGCTGCGGTGTTCGATGGCCGGGCCGATCTGTTGCAGCATCTGCCGTGCCAGTGGCGCGTCATCGTGCGGGGTGTTGGCCGGCTCGGTGCAGAAACGCGCGGCATTGGGCGCGGCGCCGGCATCGGACAGCAACGGGGAAAGATCGAGGCCGCGCTGCTTGGCGGTGGTGCCTTCCAGAATCGTCAGGTATTCGGTGCGGCCGATCAGGTCTTCAAGCCGGCGCACGCCGAGTACGGCCATCCATTCGCGGGTTTCCTCCACCACGAAGCGGAAGTAGTTCATCACCATTTCCGGCAGGCCGATGAAGTGCTGTTCGCGCAGGCGTTTATCCTGTGTCGCGATGCCGGTGGCGCAGTTGTTCAGATGGCAGATGCGCAGGTATTTGCAGCCCAGCGCGATCATCGGCGCGGTACCGAAACCGAAACTTTCTGCCCCCAGGATCGCCGCCTTGATCACGTCCAGCCCGGTCTTCAGCCCGCCATCGGCCTGCAGGCGCACGGTGTGCCGCAGTCCGTTGGCGCGCAGTGCCTGCTGCGCTTCGGACAGGCCCAGTTCCCACGGCGTGCCGGCGTATTTGACCGAAGACAGCGGCGAGGCACCGGTGCCGCCGTCGTAGCCGGAAATGGTGATCAGATCGGCATGCGCCTTGACCACGCCGGCGGCAATCGTGCCCACGCCGGCATGGCTGACGAGCTTGACGCTGACCAGCGCGGTCGGATTGACCTGTTTCAGGTCGAAGATCAGTTCGGCCAGGTCTTCGATCGAATAGATGTCGTGATGCGGCGGCGGGGAAATCAGGCCGATGCCGGGCTTGGCGTAGCGCAGCCGCGCGATCAGTTCGTTGACCTTGTGACCGGGCAACTGCCCGCCTTCGCCGGGCTTGGCGCCTTGCGCGACCTTGATCTGCAACACCTCGGCATTGACCAGATACTCGGGCGTGACGCCGAAGCGACCGGAGGCCACCTGCTTGATCTTGCTGCGCTTCTCGCTGCCGTAGCGCGCCGGGTCTTCACCGCCTTCGCCGGAATTGCTGCGGCAGCCGAGGCGATTCATCGCGATGGCCAGTGCTTCATGTGCTTCGGGCGACAGCGCGCCGAGCGAGATGCCGGCCGAATCAAAACGCGGCAACAGGTTTTCCGCCGGCTCCACTTCGGAAAGCGGAATCGGGGTGCGGGAAGGATCGAGTGCGAGCAGATCGCGCAGCGTCGTGACCGGGCGCGCGTTCACGTGCTCGGCGAACACCTTGTAATCGGCGTAATCGCCGCTGCGCACCGCGCGTTGCAGGCTGCCGACCACGTCCGGGTTGTAGGCGTGGTATTCGCCGCCGTGCACGTATTTGAGCAGGCCGCCGGGCGGCAGCGGCGTGGTCTGGTCGGCGCTGGCGCGCACCTGCGCTTCCACTTCCTGCTGCAACGCTTCCCAGCTCGCTCCGCCGATGCGTGAGGGTGTGCCCGGGAAGCACAGATCCACGATATCGCGCTCCAGCCCGATGATCTCGAACAGGCCCGCGCCGCGATAACTGCCGATGGTGGAAATGCCCATCTTCGACATGATCTTGTACAGGCCCTTGCAGATGCCGCGCCGGTAACTGCGTCCCAGCTGCGCCGGCTCGCTGCCGCGCTTGGCATCCAGAATGCCGGCGCGGCCCAGGTCGAACAGGGTCTGGTAGGCCAGATACGGATACACCGCGGTGGCACCGAAGCCGATCAGGCAGGCGAAATGGTGCGGATCGCGCGCGGTCGCGGTTTCGATGATCAGATTGCAGTCGCAGCGGATGCCGCTGCGCACCAGACGGTCATGGATCGCGCCGGTGGCCAGCAGCGGATGCACGAAATTGTGCCCGGCCGGCGGATCAAGATCGCTCAGCATCAGGATCACCGCGCCCTCGCGCACCGCGCGCTCGGCCTCGTCGCAAAGGCGCAGCAGCGCCTGCCGCAAGCATTCGGAAGACGGGTCGTGGTACAGATGCAGCGTGGTCTGGGACTGGCGGAAGGCATCCATCGCCAGGATCTGGCGCAGCTTGCGCTGGCTCAGCACCGGCGAATTGATGATCACCTGGTGTGCGCTTTCCGGCGTCAGTTCAAACGGATTGCCTTCGCGCCCGATGGGTGTCGACAGGCTCATCACGATCGACTCGCGTAAGGGATCGATCGGCGGATTCGTCACCTGCGCGAAGGCCTGGCGGAAATAGTCGTAGAGCGAACGCTGCTGTTGGCTGAGCACCGCCATCGGGGTGTCATCGCCCATCGAGCCGGTGGCTTCCTGCTCGGTTTCGGCCAGCACGCGCAGCACCGATTCGCGCTCCTCGCGCGAGAGCGTGAACAGCTTCTGGTAACGCTTCAGCGTGGCCGGGTCCATCGGTTCGGCCGCCAGTGAAGGGTCGATCAGATCCTGCTCGACATATTTCAGGCCGTTCTTCAGCCAGCGCTTGAACGGTGCGCGGCTCCTGTTGATGGCATCGATGCGGGTGTTGTCCAGCAGCTCGCCCGAATACAGGTCCACCGCCAGCATTTCGCCGGGGCCGAGCTTGCCCTTGGCCACGATCTCCTGCGGCGGGCAATCCCAGACCCCGGTTTCCGAGGCCACGGTCAGGTGCCGGTCGCGCGTCAGCGACCAACGCGCCGGGCGCAGGCCGTTGCGGTCCAGGGTGCAGGCGGCATAACGCCCATCGCACAGCACGATGCCGGCCGGGCCGTCCCACGGATCGCAGTTCAGCCCGAAATACTGGTAGAACGCGGCCAGATCCGGATCGGTGTGTTCCAGCACCGAGGTTGCCGGCGGCACCAGGATGCGCATCGCGCACAGCAGATCCATGCCGCCGGCCAGCAGCAGTTCCACCATGTTGTCCATGCTCTGAGAATCCGAGCCGTGCATCGAGATCGGCGGTTGCAGTTCGCGCAGATCCAGTGCCGGCGTATGCCACTTGGCGACGCGCGCCGTGGCCCAGCGGCGGTTGCCTTCGATGGTGTTGATTTCACCGTTGTGCGCCAGCAGCCGGAACGGCTGCGCCAGCGGCCAGCGCGGCGCGGTATTGGTGGAAAAACGCTGGTGGAACAGGGCCACGCCCGAGGCCATCGCCGGGTGCGCAAGATCGGGGAAGAAATCAGCCAGCGCCGGGGCCAGCACCAGTCCCTTGTAGCCCAGGGTCGAGGCCGACAGGCTGACGACGTAGAAGTCTTCGATATCGGCCAGACGCATCTCGGCGCGGCGTCGTGCCAGGAACAGCATGCGCTGCATCCCGGCCTGGCCGGTCGCTGCCTGCGGGCAGACGAACACCTGTTCGATACGCGGCAGGCAGGCCAGACCGATCGGGCCGCAGGCCGATTCGTTGATCGGCACCCGGCGCCAGCCGGCGACCTGGATGCCGACCCGTTCCAGTTCTTCGGTCAGCACCGCACGGGCGCGCTGCGCGTTGCCGGCATCCTGCGGCAGGAAGATATTGCCGGCGCAGAACCCATGCCCCAGACGGATGCCGGCCTCGTCCGCGACGCTGCGCAGGAACTCCTCGGGCCGGTGCAACAGCAGACCGCAGCCGTCGCCGGTACGGCCATCGGCCAGAATCGCGCCGCGGTGCGACATGCGCGCCAGCGAGGACAGTGCGGTGTCCACCAGCCAGCGGCTGGGCTGGTTGTCGAGCTGGGCAATCAGGCCGAAGCCGCAACTGTCGTGCTCAAGTCGCGGGTCGAGCAGCCCCCGGGTGTGGGTCGACGCCATGTGCCTTCCTTGTGTCGTGATGCCCGTCCGGACATCCGATCCGGATGGTCACGCGCCGGCTCTGATGCTGTGCACATCGACACCGGACCTGCCTGCGGCGACACTTCCATGCATTGCCAGGACAGCGCCGCCGGCAGCCGGATGGCCGCGACGCGCCGTTGGGTTGGGAGTCGAATAAAACACAGTTTGTTGCAGTGCCGCAATAAAAAATTTCAATGGATTCGTGCCACGCGCCAGTCGCGCTGGAGGCAGGAAAGCCCATCGGCCAACTTGTCGGAATAGCGTTCCGCTCCCCTCTCCCGCCTGCGGGAGAGGGGTTGGGGGAGAGGGAGGATTTCTCGCAGCCTCAGCTCAATTCCTGCGGTTTTTGGTTCCCGCGCAACGCCGTCACTGCGGCGAGGATCGCTTCCAGTACCGCCTCGGTCTCCCCAAGCACCTGGTGATTCCAGAAGCGCAAAACGGTGAAGCCCTCGTTCCGAAGGAATCCGTCACGGTGCTGGTCATAAGTGGCCTGCTGCTCGTGTTGCCCGCCGTCGACTTCGACGATCAGTGGCGGGTCAAAGCAGATAAAGTCGACGATGTACGGGCCGACGGGTTTCTGGCGCTTGAACTTCAGGCCCAGAAATCGCTTGGCCCGCAGCCTGTACCAGAGATGTTGCTCGGCATCGGTCTGGTGGCTGCGCAGATATCGTGCGCGTTCGAGCAGCGTCATGGCGGTTGCTCCGGGTCAGGTATTGCCAGATGTTGCCTGATTGCCGCGATGTCTTTCCGAAGTCACCCTCTCCCCCAGCCCCTCTCCCGCAGGCGGGAGAGGGGAGTTTTCTTATCCGGTTTCCGGTATCGCCGCTGCCGGCGCGCGTTTCTTCTCCAGCCGCGACAGCGCCAGGAAGATCGACGGGGTGGTGTAGAGCGTCAGCACCTGGCTGACCAGCAGGCCGCCGACGATGGCGATGCCCAGCGGTTGGCGCATTTCCCAGCCTTCGCCGGTGGCCAGCATCAGTGGCAGGGTGCCGAACAGGGCGGCCAGGCTGGTCATCAGGATCGGGCGGAAGCGCAGCAGCGCGGCTTCCTGGATCGCGGCGTGCGCGGACAGGCCGCGTTCGCGTTGTGCGGCGAGCGCGAAGTCCACCATCAGGATGGTGTTCTTCATCACCACGCCCACCAGCAGGAACAGGCCCAGCAGCGAGATCAGGTCCAGCGGTTTGTTGCTCAGCAGCAGCGCCAGCAGTGCGCCGATGCCGGCCGAGGGCAGGATCGAAAGGATGGTCAGCGGCTGGATCGGGCTTTCGTAGAGAATGCCCAGCACGATGTAGACCGCCAGCACCACGCCCAGGATCAGCCACAGCTGACGCTGGCGCATTTCCTTCAGGCTGCCGGCCTCGCCCGAGAGCTGGCCGATGACTTCGCTGGGCAGCATGATCTGCGCCATCGCGGCATCGATGGCGTTGACCGCTTCGTCTAGCGTGACGCCCGGCGCCAGCGCGAACTGCACCCGGGTGGAGGCGAACTGGCCGCGATGCTGGACCCGGTCCGGCGCGATGCCGTAGTCGTAGCTGGCGAATGCTGAAAGCGGCACGCGCTGACCGTCGCCGGCAATGGCGTAGACCTGGTCCAGCGTGTCCGGATGCTGGGTGTGGCGCGGGTCCAGTTCCATCACCACGCGGTACTGGTTGAGGCTGCCGTAGAGCGTGGCGATCTGGCGCTGGCTGAAGGAGTTGCTCAGCACCGAGGCGATGGTGCGCATGTCCACGCCCAGCCGTGCGGCGGCGTTGCGGTCGATGTCCAGCGCCACCTGGCGTGCGCCTTCGTCGCCGGAGGCCTGCACATCGACCAGTTCCGGCAGCAGCGTCAGTGCATCGGCCACGCGCGTGGTCCAGCTGCGCAGCAGGTCCAGTTCGCCGGACATCAGCTCGAACGAATAGTTGCCGTCGCCTCCGCCACCCCCGCCGCCGATGCGCAGGTCCTGGTCGACCCACAGCCACAGCCGGCCGCCGGGGATTTCCGGGGTCTGCGCGCGGATCCGGTCGATCACCTGCTGGCTGGAAATGCCGCGTTCGGCCAGCGGCTTGACCTTGATCATGATGAAGGCGTTGTTGATGCCTGAGCTGCCGCCGATGTAGCCGATGATGTCTTCGATCGCCGGATCGTCCATCAGCACCTGGCGGTAGACATCCAGTTTGGGCTGCATCACCTGGAACGAGAGGCCGTCGTCGCCGCGCGCAAAACCGCGCAACTGGCCGGTGTCCTGCTGCGGCACCACGCCCTTGGGCACGATCATGAACAGCCAGATGTTGAAGCCGATCACCAGTGCGAACAGCGTCAGCAGCAGCGCGCGATGCTGCAACGAGGCCGCCAGGCTGCGCGCATAACCGGCCCGCAGCCGGGCGAAGAAGCGCCGGCCGGCCTGCTGCACGCGGTTCGGTGGTGGCAGATCCTCGCCGCGTCGCAGCAGGCGTGCGCACAGGCTCGGGGTCAGGCTCAGCGACACCGCCAGCGATACGAACATCGCCGCCACCAGCGTCACCGAGAACTCGCGGAACAGGCGTTCGACAAAATCGTCCAGGAACAGGATCGACACGAACACCACTGCCAGCGCCAGGTTCATCGACAGCAGCGTGGCGCCGACCTCGCGCGCGCCGCGCAAGGCGGCGGGTAGCGGCGCCATGCCGGCTTCGATATGGCGCGAGATGTTTTCCAGCACCACGATGGCATCGTCCACCACCAGCACCGCCGCCACGATCAGCGCCATCAGCGACAGCGTGTTGAGCGAAAATCCGCACAGCCAGATCACTGCCAGGGTGCCGGCCAGCACCACCGGAATCGCCAATGTCGGCAGCATCGCGGCGCGCAGGTTGCCAAGGAAGGCCAGCACCACCAGCACCACCAGCGTGACCGCCAGCAGCAAGGTGATCTGCGCTTCGGACAGCGTGGCGCGGATCACCGGCGAACGGTCCATCGCCACGCTCAGATCCACGCCTTCGGGCAGCAGTGCACGCAGCGCCGGAATCTGCGCGTGGATCAGGTCGATGGTGTCGACCACGTTGGCATCGGGCTGGCGGTTGACCACCAGCAGCACCGCGTCGCGGTCGTTGTGGAAGCCGGCGGCGTAGCGGTTTTCGACGCCTTCGGAAACCTGTGCCACATCGCCCAGCCGCACCGGTCGGCCGTCGCGCCAGGCGACCAGCAGTTCGGAGTAATCGGCTGCATCGCGCAGTTGCAGATTGGCCTCCACCTGCCAGCTGCGGCGGCCGTCCTGCACCGCGCCCAGCGGTCGCAGTGCATTGGTGCTGCGGATCGCGGCGGCGACTTCATCCAGCGCGATGCCGTACTGGTTCAGCGCGTTGGGATCGAGCGACACCCGCACCGCAGGCAGCGAACCGCCGCCGACATCGACCTGACCGACGCCGGGAATCTGGGTCAGCTTCTGCGCCAGGATGGTCGAGCCCAGGTCGTACAGCGCGCCCGGCGTCAGGCGTTCGGAACTGAGCGCCAGCGCCAGGATCGGCGCCTGCGAGGGATTGATCTTGCGCGCCTGCGGCAGGCCCGGCATGCCGCTGGGCAGCTGCGGTGCGGCCTGGTTGATCGCGGCCTGCACATCGCGCGCGGCATCGTTGATATCGCGCCCCAGATCGAAGCTCAGATCGATGCGCGCCATGTCCTGCGAGCTGTTGGAGCGGATCTCGGTGATGCCCGGAATCGCGCCGAGCGCACGCTCCAGCGGCGTGGCCACGTTCGCCGCCATCGACTCGGGACTGGCGCCGGGCAGGCTGGCGGTGACCTGGATCGCCGGATAATCCACCTGCGGTAGTGGTGCCACCGGCAGCATGCGGTAGGCCAGCGCACCGGCCAGCACCAGCGCGATCGCCAGCAGCGCGGTGGCGATCGGGCGCTGGATGAAGATGCGCGACAGGTTCACCGTGGCCGGTGCCGAGCCGTCCTCACGCATGACCGTCCGCCGTCGCTGCGGCCATATCCGGATTGCCGCCGGCATCGCGCTTGCCACGGTGCGCGAGTCGGTCGAAGAACAGGTAGATCACCGGCGTGGTGTAGAGCGTCAGCACCTGGCTGACGATCAGGCCGCCGACCATCACCAGCCCCAGCGGCTGGCGCAGTTCGGCGCCGGAGCCGGTGGCCAGCATCAGCGGTACCGCGCCGAACAATGCCGCCAGCGTGGTCATCAGGATCGGGCGGAAGCGCAGCAGTGCGGCTTGGTGAATGGCTTCGCGCGGCGCCATGCCGTCGTGGCGTTCGGCGTCGAGTGCGAAGTCGATCATCATGATCGCGTTCTTCTTGACCAGGCCGATCAGCAGGATCACGCCGATGATCGCGATCAGGTCCAGGCTGGTGCCGGTCAGCAGCAGCGCGGCCAGCGCGCCGACCGTGGCCGAGGGCAGGGTGGACAGGATCGTCACCGGGTGGATGAAGCTTTCGTACAGCACGCCCAGCACGATGTACATCACCAGCACCGCCGCCAGGATCAGCCACAGGGTGGAGGAGAGCGAACCACGGAAGGCTTCGGCCGCGCCCTGGAAGCGCGATTCGATGCTGGCCGGCAGGCCGATCTCGGCTTCAGCGGCCTCGATCGCGGCGACCGCTTCGCCGAGCGACACACCGGGTGCCAGATTGAACGAGATCGTCGTGGCCGGGAACTGGCCGATATGGTTGCGCAGCAGTGTGCTCGGGCGTTCCTGCACGCGCGCGATGCCGGCCAGCGGCACCGGTTCTCCACTGGCCGAGTTGACCCGGATGCGGCCCAACGCTTCGGGCCCGAGCTGGAACTGCGGCATCGCTTCGAGCACCACGCGGTACTGGTTGGCCTGGGTGAAGATGGTGGAAATCTGGCGCTGGCCGAAAGCGTCGTACAGCGCCTCGGCGATGTCGGCGGCGCTGATGCCCAGGCGCGCGGCGGCGGTGCGGTCGATCTCCAGCCAGGCCTGGCTGCCCTGTTCGGCCAGATCGCTGGCCACATCCAGCAGTTGCGGCTGCTGTTGCAGATGCGAGACGAGCCGTGGCGTCCACAGCGCCAGCGCATCCATGTCCGGGCTGGACAGGCTGAACTGGTACTGGGTGCGGCTGATGCGGTCCTCGATCGACAGTTCCTGCACCGGTTGCAGGTACAGCGCGATGCCCGGCACGCTGGCCACGCGCTGGCGCAGGCGTTCGATCACTTCTTCGGCGCCGGCATCGCGTTCGGCGTGCGGCTTGAGTTCGATCAGCATGCGGCCGGTGTTGAGGGTGGAATTGGTGCCGTCCACGCCGATGAAGGACGACAGGCTGGCCACGTCCGGGTCTTCCAGCACCACATCGGCCAGCGCCTGCTGGCGCTGCGCCATGGCCTGGAACGAGACCGATTGCGGCGCCTCGCTGATGCCCTGTATCAGGCCGGCATCCTGCACCGGGAAAAAGCCCTTCGGCACTGCCACATACAGCGCAACGGTCAGCGCCAGCGTCGCGACCGTGGCCAGCAGCATCAGCGGCTGGCGGTTCAGCACCCAGGTCAGGGTGCGATCGTAGAACGCGATGACGCGGTCGAACATGTCGCCCTGCTGGTGCGAATCGTGCGCCGCGCCGTCGCCGGATTGGCGCTTGAGGAAATACGCGCACAGCATCGGCGTCAGCGTCAGCGAGATCACCAGCGACAGCGCGATCGCCACCGCCAGCGTGATCGCGAATTCGTGGAACAGGCGGCCCACGACATCGGCCATGAACAGCAGCGGGATCAGCACAGCGATCAGCGACAGCGTCAGCGAGATCAGCGTGAAACCGATCTGTTTGGCGCCCTTGAGCGCGGCCTGCATCGGTCTTTCGCCGGCTTCCAGATGGCGCGCGATGTTTTCCAGCATCACGATCGCGTCATCGACGACGAAGCCGGTGGCAATCGTCAGCGCCATCAGGGTCAGGTTGTTGAGCGAAAACCCGGCCAGGTACATGACCCCGAAGGTGCCGACCAGCGACAGCGGCACCGCGATCGACGGGATGATCGTGGCGGCCATGTTGCGCAGGAACACGAAGGTCACCATCACCACCAGCGAGATCGCGATGACCAGTTCCTTCTGTACCCCGCTGATGGAGGCGCGGATCGATTCGGTGCGGTCCGACAGCACCGTTACATCGACATCCTGCGGCAGCGTGTTGGTCAGGCGCGGCAGCAGGCCGCGCACCTGGTCCACGACCGCGATCACGTTGGCGCCGGGCTGGCGCTGGATGTTGACCAGCACCGCCGGCGTGTCACCGGACCAGGCCGCCAGATAGCGGTTTTCCGGGCCCTGTTCCACCGTGGCCACGTCACGCAGGCGCAGCGCGCCGCCGTCGCGCCAGGCCAGCACCAGCTCCTGGTATTCCTCGACCGAGCGCATCTGGTCGTTGGCGTCCAGCATCACCGCGCGGGTCGGGCCGTCGAAACTGCCCTTGGGAAGATTGACGTTGGCGGCGGAAATCGCGCGCCGGATGTCGGCGCTGGTGAGGCCGGCCGAGGCCAGTGCGACCGGATTGACCTGGATCCGCACCGCCGGACGCTGGCCGCCGGCCAGGCTCACCAGCCCGACACCGGGAATCTGCGCCAGACGCTGCGCCATCCGGGTATCGACCAGATCGTAGATTTCCGGCAGCGGGCGCGTGTTCGAGGTCACCGCCAGGGTCAGGATCGGAGTGTCGGCCGGGTTGACCTTGCGGTAGATCGGCGGCACCGGCAGATCGTTGGGCAGGAAGCTGCCGGCGGCGCTGATCGCGGCCTGCACTTCCTGCTCGGCGATGCCGATGTCCACTTCCAGACTGAATTGCAGCGTGACCACCGAGGCTCCGCCGGAGCTGGTCGAGGACATCTGCTTGAGCCCGGGAATCTGCCCCAGGCGGCGTTCCAGCGGCGCGGTCACGGCGCTGGTCATCACTTCCGGGCTGGCACCCGGATACAGCGTGGTGACCTGGATGATCGGGTAGTCGACCTGCGGCAGCGCCGCCACCGGCAGCAGGCGGTAGGCCAGCACGCCGGACAGCAGCAGCGCGATCATCAGCAGCGTGGTCGCTACCGGGCGCTCGATGAACGGGCGCGAGAGGTTCATGGCGTCTGGGTTTCGTCTTCGGCGGGCAGCGGCTCACCGTCCTCGACGATGGTCACGCTGCTGCCTTCGCGCAGCCGGTCCAGCCCTTCCAGCACCACGCGCTCGCCCGGCGCCAGTCCTTCCAGCACGATCACGCGTTCGCCTTCGCTGGCGCCCAGGCGCAACTGGCGGATGCTGACGGTGTCGTCCTGACCCACGACGAATGCGAAGTTGCCGCTGCTGCCGTATTGCACCGCGGCGTTCGGGATCGTGGTGGCCTCGTCGCTGCTGACGCGCAGGCGCACATTGACGAACTGGTTCGGAAACAGGCGGCCATCGTCGTTGTCGAAATGCGCGCGCAGGCGCAGCGTGCCGGTCTGGGTGTCGATGCGGTTGTCCAGGCTGGCGAGCGTGCCTTGTGCCAGCAGATGTTGTTCGTTGCGGTCCCAGGCCTCGACCGCCAGCGCCGGGCTGGCGCGCACCGCATCGAGCAGACGCGGCAGCTCGGATTCGGGCACGGTGAACAGCACGCTGATCGGGTCCATCTGGGTGATCGTGACCAGCCCTTCGCTGTCGCCGGCGCGCACCAGATTGCCCACGTCCACATTGCGCAGGCCGACACGGCCGGAGATCGGCGCGGTGATGCGGGTGTAGGACAGTTGCAGCCGCGCATCATCAACGCTGGCCTGATCGGACTGGCGCCGGGCCTGGTATTCGCGCACCAGCGATTCCTGCGCGCTCAGTTGCTGCGCCGAGACATGGCCCTTGACCTGCAATTCGCGGTAGCGGTTCAGTTCGGTCTGGGCGTTTTCCAGCTGCGCCAGGTTCTGGGCCTGCTGGCCGCGTGCCTGCGCCAGCTGGACTTCATAGGAGCGCGGGTCGATGCGTGCCAGCAGATCGCCGGCTTCGACCTTCTGGCCCTCGTCGAAGGCCACTTCCACCAGTTCGCCATCGACCCGGCTGCGCACCGTGACGGTGTTCAGCGCGGTCACGGTGCCGAGTGATTTCAGGTGCAGATCCAGGCGCCCGTGTTCGGCCGGCGCCACCCGCACCGGTACCGCCATCGAGCGCATGTCGCGCCAGCGCCGCTGCTGCTGGGACTGCTCCGGTTCCGGTCCGAATTTCTGCCAGGCCAGGATGCCGATCACGACAAGGGCGACGCCGCCCAGCAGCCAGAAGAAGGGGCGCAGGCGGTTGGGGGACGGGGCAGGGGCTGGCATGGAATCTCCTGGGGACGCACGGCGTCCTCGCGCGTGGACACGGTGCGGAAAACGGGGTTGTAGGCGTGGTGGCGGCTGCGCAGGACGAGAAGCGTGACGGGAGTAGGGCCGGACGACCCGCATTCGAACCGCGCACTCTAATCCGGGGATGGGGCACCGGCGTCTGCCAAAAGGCATGTTGCCGGCCGCCGGGACAGCATCGGTTTGGCGGGGCGGTCCGGACAGGGACCGCGCGCGGCGTCAATGGTTCACGTCGGCCATCAGTTCCAGCAGCCCGGCGCGGAATTGCGGGCCGCCGCCGTGCGCCGGGTGGCGCAGCTTGACCGCGTCCACGCCCAGTTCCTTCAGGCAGGTCATGCCGATATTGCCCACCGCCGCGATATGGCGCGGCCGGTACAGGGAAATCAGTTTTTCCAGCTGCGGCAGCGCGTCGCGGCGCAGTTCGGCCGGGGTCGGGGTGCGGTTGGACTCGTCCACGCCGGGCTTGTGCGGGTGCAGCGGAAACGCCGGCCACACCAGCGGCGGGCAGGGCAGTTCCTGGATCACGCGCTGCACCACGGTGGAACTGGCTTCGCTGCAGAGTTTTTCGGCAGGTTCGATCAGCCGGTAGCCGGCCGCCTCGCCGCCGAACAGGCCGAAGCGGTCGGCCGGGCCCATCATGATCTTTTCCGAACAGAAGTTGACCCCGGTGCGCCAGGTGCCGCGATAGCCGGGCGCCTCGCCGATCAGCAGCACGCCCGGGCGCCACGGCAGCAGTTGTCCGAGGAAGATTTTGAGGTTGGAAAGGCGGATGCGCCCGGCTTCGGTGTCCGGGTCATACAGCGCATGCGCATCGGCGCGGTCGGAAAATTCCTTCAGCATTGCGAACCACGGCGCCAGCCGGGTCAGCATGCGGCGTGCGAAAGCGTGGTCCATGCCGGTTCCTCCAAAGATGCGCGAAACAAGCCTGCCGGCCATGGTACTGCCGGCGTCCGAAAGAGGTGTTTGAAGCTGAACCCGCGTTCATTGTTTCGCGCTTTCGGGTGTGGGCGGCTGATTCCGGTGCTGGTGGAAGCGCCGGCCATGCTTCGGTTTTCCGCGCTGCAACAGGGTTTTCGCTGCACTGCCGCATTTTTTCGGGAAAGGGGCTTGACATTGCGCTGAAGCCGGGTCAAGCATCGGCCCCATGTTGATTTCCGCTTACCAGCACCTGCCGCCCGCAATGCCGCGAATGCCCGGCCACGGGCTCCTTCCAGGCCTTGTACTTATTAGCCGACACCCGTGCGGAACGGCGGCTTGGGCCTGACAGAAGCAGACATCCCCAAGACACCGAAACCCCGCACCGGGAAACCGCTGCGGGGTTTTTTATTTCCGCCCTCCCGATCCGCAGGCCGCCCCTTCGCCACCTGGAACCTCCATGCACAGTGACGCCATCAAAACCGGACCCGATCACGCCGCCGCCCGCGCCATGCTGCGCGCCACCGGATTGACGGCCGAGGACATCAAAAAGCCGCTGATCGCAGTGGTGCACAGCTGGTCGGACGTGTCGCCGTGCAATCTCAATCTGCGCGAGCTGGCGCGGGAAGTGCGCGCCGGCATCAGTGCCGCCGGCGGCACCGCGTTCGAGTTCAACACCATTGCCGTGACCGATGGCATCGCGATGGGCAGTCCCGGCATGAAGGCATCGCTGGCCTCGCGCGAGGTGATCGCCGATTCGATCGAACTGGCGGTGCGCGGCCACTGCCTGGACGGCGTGGTGGTGCTGTGCGGCTGCGACAAGACCATTCCCGCCGCCGCGATGGCGCTGGCGCGGATGGATCTGCCCGGGCTGATGCTCTACGGCGGCAGCATCCTGCCCGGCTGCCACAAGGATCGTGCGGTGACGATCCAGGACGTGTTCGAAGCCGTCGGCGCGCACGCCGCCGGCAATATCGACGATGCCGAACTGGAAGCCATCGAAGGCGCGGCCTGTCCCGGTGCCGGCGCCTGCGGCGGCCAGTTCACCGCCAACACGATGGCGCTGGCGACCACTTTCCTGGGCCTGTCGCCGGTCGGCATGAACGACATCCCGGCGCCGGATCCGGCCAAGCTCGGCGCCGCCCGCGCCTGTGGCGAGCGCGTCATGGAACTGGTGCGGCAGGGGATTTCGGCGCGCAGCTTCGTGACCCCGGATTCGGTCCGCAATGCCGCCGTCGCGGCCACCGCCACCGCCGGTTCGACCAATGCCGTGCTGCATCTGCTGGCGATTGCGCGCGAGGCCGGTTTCCACTTCGCGCTGGACGAATTCCACGAGATCAGCCGCCGCACTCCGGTGATCGCCGATCTGAAGCCGGGCGGGCGCTACATGGCGCCGGACATGTACCTGGCCGGCGGTTCGGCGCTGGTCGGGCAGCGCCTGATGCAGGCCGGCCTGATCGCCGACGCGCCGACGGTCAGCGGCAATACCTTGTTTGAAGAGTTCGCCAAGGCCAGCGAGCGCGAAGGCCAGAAGGTCATCTACGACGCCGCCAGCCCGGTCAAGCAGCGCGGCGGCTACGGCATCGTCTACGGCAACATCGCGCCGGACGGCTGCGTGGTGAAACTGGCCGGACACGAGGCGCTGAAGTTCGAAGGCCGCGCCCGCGTGTTCGATGGCGAGGAAGCCTGTTTCGCCGCCGTGCAACGGCGCGAAATCAGCGCCGGTGACGTGGTCGTGATCCGCGGCGAAGGCCCGGTCGGCGGCCCCGGCAT
The DNA here is from genome assembly GCF_037478135.1 of Denitratimonas organivorans. Classification (NCBI taxonomy): domain Bacteria; kingdom Pseudomonadati; phylum Pseudomonadota; class Gammaproteobacteria; order Lysobacterales; family Lysobacteraceae; genus Denitratimonas; species Denitratimonas organivorans. The sequence goes on from NZ_JBBHDV010000011.1 coordinate 93,536, forward strand.
GCGCGAGATGCTGGCGGTCACCGCAGCGCTGGTCGGGCAGGGCCTGGGCGGCGATATCGCGCTGATCACCGACGGCCGTTTTTCCGGTGCGACCTACGGTTTCATGGTCGGCCACATCTGTCCGGAAGCCGCGCTCGGCGGCCCCATCGGCAAGCTGCGCGACGGCGACCGCATCGTCATCGATGTCGAAGCGCGCACCATTTCCACCGACGCCGATCTGGCCTCGCGCCCACTCGAATGGAAGCCGACGCAGCGCGAAACCTCGGGCGCGCTGGCCAAGTACGCAGCGCTCGTTTCACCAGCCTCGGAAGGCGCGGTCACTGCGTTCCCGCCGAGGCGGGAATCGGGAGTGGGGAATCGGGAATCGTAAAAGCCCGCGACGCACTCCCACATCCGCCCCACCCGATTCAACCCGATACCCCTCAACCAATCCGCACTTCCATTCCCCATTCCCCAACGGAGTTGCCCCATGAAAACCTACACCGCCGCCGACGCCAATCCCGCCGCCCTGCGCGACAAGCTGACCGTGATCTACGGCTACGGCAGCCAGGGCCGTGCCCATGCCCGCAACCTGCACGAATCCGGTTTCAAGGTGCTGGTCGCGGCGCGCCCGGATGGCGCCAGCTTCAAGCAGGCCCAGGCCGATGGCCTGGCCGTGGACACGCCGGAAAACGCGATCCCCAAGGCCGACCTGATCGCGCTGCTGACGCCGGACATGGTGCAGGCCGAGCTGTATGAAAAGGTCGTCGCGCCGCTGGCCCGTCCCGGCGTCGCGCTGCTGTTCGCGCACGGTTTCAACGTGCATTTCGGTGAAATCACCCCGCGCACCGATCTGGACGTGTTCCTGGTCGCGCCCAAGGGTCCGGGCGCGCTGGTGCGCAGCCAGTACGAAGAAGGCCGCGGCGTGCCCTCGCTGTTCGCGATCCACCAGGACGCCACCGGCAAGGCCAGGGAACTGGCGCTGGCCTATGCCGACGGCATCGGCGGCACCCGTGGCGGCGTGATCGAAACCACCTTCGCCGAGGAAACCGAAACCGACCTGTTCGGCGAGCAGGCGGTGCTGTGCGGCGGCGCCACCGAACTGGTCGTCATGGGTTTTGAAACCCTGGTCGAAGCCGGCTACCAGCCCGAGATCGCCTATTACGAATGCCTGCACGAGCTGAAGCTGATCGTCGACCTGCTGTACGAAGGCGGCATCACCCGGATGCACCAGTTCATCTCCGAAACCGCGCAGTACGGCGACCTGACCCGTGGCCCGCGCGTGGTCGACGAGCACACCCGCCAGCAGATGCGCGCGGTGCTGCGTGAGATCCAGGACGGCCAGTTCGCGCGCGAGTGGATTGCCGAGCACAAGGCCGGTCGCGGCCGCTACCAGGAACTGAAGCAGCGCGATCTGGACCACCAGATCGAATCGGTCGGTGCGCGCCTGCGCGCCAACATGAGCTGGCTGCAGGATTCGGCGAAGAAGAAGGCCGCCTGATCCCGCCCACACTGCGGAAAACCCCGGTGCCGCCTCTCCGGCACCGGGCTGCAAGCAAAGGAAACCGATACCCATGACCGCCCAGGCCCATACCGTTCCCGATACCCCGATCCGTGGCGCCGACGCCTTGCTGCGCGCGCTCGTGGCGCAGGGCGTGGACACGGTATTCGGCTATCCGGGCGGCGCCATCATGCCGGTCTACGATGCGCTGGTGGATGCGCCGATCCGCCACATCCTGGTGCGGCACGAACAGGGCGCCGCGCTGGCCGCCAACGGCTACGCGCGGCACAGCGGCAAGGTCGGCGTCTGCATGGCCACCAGCGGCCCGGGCGCGACCAATCTGGTCACCGGCATCGCCGACGCCTGGCTGGATTCGGTGCCGATGGTGGCAATCACCGGCCAGGTGCCGACCGCGCTGATGGGCACCGACGCCTTCCAGGAGGTGGACATCCTGGGCATCACACTGCCGATCGTGAAACACAGTTTCGTGATCCGCGATCCGGCCCGGATCGAGGCCACCGTGCACGAAGCCTTCCGCATCGCGCGCGAAGGCCGGCCCGGCCCGGTGCTGATCGATTTTCCGAAAGACGTGGCAACCGCGCAGGTGCCCGCCACGCCGTTCAGCCCGCCACCGGCACCGGCAGCGGAGCCGGTCGACCACAACGCGGTGCAACGTGCCCGCAGTCTGATCCAGGGTGCGCAGCGGCCGCTGTTCTACACCGGCTACGGCGTTGGTCTGGCCGATGCGCAGCCGCAGTTGCGCGCGCTGGCCAAGTCCACCGGCATCCCGGTGGTCAGCACCTTGAAAGGCTTGGGTGGGCTGCCAAGCGAAGACAAACAGTTTCTCGGCATGCTCGGCATGCACGGCACCCGCGCCGCGAATCTGGCGGTGCAGGGCTGCGATCTGCTGATCTGCATCGGCGCGCGTTTCGACGACCGTGCCACCGGCAAGCTGGCCGAATTCGCGCCCGGCGCGCGCGTCATCCATCTGGATGTGGACCCGGCCGAAGTCTCCAAGTTGCGCTATGCCAATGTGCATCTGGTCGGCGATCTGCGCCAGTTGCTACCGCTGCTGGACTGCCGCCCGCAGATTTCCGAATGGGTGGCGCAGTGCGCGCAGTGGCGCGAACAATCGCAGCCGCGCTACGACGCGCCGGGCGAGGACATCTATGCCCCGGCTCTGCTGCGCCGGCTGAGCGAAATCGCACCGCCGGAAACAGTCGTGGCCTGCGATGTCGGCCAGCATCAGATGTGGGTCGCGCAGCACTGGCTGCACCGCAGCATCAACCAGCACCTGACCTCCGGCGGCCTGGGCACGATGGGTTTCGGCCTGCCGGCGGCGATGGGGGTCAAGCTCGGCAGCCCGGACACCCCGGTGATCTGCGTCAGCGGCGACGGCTCGATCCTGATGAACGTGCAGGAGTTGGCGACGCTGCGGCGCTACGGCATCGCGGTCAAGACCGTGCTGCTGGACAACAGCCGCCTGGGCATGGTGCGGCAATGGCAGGAACTGTTCTTCGACGAGCGCTATTCGGAAACCGACCTGTCCGACAACCCCGATTTCACCGAAGTCGCGCGCGCCTTCGGCATCGCCGCCGCCAGCATCGAGCGGCGCGACCAGGTCGAAGACGCGCTGGCCGCGCTGCTGGCCGCCGACGGTCCTTTCCTGCTGCACGTGAGGATCGATCCGCAGGCCAATGTCTGGCCCCTGGTGCCGCCCAATACCGCCAATCAGCACATGCTGGATCCGGCTGATTCCGACCGTTCCAAGGAGACTTCCGATGCTTGAATTGACGCTTACGCTGGCCCCGGTCGAAGGCGCGCTGCTGCGGCTTCTCGGTCTGATCGAACGGCGCGGATTCCCGCTCGGAGCGATCCAGAGCCGGCCCACGCCGGCCGGTCTGGACGTGCGCCTGACCCTGGCCGCCGATGACCGCCCGGGCGATGTGCTGCTGCGTCAGGTGCAGCGCCTGCACGACGTGCGCCAGGCGCGCATGGACTTCATCCAGCCGCAGCCGGTCGCGCATCTGCGCCGCGCCGCAGCTCCCGTTTTTACCCGCGTCGATGCCGCCGGCACGCGCGATTCCCAGACGCTGACTTTCCCGGCAGGAGGCCAACCGGCATGAGCGAAGATTTCGTACGCATTTTCGATACCACCTTGCGCGATGGCGAACAGTCGCCCGGCTGTTCGATGACCACCCCGCAGAAACTGATCCTGGCGCAGCAACTGGCCGATCTGGGCGTGGACGTGATCGAAGCCGGCTTCGCCGCCGCCAGCCCGGATGATTTCGCGGCGGTCAAGGCGATTGCCGGCGTGGTCAAGGGCAGCACCGTGGCCGCACTGGCGCGCTGCCAGCAGCACGATATCGAGCGCGCTGCCGCCGCCGTGGAAAACGCGGAAAAGCCGCGCATCCACACCTTCATTGCGACCTCCGACCTGCACATGGAACACAAGCTGCGAATGAGCCGCGAGCAGGTGCTCGCATCCATCGCGCAGCATGTTTCGCTGGCACGTTCGCTGTGCGAAGACGTGGAGTTTTCCGCCGAAGATGCCTCGCGCTCGGACCAGGAATTCCTGGTCAAGGCGATCGAAGCCGCGATCCAGGCCGGTGCCACCACGATCAATATCCCCGATACCGTGGGCTATGCGGTGCCGGCCGAATACGGCGCGCTGTTCGCGTATGTGAAGCAGCACGCGCGTGGCGTGGAAAACGTGATTCTGTCCTCGCACTGCCACGACGACCTGGGTCTGGCCGTGGCCAATTCGCTGGCCGCCATCGAGAACGGCGCGCGTCAGGTGGAGTGCACCATCAACGGCATCGGCGAGCGTGCCGGCAACGCCGCGATGGAGGAAATCGTCATGGCACTGCGCACCCGCCCCGGTTTCTACGGCGTGCAGACCCGCATCCGCACCCAGCGCCTGTATCCGGTGTCGCGCCAGCTGGTGGCGCTGACCGGCAGCCAGATCGCGCGCAACAAGGCCATCGTCGGTGAAAACGCCTTCGCGCACGAGAGCGGCATCCACCAGCACGGCATGCTGCGCAACCGCTCCACCTACGAAATCATGTCGCCCGAGGATGTCGGCGTGCCGCGTTCCTCGCTGGTGCTGGGCAAGCACAGCGGCCGCGCCGCGTTGGCCGACCGCTTCAAGGCGCTGGGCCACGAACTGGATGAGGAAGCGCTGAATCGCGCCTTCGTTGCCTTCAAGGACCTGGCCGACCGCAAGAAGGAAGTCTTCGATGGTGATCTGGAGGCCATCGCGCTGGGTTCCAGCGGCGATGAAACCGGCCCCTGGCGCCTGACCTCGATCCAGCTCGGCGGCCGCATCGGGCAGGGCGCCAGCCCGGAAGCGGTGATCGAAATGGTGCACGAGGACGGCCGCAGCGTGCGCCAGAACGCACTCGGCGACGGCCCGGTGCACGCGCTGTTCTCGGCGATCGAATTCGCCACCGGCTTCCACTACGGTCTGAGCGACTACCAGGTGCGCTCGATCTCGACCGGCGAAGATGCACAGGGCGAAGCCCGGGTGAAAGTGCACGCCGAAGGCCGCGACTACCATGGACGCGCGGTTTCCACTGACGTGCTGGAAGCCAGCGCGCTGGCCTTCCTGGAAGTGGTGAACAGCTTCGAACGCCGGCGCCAGTTTCTGGCGCAGAGCGCGGCGGCCTGAGGTAATGCAATGACCGCTGCACGCACTATCATCGACAAGATCTGGGATGCCCATTGTGTCCGCGCCGAATCGGACGCGGCTCCGGCCATCCTCTACATCGACCTGCACCTCGTGCACGAAGTCACCACGCCGCAAGCGTTCGATGAACTGCGTTCCCGTGGACTGACGGTTCGGCGTCCCGAACGCACGTTGGCAACGCTCGACCATTCCACCCCGACGCTGCCGCCCAATCCGGACGGCTCGCTGCCGTATGACAGCGAAGCCACCGCGAACCAGGTGGCGACGATGGAACGCAACTGCGCCGAGTTCGGCATCACCCTGCACGGCTTCGGTTCCGGCCAGCGCGGCGTGGTGCATGTGATGGGTCCGGAACTGGGCGCCACGCAGCCGGGCATGACGATTGTCTGCGGCGATTCGCACACCGCCACGCATGGTGCGTTCGGCGCGCTCGCGTTCGGCATCGGCACCACCGAAGTCGGCCATGTGCTGGCCACGCAATGCCTGCTGCAGCGCCGCCCGAAAACGCTGGCCGTCACCGTCAACGGCAGGCTGCGCCCGGAGGCCACGGCCAAGGATCTGATCCTGCACATCATCGGCGTGCTGGGCATGGATGGCGGCACCGGCCACGTCATCGAATACCGCGGCGAAGCCATCCGCGCGCTGTCGATGGAAGGCCGCATGACCCTGTGCAATATGAGCATCGAAGCCGGCGCGCGCGCGGGCCTTGTCGCACCGGACGAGACCACCTTCGCCTATCTGCGCGGCCGCCCGAACGCACCGCAGGGCGCGGAGTTCGACAAGGCCGTTGAGCGCTGGAAAACCTTTGTCGGCGACGAGGGCGCGCGCTTCGACCGCGAAGTCATCATCGATGCCGCCGACGTGGCCCCGACCATCACCTGGGGCACGAATCCCGGCCAGGTCGTCGCCATCGACCAGCCGGTACCGGCCGCACGCGACGACATTGCGCAGCGCAGCCTGTCCTACATGGGCTTTGCCGGCGGCGCGCCGCTGCTGGGTCAGCATGTGGATGTGGTGTTCGTCGGTTCCTGCACCAATGGCCGCATTTCCGACCTGCGCGCCGTGGCCGATGTGCTGCGCGGAAACACGATCGCCGCGCATGTGCGGATGCTGGTGGTGCCCGGTTCCGATGCGGTCAAGCGCCAGGCCGAAGCCGAAGGGCTGCACGAGATCATCCGTGCCGCCGGCGCGCAATGGCGTGAGCCGGGCTGCTCGATGTGCCTGGGCATGAACGGCGATCAGGTCGCCGCTGGCGAACTGTGCGTTTCCACTTCCAACCGCAACTTCGAGGGCCGCCAGGGCAAGGGCGCGCGCACCGTGCTCGCCAGCCCGGTGACCGCCGCCGTCTGCGCCATTGCCGGCGTCATCGCCGATCCACGTGATTTCACTGTCGGGGAGGCCGCCTGATGGAACCGTTCGTTCGCTTTGAATCCATCGTCGCGGTGCTGCCGGAAGAAAACATCGACACCGACCAGATCATCCCGGCACGCTTCCTTACCACCACCGAACGCGCCGGCCTGGGCCGCGCCTGCTTCGCCGACTGGCGCTTCGATACGCAAGGCAACGATCGCCCGGATTTCCCGCTGCACCGCCCGCAACTGCGCGGCGCCGGCATCCTCGCCGCCGGCCGCAACTTCGGCTGCGGCTCCTCACGCGAGCATGCGCCGTGGGCCTTGCTGGACTACGGCATCCGCGTCGTCATCTCCACCCGCATCGCCGACATCTTCCGCAACAACGCACTGAAGAATGGCGTGCTTCCGCTGGTCGTGGATGAGGCAGACTGGCAGCGCATCGCCGGCTTCGAAGCACAAAAGATCGTCGTCGATCTGGAAGCCCTGCACATCGAACTGCCCGATGGCAGCAACATCGGTTTCGAGGTCGAAGCCTTTGCCCGGCAATGCCTGCTGCAAGGCGTGGACCAGCTCGGCTACCTGCTGCTGCAGCAAGACGCCATCGATGCATTCGAAAAAACGCGTGCCGCCTGAGCGCCTTCGCCCACCCGCCATGCAACCACGCCCACCCTCGCCAAAAACCAGATCCCTCTCCCCTGCTTGCGGGGGAAAGGATTGGGGTGAGGGGGCGAGCAGCGTAGCGGCGAGTGCTTTCGCAATGCTCGCCAGCGAGTACCCTTCAGGCCGGGCACGTTGCGCCTGCTGACAGATCGGATACTCCGATGAAACCTTTTCACCTGCTGCTGACGACGTTCCTGACGGCCACATTCGCCGCCATCGTTCCAGTTCATGCCGCTGACCCGACTTACACCTCGTGCCAAACCACCGAAAGCCTGCCGCCGCCGGGTGGATGGGGAGAGCTGGATGCCGAACTTCCGTACAGCGCGTTCCGCCTGGCGATCCTGCCGGATGCGGGGCGCAGCCCCGGCAATTTCGTCGCCACCATCGTCAAGCACAGCACCGCCACCATCGAACTGCGGCGCCCGGGTCGGGTCTGCGCTCTGACACTCGGGTTGGATGACTGCCCGGCTATTGGCGAAGTTGCGAAGGCGGTGGAGCAACTGGAGGTAGGCATCGCCCATCAGCATGCCGCTGAACCGGATCGCATCGTTCTGCATGGCACCGGCTACCAGATCCAGGTGCGCGGTTCGGCCGGTCAGCGCCATTCCCTTTATTACTACGGCGAACACGACAACCCGATTGCAGGCTTCCTGCACGACGCGCGCGAGCGTCTGCTTACCTGTGTGCCGGATTCGGCGCGCGACTTCATTGATTCACCTTCAGAGTCATGAAGGCAATGCCGACCGTCCGCCACAGGGCCGGTATCGGTTTGCCCTGACCATCATTCCCAGCAGACAACCATCCCCATGAAAGCCACCTTCACCCTCCTCCCCGGCGACGGCATCGGCACTGAAGTCATCGCCGAAGCGCGCAAGCTGCTTGCCGCCATCGCCACCCGCTTCAACCACGACTTCACCCTCAAAGAAGCCCTGATCGGCGGTGCCGCGATTGACGCCAGCGGCGATCCGCTGCCGCCTGAAACCATCGCGCTGTGCGAACGCGCCGATGCGGTGCTGCTCGGTGCCGTGGGCGGGCCGAAGTGGTCTGATCCGAATGCACCGGTGCGCCCGGAGCAGGGCCTTTTGAAACTGCGCGCCACGCTCGGCGTCTACGCCAATCTGCGCCCGGTCGCGCCGCATCCGGTGGCCGCCAAACATGCGCCGATCAAGGCCGAACTGCTGCAGGGTGTGGATCTGTTGTTCGTGCGCGAGCTCACCGGCGGCGCGTACTTCGGCGAGAAGGGCCGTGAGCGGGATGGCCAGGTCGCGTTCGATGTCAGCCGCTATTCGGTGGCCGAAGTGGAACGCGTCACCCGCCGCGCTGCGCAGCTGGCGCGTGGCCGTCGCAGCAAGATCACCCACGTGGACAAGGCCAACGTGCTGGAAACCTCACGCCTGTGGCGCAGCGTGGTCACGCGCGTGCTCGGCGAGGAGTTCCCCGACATCGAATTCGAGCACGTGCTGGTGGACGCGATGACGATGTACCTGCTGCATCGGCCGGCCAGCTTTGACGTGATCCTCACCGAAAATCTGTTCGGCGACATCCTCACCGACGAAGCCTCGGTGCTGGCCGGCTCGATGGGCCTGCTGCCTTCGGCTTCCATCGGCGATGGCAAGGCCGGTCTGTACGAACCGATCCACGGCTCGGCTCCAGACATCGCCGGCAAGGGCATCGCCAATCCGTATGCCACGCTGCTGTCGGTGGCGCTGGCGCTGCGTCATTCGCTCGGCCTGGAAGACGAGGCGCGCGTGGTCGAGGCCGCCGTTTCGCAGGCGCTGGATGCCGGCGTGCTGACCCACGACCTTACCGCCGAAGGCGCCGTTTCCACTTCGCAGGCCGGCGATTACGTCGCCGCAAAAGTGCGCGACGCCGGCTGAATCCGCTTCGCCCCCCTCTCCCCCGCTGGCGGGGGAGAGGGCTGGGGTGAGGGGGCAAACACCGCAGGATAAAAACACCAACAGAGAACCTCACCGCATGAACCGCCCCCACCCCGCCATCGATGACGCCAGCGCCTGGCTGCGCGCGATCCTGACCGCACCGGTCTACGACGTGGCGCAGCGCACACCGCTGGATCCAGCGCGGCGGCTGTCACGCCGGCTGGGTGAGACCATCCTGCTCAAGCGCGAAGACGAGCAGCCGGTGTTCTCGTTCAAAGTGCGCGGCGCCTACACCCGGCTGGCGCGGCTCACGCCGGAAGAACGCGCGCGCGGTGTGCTCGCGGTATCCGCCGGCAACCACGCGCAGGGTGTGGCGTTGGGCGCGCGCGAACTCGGACTGGATGCGGTCATCGTGATGCCGGCCACCACGCCGCGCATCAAATCCGACACAGTGCAGGCGCTCGGCGCGCGTGCCGAGCTGCACGGCGATTCCTACGACGATGCCGCCGCGCACGGCATGGAACTGCTGGCGCGCGAAGGCCGCACCCTGATCCATCCCTACGACGATCAGGACGTGATCGCCGGGCAGGGCACCGTCGCGATGGAACTGATGGCCGACCACCACGGCCGCATCGACGCGGTGTTCATTCCCGTCGGCGGGGGCGGCCTGGCCGCCGGCATGGCGACCTACATCAAGGCGCTGGACCCTTCCATCCGCGTGATCGCGGTGGAACCGGACGACGCCGCCTGCCTCAAGGCCGCCTGCGAGGCCGGGCACCCGGTGCGGCTGGACCACGTCGGCATCTTCGTCGATGGCTGCGCGGTGCGTGAGATCGGCGCGCTGCCCTTCGCACTGCTGCGCGGGCGCATTGATGAAGTGATCACCGTCGATGCCGACCAGGTCTGCGCCGCGATCCGCGACGTGTTCGAAGACACCCGCTCCATCGTCGAACCCGCCGGTGCGCTGGCCGTGGCCGGCATGAAACGCTGGTGCGCGGAAAATCCCGGCAGCGGCCGCACCCTGGTCGCGGTGCTCAGCGGCGCCAACATGAATTTCGACCGGCTCGGTTATGTTTCCGAACGTGCCGGCATCGGCGAACAGAACGAAGCGATCTTCGGTGTCACCATCCCGGAGCGGCGCGGCGCCTATCTCGAGCTGATCCGCGCACTGGGCCAGCGCGCCATCACCGAATTCAATTACCGCTACCACGGCCCCGGCCAGGCGCAGATCTATCTGGGCGTGCAATTGAAAGGTGGCGCCGCCGAACGCACCGCATTGCGCGACATGCTGGCCGGGGCCGGCTATCCCGTCGCCGATTACACCGAAAACGAAACCGCGCGCCTGCATGTGCGCTATCTGGTCGGTGGCCCGGCCCCGCTGCAACGCGAACGCCTGTTCCGCTTCGAATTCCCCGAACGCCCCGGCGCACTGCGGCATTTCCTCGAAACCCTCGGCAGCCACTGGAACATCAGCCTGTTCCACTACCGCAACCACGGCGCCGCCGATGGCCGCGTGCTGTGCGGCTTCGAAGTGGCCGAACCCGACGACACCGCCTTCGCCGCCGACCTGGAAAAACTCGGCTACTGGTACACCGAAGAAACCGGCAACCCCGCACTGCTGCAATTCGGCCTGGGCAGCGCATAGCACCGGATCCGGCCACAGGCATTTACCGATCCAGCGGGCTGCGTACTCCGTGCCCGCCGCGATTGAGTACATGGGTGTAGATCTGTGTGGTGGCCACATCCTTGTGCCCGAGCAACTCCTGGATGGTGCGGATATCCTGACCGGCCTCCAGCAGGTGCGTGGCGAAAGAATGCCGCAGCGTGTGGCAACTGGCAGGCTTGTCGATGCCAGCCAGGCGCACCGCACGCTTCACCGCCTGCTGCAATACAGACGCATCCAGATGATGCCGCCGGATCTGGCCCGAACGTGGGTCAGTGCTGCGCCTGGACGCGGGAAAGACGTATTGCCACGCCCACTCGCGCCCGGCATTGGGAAACTTGCGCGCCAGCGCATCCGGTAGCCACACCTCGCCCAACCCCGCCGAAAGGTCGCGCTCATGCATGCGTCGCGCCTCGCGCAGCTGATCCTGCAGCGCCTCCACCGCCATCGCCGGCAACATCGTGCGCCGATCCTTGCCGCCCTTGCCTTGCCGCACCGTGATCTCGCGCCGACCAAAATCCACATCTTTCACCCGCAGCCGCAGGCACTCCATCAGCCGCAGCCCGGCACCGTAGAGCAATGCCGCCCCCAGCCACGTCACCCCGCTCATCCCGTTGAGCAGGGCCATGACTTCGTCGCGGCCCAGCACCAACGGCAGCCGCTCCGGTTTTTTCGCCCGCTTGATGTCGGCCATCCACGGCAACTCGATGCCCAGCACCTGCCGATACAAAACAGCAAGGCCGCCAACGCCTGATTCTGCGTCGACGCCGAGACATTGCCTTGAACAGCAAGTGTCGTGAGGAAGCGCTCCACCTCCATCGCGCCCATCTCGCGTGGATGACGCACGCCATTGGCGAGAATGAAACGCCGCGTCCAGCCGACATAGGCCTCCTCGGTGCGCGATGAATATCCCAGCCGGCGCACCCGCTCCCGAACCTGATCCAGCAGCTTCGGCGGCTTCCCACCGCCTTGTGCCGCGTCCGGCTTGCTTGCCGCTCCAACCACCCTGTGCGAGGATCGCTGCATGACGCCTTCCTGAACCACAAATGCGGGCAGATTAGGCGGTGGGATTAGGCGGTGGAATCCGACAATCCCTTGATCAAGGGTAGGATTTTTTCCAAACGTGCTGCGATACCACGGATTAGGTTGTGGGATTACGCGGCGATGTATCATCTAATTGTAGTTAGGCAATAACGCATACACGCCCGCTATTGCGGAGAAGTTGAGCAATAGATAAGAAGAACAGGAGCCGTTGGAAGTGAGACTTAGCAAAGCGCGCATTCGGATGTACCGCAGCATCCGAGACACCGGAGAATTCGAGGTCGAAAACGGCAAGACTATCCTCGTCGGCCCAAACGAGGCCGGTAAAACGGTCATCCTTCAGGCGCTCCAGCAGCTCAACAAGCCGAAGGAGGTCGCAGGATTCGACGCGCTGCGCGACTACCCGCGGTCAGATTACGATGACATTAAGCGAGGTTTGGTGGATCCCGCCGACGTCACGGTCGTCGAGGGTCATTTCAAGCCTGATGAAGACGACCTCATAGGCCTTCCGGAAGCTTACAAAGACTGCACGTACGTCCTTGGCCGTAACCTCGACAACAGCGCTTGGCACCATCTCGACGGCGCTCCGGCCATTCCGACATTCGGCTCGTTGGCAAAGGATCTCAATCGGTTGTCCGCGCACGTTGACGCGCGGAAGAATCCTGATGAGCCTGCACCGAGTACTGCGCTCGCGGAGATCACGGCGGGTTGGAATGATTCAACCTCCCTCAGCGGCGAACGGGCGACAAAGCTTAAATCATGGCTTGAAAAGACGCTGCCGCTGATCGACGAAGCGAACCGCTCCGAGGACGAGCGCTACGACCGCCTTCGTGCAGCGTGCAGCGTTGTCGAAGAGCGAGTTGCCGTACTCAAGCACTTTGAGAAGCGTATTCCAGTCTTTGTCCTTTTTAACAACTATTTCCGTGTACGCCCGCGGATTCACCTCGCACATCTTGCGCAGCGTGTCGAGAGCGGCGTACTCGACGACGAACAGTACGACTACGGGAACCTTTGCCTCCTCAAGCTTCTGGGGTTTACCGCAAGGGAACTCGCTGATATCGGGAACACTCCCCAGCCAAAGCCCGGCGACTCAGCAGCACTAAAGTCGTACAAAGACAACCTCGATTCGCGAAGCTACCAACTCAACGCGGCGAGTGTGAAGCTCACCCGAGAGATCGTTTCGGTCTGGATGCCGAATCCTGACCGCGCGGAGGCAGACCGGCTCCGCATCCAGGCAGATGGGCAGTACCTGAAAGTCGTGGTTGAGGACGAACTGGGCGTTGAGATAGAGCTAGACCAACGTTCCGAAGGGTTTCAGTGGCTCGTCTCGTTTTTCGTAGTGTTCTTCGCGGAGGCTGCAGAGAAGCACAAGAACGCAATCCTCTTGCTCGATGAGCCTGGCCTAAACCTTCACGGGCTCAAGCAACGGGATTTCCGAGAAACCATCTCGCGCCTCGCTGAAAACAATCAGACTCTTTACACGACGCACTCACCTTTCCTTGTTGGCCCCGATGAACTGGACATTGTGCGTGTCGTTGACATGACGAACCGAACCGTCGGAACTAAGGTCCACAGGAGTCTGACGACTGGAGATCCCGCAGCATTGCTCCCGCTCCAGGAGGCTCTCGGATACGACCTGGCGCAGAGCCTCTTCTCTCAGACACGAAACCTTATTGTGGAGGGTCTGACAGACTACTGGTATTTGGAGGCCGTCGCACAGCTTCTCCGTGCCTCGGGCGACGCTGATCTCGACCAGAAGATCGCACTCGTCTTCGCAAATAGCGCGGGGAAGGTGGTGTACTACGCAACCATCCTGCACGCGCATAAGTTAAAGGTTGCTGCGCTCCTCGACTCAGACGCTGCGGGCGATCAAGCCGCTCAGCAGGACACTCTTGTCTACACGCTTGGGAACAAGAAGATCCTCCGGACGAAGGATTCCTACATGGGCACTGTCACCAAACCGGAAGTCGAGGATCTTCTCCGGGAAACGTTGGTGCAGGTCGCTCGCAATGATCTCGGCTGGGATGTCACGGCTGCGGCTGCGTCTCAGGTTTCTCGCCCGATCGTGGACGTCTTTGCAGCCGAAGTCGCCGACTTCTCCAAGTACAAACTAGCCAAGGCTTTCTTGCGCTGGGCACGATCACATGAAGCATCCGACCTGACAGAAGACGAGCGGAAACAGTGGGCTGGATTGATTGGCTCGATCAACAAAGCCCTGAAGTAAGAAATTGCCACGGCGGTGTCACCGGTGGTAAGTGCAACCATGATATGCAACAGGAAAAACAGCCTAACCAGTAGCTAGAGCCGACGGCTACGCCGCGGCTCAGCTTTGCGTTGGGCGTCGAGCGGAGTGCCTGGCCTGTTCTGTCCATCTGCTCAAAGGGAGAGCTAGGTGATGCCAAAATCGTGCCTGAAGTGCGGACACGAGAATCCAGAAACGCCAAGCAGCGAGTTGGCGGAGTGCCCAAAGTGCGGGGCGATCTACTCGCGTGTTGAGGCGCACATCCAGCAGCAAGCTAATAAGCAGGCTGCGGAAGAAGCAGCACGCCAGGCAGCGAGCGCAGCAGCAGCGGATGCTGAGCGTAAGCGCGCTGCATCCCGTGATGCGTACGCACAGAATACGGCTGAGGCACAGCGTCGCAAGCTCCTCGGCGCAGCTTACGTTCCCTCGGCAGGTGCTGCCGCTCCCAAAGCCCCAACCATTGTCAAGACGTATAAGGGATCGCATGCACGCGCAATGGCGGCGTTCCAGGCAGAAGCTCCGCGCATGGCCGCCGAGGGGTATGTGCCGACGTCGCAAGAATGGGCGCCTGGCTCTTACGGCTGCGGTACCTTTCTGCTGGCGCTTCTGCTTTGTGTGATTGTCATCGGCATCATCGTCTTCATCTACATGCTAATTGTGAAGCCGGATGGCACGCTGTCTGTTACCTATGAGTATCGACGACCGGCCGCGGCTCCGCCTACCAGTCACGAGGCTACCAAGGCATGCCCGAAGTGTGCGGAGGATGTCAAAGCAGCGGCGAAGGTTTGCCGGTATTGCGGACACGCCTTTGAATAGCGGCGGATGCGGGCTCTGCGGGTCGACGCCCAACTATCTGTTCAAGCCGACCGCTGAGGATAAGCTTCGTTCTTCCGGACCGCTGTCGCGCAGCGGCGGCTTAACACTGAGTTAGGGGGCACGCATGACAATCTGGGTCGGTCAGGTTGAAGGAGAAGCTCTTGTTTTCGATCCTTCGATCCAATTGCCGGACTGCCCGCACCTGTTCCTTTGGAGCCCAGCATCTTCCACGATGGGAAAGTTCATTGCCGAGGGCATCAGAAAACGCATCAAGCCGTGCCGCAATGAAGATAACTTGGCCGCCTACATAGCGGCATACAAACTGTGGCACACGAACCACGCCTCATCGTGGATTGAAAACGAGAAAATCTACTATGAGAAGCGCAAGTTGCTAGATGCGGAGCTTGAAAGAAAAAGAATAGAACAAGAAGAAACAAGAAGAAAGCGAGAAGAAGCTCGAATCTTGTATGAGCTGCAGGAGCCAGAGCGTGTTGCGGAAGAGGCCAGAAGGAAAGCTAAACTTGCAGCCGAATTTCAGCGCTCCCAAATTGAAGAAAAAGAATTTTATGAATTGGTGGCTGAACTTAAGCCGCTGGAATTTACGCATAGCAGCCACGTTTCGAACTACATCAAAAGGAACAAGCTAGGAAAAAAGTATCGCTATATTTCGGGCATCTTGCGTATGGAGAAGGACGGGGATAGCTGGGCCTATCCCGGCGGGATTCAGCCGAAGTTTTACGCCAGACTGTGCGATGAACTAGGCCTCTCCAATAAGGGGTCTGGAGCGGTGCCCATCTCCTTCGAGCCGTTCGATAGCATCAAAGGCGATCATGAAGAGAGATAGGTTGCGTCGAGCGCTCCCTAACAATTCATGTATGGACTCCCCCGTCAACCCCTGACGGCATGGTTTTGTGAAGCACCAGCTTCACGGCATGTGATTCTGGCTTTTCATCCTGCTGACGCTTTTGCTTCAACTCCGGCAAACGGGAGCGGTTGCATTCGTGTATTCGGCTTTGCGGTGGGCTTTGCCCGAGCCATCATGGAATCCGCGAGTTGGGGCCAGACGTTCAAACGATCACGAGGATCAACATGGTGGCCTGCCATCCATGGCGGCCACCCTCCGGGCCATCGCTGCGCGATGTCAAAAACCGCTCCCGGCGGTTTTTTGTTATCGGCTTGGTCGTCTCGGGGACCGACACGCTTGCATGAGTTGAGGCGGTGCAACAGCAGAACGGGTAAACGGTATTGCGGTGTTTCTTGCTGCGGTGAATCGGTAACGCGGTAATTGGGTTGAGGTGAAAGGGAATCAGCCGGCTTGCTGTTCTCGGCGGCTGACGTGTTCGGGATCGAAACTCGCGCCGTGGTGTTCGGCCGCCCAGAGCCGCCGCGCGGTCTTGTTGCCCAGCGCCACCACGGCCTTGTTGTGGCCTTTGCGTTCGGCCAGCGCCAGCGCCCAGTGCTGGGTGCGATCCAGCGGCTGGCCGCGTTTTTTCGCCTTGTGTGCCGCCATCAGGGCCGAGCGGGCGCCGTGGATCAGCAGGGTGCGCAGGTACACATCGCCGCGCTTGGTGATGCGCCCGAGTTTGCGCTGGCCGCCGCTGGAGTATTCGCGCGGGGTCAGGCCCAGTGCGCTGGCGAAGTGCCGGCCACTGGGGAATCGGGCAAAGTCGCCGATGCCCGCGCTCATCGCGGTGGCGGTGATCAGGCCGATACCGCTGGCGGCCATCAGGTGCTGGCTGCGGGTATCACGTCGGACGATATCGGCCAGCTGCTTTTCGATGGCGGCCATCGCTTCCTGGCAGGACACGATCCGATCCAGCAGCCCGGCCAGCGCGTGACGCAGGTCCATCGGAATATCGTTGTCGCCATCCTCCAGCGCCGCCAGCACGGCGGGACGTACCTTGTCGGCACCGGCGGGAATGGCGAATCCGAACTCGCGCAGCAACCCGCGCACCGTGTTGATCGCGGCGGTGCGCTCGGCCTTGTGATGCTCGCGGATGCGATGCAGACCCTGTACGCCTTGTTGTTCCGGTGTCTTTACCGGGACCGGCCGGATATCACCGCAGCGTGCCGCTTCCAGCAAGCCGGCGGCATCGGCACGATCGGTTTTGTTGCCACGCACGTACGGACGCACATGCTGCGCCGGCAGCAGTTCCACCGCATGCCCGAGTCGCATAAAGCGTCGCGCCCAGGCGTGCGCCGAACCGCAGGCTTCCATCACGATGCGCAATGGCGCGCGGTTTTGCAGACACTCGGCAAACGGCCCGCGTTTGAGTCGCTTGCGCGCAACGATGCGCCCCGTCGCATCGGCAAACGCCAGCTCGAACACATCCTTGGCCAAGTCCACCGCCAGCGTGACGGCGGCGGACGATTCATTGCGAACAGGTTTGGTGGTAGCGTGCATGTCGGACTCCTCCCGTGATCCCGTGTCCTGATGGCGAACACCTTCAGTCTGGCTCATCGAAGCCGTGTGGCGACGCGGGGGGAGTCCATTCGATCATTCAAGCCGACGCCGCTTCGCGGCGCGGCAGGGTTGAATCCGCCGGGTACGGGCACTCGCGATGCCGGACAGGCAGGCAGTAAAGGCTCGGGCATGCTGATCAGTGCGACCAAGCAAAAGTAGGGGCCATCACCAGTCAGTCGTCTTCAAACCGCGGGTCAGGATCATCGTTGTACGACGCTGGGTGGTAGAACAGGCTTTCGCGATGATCCAGCTCATCGGCCTTGCGTCCGAGGAAATCATCATCGCCTTGCGGCGCTTGCCCCGCCATCTTGGCTGGGGCCGGTTGCATTCGTTTATTCGGTTTGTTGGCGGGATATTTCCCCGGGGTCTTACTCCAGACAGGTCGTTTTCATGGGGTGCGGTGGTGTGGCCGTATATGGCCGGGGCAAACAGTCGGGTCAGGGGAGTGGGCAGTATGTTGCGACTTGAGGGTTGGTCCCGGGTGCGCTGCGCTTACCCGGGCTACTTGTTTGCTGCTTGATGATTGAATTTTGCGGGGGTGGAAAAGAAACGGGCCGGCGGATTTCTCCGTCGGCCCGTTCTGTTTCGGGTGTTGCTGGGTTGGGGCGGTGGGAGCCGGTGGTTTCGGTTCCGTTTGGCAGGATCAGCCGGCCAGCGCTTTCTTCACCAGTGCCGAGACCAGGCCCATGTCGGCCTGACCGGCGAGTTTGGGCTTGAGTACGCCCATCAGTTTGCCGATGTCGGCCGGGCCGCTGGCGCCGGTTTCGGCGATGGCGGCGGCAATGGCGGCGCTGATCGCGGCTTCGTCGAGCTTGGCCGGGAGGTAGACGTCGATCACGGCGATTTCGCGGCGTTCGATGTCGGCCAGGTCGTCGCGATTGGCGGCTTCGTACTGGGAAACCGAGTCGCGGCGCTGCTTGAGCATCTTTTCCAACACGGCCAGCACGGCGGCGTCATCCAGTTCGATGCGCTCGTCCACTTCGCGCTGCTTGATGGCAGCCAAGACCAGGCGGATCGTGGCCAGACGTTCCTTTTCGCCGCTCTTCATCGCGGCTTTCATGTCGTCGGTGAGGCGTTGCTTGAGGCTCATGGCTGGGACCTGGGATGGGTTGAAAAGCTGGGGTTGGGATTCGGGATCGGGAAGGGCGGAGAGCAAACAGCTCGCGGGATTCCAGCTTCTACGAATCCCGATTCTCCATTCCCGAATCCCTGCCCCCAACACAAAAAGCCGGCAGCGCAGGGCGCGGCCGGCTTTCAGGTCAGCGCGCGGCGACTCAGTAGAGGCGCTGGCGCTTGGTCACATCGCGCGAGACGCGGCGCAGGTGGCGCTTTACCGCTGCGGCGGCCTTGCGCTTGCGCTCCTGGGTCGGCTTCTCGTAGAACTCGCGCTTGCGGGTTTCGGCCAGGACACCGGCCTTTTCGCAGGTGCGCTTGAAGCGGCGCAGGGCAAACTCAAACGGCTCGTTTTCGCGGACTTTGACGCTGGGCATGGAAGCTCCGGATGCTGAACTTGGGGGCGCCGGGACAGCCCCGGTCGTTGTGTGAGCCGCGTATGATACTGGGCAATTATCGTCCAGTGCAAGCCCGGCGCCTGTGGGTGCTGTCGGGCGTGCCTTCAGCCCGGAAGCTTCCATGATCGTCCTCGGCATCGAATCCAGTTGCGATGAAACCGGCGTCGCGGTGTACGACACCGCCGCCGGCCTGCGTGCGCACACGCTCTACAGCCAGGTGGCGATGCACGCCGATTACGGCGGCGTGGTGCCGGAACTGGCCAGCCGCGACCATGTGCGCAAGCTGGTGCCGCTGGTGCGCGAGTGCCTGGCGCAGGCCGGGCTGCAATTGTCGGATATCGACGGTGTGGCCTATACCGCCGGCCCGGGGTTGGTGGGTGCGTTGCTGGTGGGCGCGGCGGCGGGACGGGCGCTGGCGTTCGCGCTGGAAGTGCCGGCCATCGGCGTGCACCACATGGAAGGGCATCTGCTGGCGCCGCTGCTGGAAGAGAACGCACCGCAGCCGCCGTTCGTGGCATTGCTGGTGTCTGGCGGCCATTCGCAGCTGGTGGATGTGCGCGGCATCGGCGATTACCAGTTGCTGGGCGAAACCCTGGACGATGCCGCCGGCGAGGCCTTCGACAAGACCGCCAAGCTGATGGGGCTGCCGTATCCGGGCGGGCCGCATCTGGCGCGGCTGGCGGGCGAAGGGCGGCCGGGCGTGTTCACGTTCTCGCGCCCGATGACCGATCGCCCCGGGCTGGATTTCAGTTTTTCCGGGCTCAAGACCCAGGTGTTGCTGGCCTGGCAGCAGTCCGACCAGTCGGCCCAGACCCGCGCCGACATCGCGCGCGGTTTCGAGGAGGCGGTGACCGACACCCTGGCGATCAAGTGCGAACGCGCGCTGGTACAGACCGGCCGGCGCGCTCTGGTGGTGGCCGGTGGCGTCGGCGCCAACCGCCGATTGCGGGCGCGGCTGGATGAGCTGGCGCAACGACGCGGGGTGGCGGTGTGCTTCCCGCGCCCGGAGTTCTGCACCGACAACGGCGCGATGATCGCCTTCGCCGGCGCGCTGCGTTTGCAGGCCGGCCAGTATGAAGACGCCGCGATCCGGGTGCGTCCGCGCTGGGAGATGGCGGGCCTGTCGCCTCTGGCGACAGGCGGGGATTCGGGAATGGGGATTGGGGATTCGTAAAAGCAGGAATCCCGCGAGCTTTTCGCTCTTCGCTTTTGGGATTCCTGAATCCCAATCCCCGCCTTCCACGGCACCCTTGGCCGTTTGCCTCTACCATTCCCGATTCTCTACTCCCCATTCCCGCCCCCATGGACACCGTTTTCATCGAACAACTCGAAGTCGAAGCCCTGATCGGCATCTACGATTGGGAGCGCAACATCCGCCAGCCCTTGTGGTTCGACATCGAAATGGCCTTCGACAACCGCGTACCGGCCGCCACTGACGCCATCACGGACACGCTGGACTACAAGGCGGTCAGCAAGCGCGTTGCGGGCTATGTGGAGGCCAGCGGTTTCGGGCTGGTGGAAACGCTGGCCGAGCGCGTGGCGGCGCTGATCCTGGACGAATTCCCGGTGCGCCGGGTGCAGTTGAAGCTGAGCAAGCCCGGTGCGGTGCGTGGTGCGCGGGCGGTCGGGGTGAAGATCGTGCGTGAGCGGGCGGTGGCGGCATGAATGCGTTGATCGAAGGCTTCGACACGCTGCGCCAGACGCTGGAACCGCACCCGTGGCTGTATGCGGCGGTGGTGGTGGCAGCCTTGTGTCTGGCGGCGTGGCTGGCGAACTTCGTGACCAAGAAGGTGCTGCTGCGCGCTTTGCGCCGGGCGCTGCGTGCCACGGTGATGCCGGCGGCGACCGGCGAAGGGCGGGATTTTCGCTATGGCGTGATTCCGCGTCTGGCCAACATCGTGCCGGCGCTGGTGCTGATGGCCGGCGTGGTGCTGGTGCCGGGCCTGCCCGAAGCCGTGGTCAAGGTGGTGCGCAATGTCGGCGCGGCGTTTATCGTGCTGACCGTGGCGCTGGCGATTTCCAAGGCGCTGGACATGTTCAACACCCTGTACCAGCGCCGCGAGAGTGCCCGCGACCGGCCGATCAAGGGCTATCTGCAGCTGGTCAAGATCATCGTGTTCGCGATTGCCGCGGTGCTGATGATCGCGGTGCTGATCGACCGCTCGCCGCTGGTGCTGCTGTCCGGGCTGGGCGCGATGATGGCGGTGCTGATCCTGGTGTTCCAGGACACGCTGCTGTCGATCGTGGCCGGCGTGACGGTCAGTTCCAACGACATGATCCGCGTCGGCGACTGGATCGAAATGCCGTCGGCCAGCGCCGATGGCGATGTCATCGATGTCTCGCTGCACACGATCAAGGTGCAGAACTGGGACAAGACCATCACTGCGGTGCCGATCAAGCGCTTTCTCAGCGAGTCCTTCAAGAACTGGCGCGGCATGGAGGAATCCGGTGGGCGCCGGATCAAGCGCGCGCTGTATCTGGACCAGAGCTCGGTGCGCTTTCTGGATGAAACCACGCAGCAGCGCCTGCACCGGCTGCGTCTGATTGGCGACTATCTGGGCGAGAAGGAAGGCGAGCTGGCGCAGTGGAACGCGGAGCAGGGTGAGTGGGTGCGCACGGACCCGGCCAACGCGCGCCGGTTGACCAATCTGGGCACCTTCCGCGCCTATGTGGTGCGCTATCTGCGCGCGCATCCGGGCATCCACCAGGACATGACGATGCTGGTGCGCCAGCTCCAGCCCACCGCCACCGGCCTGCCGCTGGAAATCTACTGCTTCACCGCCGGCACGAGTTGGGCGTTCTACGAGGACACCCAGTCCGACATCTTCGATCACCTGCTGGCGATCCTGCCAGAGTTCGGCCTGCGCATCTTCCAGGAACCGGCCGGCCATGATCTGCGCGATGGCCTGCGCCAGCATGCGGTGGCGGAAGAGGGCTGATCGGCTGCCATGATGCCCGGCGCTGCGCGGGCGGCCGGCTGCGGTACGTGTGAATTTGACGATGGGCGGCATGGCGCGAGGTGCATTCCTGCTGGCCGGATGCCGCGCCGGCTTCTAGAATTGCGCCTTCGCTCCCCGCATGGCGGAACCGCATCCATGGGCCTGGCCCTGCTCAGCCTCGGCAGCAATATCGAACCTGTGACCCATCTGGCGGCAGCCGCGACGGCGTTGCGCGCGGCCTTTCCCGATGTGCGTTTTTCGCCGCTGCTGCGCTATGCGGCGGTCGGTTTCGAGGGGCCGGATTTCCTCAATGCCGCAGCGGTGATGGATACCGCGATGTCGCCGCAGCAGCTCAACGACTGGCTGCACGCGCTGGAAGATGCCAATGGCCGGCGCCGCGATGTGCCGCGTTTTTCCTCACGCACGCTGGATATCGATCTGGTGTTCTACGACGACCTGGTGCTCAGCGGCCCGGGCAATCTGCGCCTGCCGCGCCCGGAGCTGAAACACGCCTTCGTGCTGGAACCGTTGGCGGCGCTGGTGCCGGATTTCGTCGATCCGGTGTCCGGCCACACCTTGCGGCAGTTGTGGCAGGCGCATCCGGACCATGCCGCGCCGGCGCCGGTTGAAGTTCTGGTGCTCTAGCCCGGATATTTCATGAGATCGCAGAAAAGTGCTTGGAAAACCGCACCAGACTGTCATTTGATCCATGTTCCCGCTTGGGATGAAGTGTCCCGCGCACTTTTCTGCTGACGCGGCGCTCGCGGGTCTTTTGCGCCGCTCGCTGCGTTGCTCCTCCCCCCGGTGGGGCCTGCCACCGGGAGTCGTTGCGCCTTGCGAGCGGCGCAAAATCCCTCGCGATCATCCACGCCCCTCATGAAATATCCGGGCTAGTTCCGGCGCGAACGCTCAGATCGTCAGCCAGCGGCCGCCATCCACGCGCAGGATCTGGCCGGTGGTGTAGTTCGCCTGACCGAGCAGGAACACGGCGGCCTGCGCGACATCATCCGGTTCGCCGATGCGCTTGAGCGTGGTGCGTTCCAGTAGTGCGTCGCGCAATGCCGGGTCGCTCGGGGATTCGGGCCACAGGATGGCGCCCGGCGCGATTGCGTTGACCCGCACCTGCGGCCCCAGTTCGCGCGCCAGCGACAGCGTCAGCATCGACATCGCGGCCTTGGCCATGCAGTACACCGTGTGCTGCGCGAGCGGGCGTTCGGCGTAGACATCGGACAGGTTCAGGATCGCGCCATGCGATTCGCGCAGGTGGAAGGCGGCGGCCTGGGACAGGAAGAACGGCGCTTTGGCGTTGGAATCCATCAGCGCGTCCCACATCGATTCGCGGGTTTCACCGACCGGTGTGGGGAAAAAGGCCGAGGCGTTGTTGACCAGCGCATCCAGCCGCCCGAAACGCAGCACGGTGCGTTCCACCAGCGCCGGCAGGCGTTCGATGTCGGACAGGTCGGCGCGCAGCAGCACGGTGCTGTTGCGGCGCTTTTCCTCCAGCGCATCCTGCAGCGCGGCCGCGTCGCTGGCGCTTTCGCGGTAGTGCAGGGCGAGGTCGTAGCCGGCGTCATGCAGGGCGGTGGCGATGGCGGCGCCAATGCGGCGTGCGGCGCCGGTGATCAGGGCAACGGGACGGGGCTCATTCATGCCGCCAACGATACCGGTTCGGCATGGCGCGAATCCATCGCGGCGCGGCTGGGCTGTGGTGCCGGCATGGATGCAGGCGCGGCGTCGTACCATGGACGCCCTTTTCCACGCCGGAGTGGTGTACGTGCACGCCGATCTGCCTGAACCCGATGCCGCCGCCCGCGAACACAGCGCGCAGTTGTCGCAGCTGATCGCCCAGGTGATTTCCGCCGAGGGCGGGGCGATCCCGTTTTCGCGTTACATGGAGCTGGCGCTGTATGCGCCGGGGCTGGGTTACTACAGCGCCGGGGCGCAGAAATTCGGCCGCGCCGGGGATTTCGTGACCGCGCCGGAGCTGGGCCCGCTGTTCGCGCAATGCGTGGCGCAGGCGCTGGCGCCGGTGCTGCGGCAGCTGGGCGAGGGTGCTGAATTCCTCGAACTGGGCGGCGGCAGCGGCGCCTTCGCGCAGGATGTCTTGACCCATCTGGCGCTGCTGGATGCGTTGCCGGCGCGCTACGCGATCCTGGAGCCTTCGGCCGATCTGCGCGAACGCCAGCGCGAACGCCTCCATGACACCCTGCCGGCAGCGCTGTTTGAACGGGTGGAATGGATCAACGCTCCGCCCGAGGCACAGTGGCGCGGCGTGCTGTTCGCCAATGAAGTGCTGGATGCGCTGCCGACGCTGCGCTTTGCGTTGCACGAGGGCGAGGTGTTCGAGGAACACGTGGCGCAGGATGCCGATGGCCGCCTGCGGCGCACCGACCGCCCGGCCGACATGCTGCTGGCGGCGGCAGTGCGGCATCTGGAAAACAGTCTCGGCTCGCCGCTGCCGGACGGCTTCCGTTCCGAGGTGCTGGCGCAGCTGCCGTACTGGATCCAGGCGATTTCCGGAACGCTGCGCGAGGGCGCGATGCTGTTCGTGGATTACGGCCATCCGCGTCGGGATTTCTACGCGGCCCAGCGTGCCGGCGGTACCTTGCGCGGCTATTACCGGCACCGCTTGGTGGAGGATCCGTTCCTGTGGCCGGGCCTGACCGATCTGACCGCATCGGTGGATTTCACCGCGCTGGCTGAGGCCGGCAGCGGCGCCGGTTTCGAACTGGCCGGTTACACCTCGCAGGCCGGTTTCCTGTTCGGCAACGAGCTGGCGCAGTGCTTCCAGACCCTGCACGACCTGGCGCCCGACGAGGCCACGCGATACGCCCTCTCGCAGCAGGTCAAGCAGCTGACCCTGCCGGGTGCGATGGGGGATGCCTTCCAGGCGATGGGCTTTGCCCGGGGCGTGGATTTCGGTCACGCCTTCCTGCAGGGCGACCTGCGCTGGCGGCTGTGATGCGGGCATTGCGCTGGCCGAAATGCTGGCTGGCGCTGTGGCTGGGCGCGATTGCCGCGGTGATCGTGCTGTCGCTGGTGCCGCCGCCACCGATGCCGGCGCAAACGCCACATCATTTTGACAAGCTGCTGCACTTTGGCGCGTATTTCGCGCTGATGTTCGCGGCGGTGCAGCTGTTTGCGCGGCTCCGCGTCCTGCTGCCGGTAGCGCTGGCGCTGGCTGCGCTGGGCGTGCTGATGGAGCTGGCCCAGGCGATGCTGGTGCCGCATCTGCGCATGCTCGATGTCTGGGATGCACTGGCCAATGCCGCCGGGGTGCTGGCGGCGCTGCTGCTGGCGAACACGCCGCTGGCCACCTGGTTGCAGCGGCTGGAACGGCGCATCGCCTGACACGCCGTTCCCGTCGATCCGTGCCGGGCGGGCACGGATTTAAGTGGCGTCAGTAGGTGTAGGTGGAGGGCTCGCCGTCCTTGGGCGGCGGCGTAAGCTGTACCTGGCGCAGGGCTTCATCGGGCAGTGAATAGGCGTTGGCCAGATGCTCGGGTTCGCTGACGATTTCCGGGAACAGCGTGCCTTGCAGGGTCTGCACCGCGAAGATTTCCTCGACCCCGCCGGTGAACTTCAGGAACGCCACGGTGTTGCCGTTCTCGATGTTGACGGCCCACACGCCGGAGAGCCGGTCGCTGTTGTCGTCGGTGATCGGGATGTCGGTAAACGGGTTGCTGGCGCGCAGTTGGGACAGCCCGATGAAGGCCAGCGGCCCCATGAAATCCATGCCGCGGGCAAAGCCGGGTACGCGGCCGACGTCGGTGCGCTCGCCGCTGACCGGATCCACCCGGACCAGTGCGCCGCGGCCCGACTCCAGCACCCAGAGCTGGTCGCGGTACCAGCGTGGCGAGTGCGGCATCGACAGCCCCTCGCACAGCACGCGCTCGCCCTCCAGGTCGATCAAGAGGCCGCCGTTGCGCTTGTTCTTGCGCCAGCCGCCGGGTGTGTTGGTGTTGCCCAGCGCGGTGACATAACGCGGCTGGCCGTCGCGCATCGCCAGGCCGTTGAGGTGGCAGCGGTCTTCCGGCGCGTAGTGGCTGACGAAGGAGGGGCGCCAGCGCGGCACGAAGCTGGAGCGGTTGTCGAGCGTGCACAGGCAGGAGAACAGGGTGTTGACGAACCACAATTCACCATCGGCGGCCCAGGCCATTTCGTGGATGTCGATGGCGCCGGTGATGTGCCCGCGCCGCGCCATGTAGACCGCGTCGTGGCGTGGCGGGTCTTCCAGCTTGGGCGCCATGTCCGGCATGTTGTGGAACTCGCTGATTTCCAGATTCGAGCCCAGCGCCAGGCGGCCGCTGTCGGTGGCCATGCCCATCGGCCGGTTGAAGCTGCGGAAATGGGTGTTGATCGCGGTACCATCGGGCCGCAGCAGCACCAGCTTGCCGGCCTGATAGGTGCTGACCGCCAGCGAGCTGTGGAAATGCCGCAGCACGTCGGGGAAGTTGCTGGTGTGGACGCTGGCCAAGGCCTGTTCGGACAGTGGCACCGCCCCATTGGCGGGTGCCGCGTCGGCGTTCTTTGGGGTGTCGGGGTTCTGGCCGTAGGTGTCGCTCATGCCGGGTTCCGGGCTGATGGTTCAAGGAATTGGGGCAGCATCATTTCAGTTTCGCACCGCGGAAGTAATGGGCGCGGACATCCAGCCCACGCGGACTCTTGCCGATGTAGGAAAAACGCGGGTTGACCCATTCGGCCTTGCGCCCGACGCTGCCGAAGCGGTCGTTTTCCAGCTCCAGCAGGATGCCGATGCAGGGGAAACCGTTGTCGCGCGCGTGCTCCCCGAGCACCTCGCAGGAGCGTGACAGCAGGCTGCCGATCAGCCGCGTGCGGCGCCATTTGGGCGCGATGAAGCCGCGCCAGAAGTACATCGGCTGACCCAGCTGCGGCGGCGTCATCGGATAGGCGGTGCAGACCCCGGCGATGGCTCCGCCCGCATCGCGCGCCAGCAGCACCACCTGCGCCAGACGGGCACGGGCCTGGGCTTCGTTCGGTATGGCGTTGTGTTCCTTCCAGAACGCCAGCAGTTCGTCGGCATCGGTCGGCGTGATCGCTGGCCAGATGCGGATCAGTTCGAAGCGGCTGGTTTGCGGTGCAGCGGTATCGTTATGGGTTGATGTCACGACGGCGATGTCCTTGCGGGGAAGCCTCCGGGTATGAAGGACAACGATGGCCATCCTTCCCCTGTAAGCGGAAGCAGGTTACTAGAGATTGGTGTGCCGCCCGGCATCAGTGACCGACGGGTGCGGGCGGAAGATGGGGAATGAGTCGGGACGCGCTTCGCGTTGGTGAGTTTCGGGCGAATGTATCGCAATGCCCCGCGTCTGCGCAGCCGTGCCGACGGCCAGTGCCTGCGTGGTCGCGGTTGCGGCTTGCGTCGAGTCGGCGTTGCAGCGGGCAGGGGATGCATCCTGCCCGCTGCGTGTTCAAGCCAGGCGTGTGATCAGTCCTGCTCGAACCCGTCCGCAAAAATCTCGGGATTGAGTTTCCATTCCACCGCGCCGATATCGGCCTGGGTGCCGATCACGCGCGGGAAGCCTTCCCCACGCTGGTCGTATGAGCCGCTCAGTCCCTCGATCCCACCCTTGTCTATCACCGGGCTGTCGGGGTTCGGCATCATGGTCTGGGTCATGCCGCCGTTGTCCGCCAGCGAGCCGAGCCGCACCGACTCCAGCCCGCCGAAGTTGCCGGTGGGCCAGGTGATGCCGGAATGAATCCAGTTGCGGAAGTTCCGGGTGCCGACCACGGTGGCGGTACCGCTGTCCGGCTCGCGTACGCCCAGGTCGGACATCATAGAGGTGCCGCTGGTGGAGTTGATCAGGTGGTTTCCAGCGATGATGGAACTGGTCATTGTCAGAGTGACGCCCTGATCCAGCGTGATTCCGGCTCCGTATTTCTCGTCGTTCGCGTTCTTTTCGGTGTTGCCGCTGATGGTGGAGCTGCGGATCACCGCATTCTGCCCCAGTGACAAGGCGCCACCGTATTTGACCGAATTGTCGGTCTGGTTGTTGGCGATCGTGCTCAACTTCAGCTCCAGCGCGTCGCCAGAGGCGGTAGAGCTGGCAAGCGAAATGGCAGCGCCGCCTGCAAAAACGGCGCCGGAGCCCTGAATGGCGTTGTCGTTCAGCGTGGAATACTTCATCGTACTGACGTTTTCGCCTTCCAGTCGGATTCCACCACCCACCGCACGTACCGCTGTGGCAGAGCCTGCTACGACGGCTTTGTTCTTGCGGACGATGGAATACTTGCCAATCACGCTGTCGGCATGGATGCCGCCGCCGGAAGCGACGGTGCCATCCCCGGTAATCTGCGCGGTATTGTTTTCAATCAGCCCGCCGGACATCTGCACGAATGGCGCATGGATTCCGCCGCCTTCCGCGTTTCCGCGCGCACTGCGCGCGGTTGAACCGGAAACCCGGCCGCCATCGTTGAGCGTGACGGACTCGGCCGCAAAGATCGCGCCGCCTTGCACGAGGGGCGAACCCGAGGTGGACGTGTTGCGCGCTTCGCAGTATTTCACCTGCGCCTGATTGGTCAGCCCCACGCTGCCGTCGGACAGGATGCAACCACCCCGCGTGGGACTGGCGCTGCTGCTGGATGTGACGCGGCCGTTTCGCACCGTGAGTCCGTCCAGGGTAAGGGTCCCGGTGCCGTTGTGGACCAGAGGGCGGATCTGGTTGTTGCCGCTGATGCCGTATTTCTTTTCCGGATTGCCCTTCAGCGTCAGGTTGTCGACCGAGGTGACGATGGAGGAGGCCAGCGTGATGTTGCAGTTCAGTCCCGACAGGTCCACCACATCGCCCGAGGCGGCGAAACCGATCGCTGCACGCAGACTGCCGCCGCCGGAATCGTTGCAGTTGGTGACGGTGATGGTGGCTTTCGGGCTTGCGTCAGCGGATTCCGCCCGCCGCTTTGCAGCAAGCTCCATGAAGTAGGGCAGGTCACGTGGTACGGCGATGCCGGCTTCCGCGGCTCTGCGCATCAGGGCAGCGGCCGGGCCGTGATCATCCGATGACAGCGGCGATGGGGCATCCGGCGCCGCCAGGACCTGGGTGGTCGCCAGGCCGAGTGCCAGGCTCAGTGCCAATGTGATTGGTTTGCGTGGCGCCGTGCGGTACCGGGTGGGAAGGTGGTTGTGCATGGGTACGTTCTCTCCGTGATTCTGGGGGGTGTGACTCGTTCCGCTGTCCCGGCCGGTATCAACCAGACCAGGCCTGCTTGCGGCAGGTCTGCCGATACGTGCGGCATGCGGGGCGGGCGGTGGCGAGCAGGTGGGTGCCTGCAACCCGGTCACTCCCGACGGCGGTTGCCGGCCGAATCGTCGGGTGTCTCCGGAGTACCGGAAGCCGGGACAGCCTTCTGGTACAGGGACGGATACGGGAAAAGGACCGGAAACCGGACATCCGTCACGATTGGGTGCTGTCGGAACCTTGACGGGTGTCGGGAGCGGCTCATACGGTGCCCATCCTCTGAAGCTTCCCGGAACCGATATGGCCACGATCCTTATCACCGGTGCTAACCGTGGCATCGGACTCGCACTGACCCGGCTCTACCGCGCCCGCGGTGATGACGTGATTGCCGTGTGCAGACGCTCCAGTGAGGAACTGGATGCCACCGGCGCGCGGGTGGAAGCCGGTGTTGACATGGCGAATGCCTCCGTTGTCTCAGGCCTGACACAGCGACTGGGCGATGCCCGTATCGACGTGCTGATCCTGAACGCGGGCATCTTCACCAACGAAGTGCTCGGTGCGCTGGACGAGGCGGCGTTCGATGCCATCCGCCGCCAGTTCGAGGTCAACACGCTGGGCCCCCTGCGCGTGGTGGAAGCAGTACGCGGGAATCTGGTGGACGGTGGCCGCATCGGCATCATCACCAGCCGCATGGGTTCGATGGCCGACAACGGCTCGGGCGGCTATTACGGCTATCGCGCTTCCAAGACAGCGGTCAATGCCGTGGGCAAATCATTGGCCGTTGATCTGGCGCCGCGTGGCATCGCGGTGGCGTTGCTGCACCCGGGCTTTGTCGCCACCGAAATGGTCGGTGGCAAGGGCGATGTGTCGCCGGAACAGGCGGCGCAGGGGCTGGCCGAGCGTCTGGATGGACTGACCCTGTCACACAGTGGCAGCTTCTGGCACGCCAACGGCAGCCTGCTGCCCTGGTGATCCTGCGGGCGCCACTGCGTCAGGCGCGGACCTACTTCGGCTTTGGGACAGGGCGCGACGGGCTGCGCTGCCAGCTCGCATCCAGCAGCAGGATCAGGGCCAGCAGTGTGCTTACCAGCCACACCCACGGGCGCTGGTACCACGGCGCGGGACGCACGATCTCCAGCTCCACGGCGGTTCTTGGCCAGGAATCACCTTCGTTCCTGGCCTGCAGTTGGAAGGTGTGCTCTCCCCACGGGATGCTCGGATAGACGATGCTGCGGTGGGTGCCGGCCTCGATCCAGCTCTCGTTGACCCCGGAAAGGCGGAAGCGGAAACGCAGCTGTTCCGGATCGGACAGGTTGATCGCGGTGTAGCTGATTTCGATGTTGCCGGCCGATGGGGGCAGGCGCAGTGGGCGCCGCGGATCGTGCGCGACGCCGGCCACGGCGACATGTTCGATATGCGGAGGTGGCGGGCGTGTCTCCGGCTTGTCGTAGTCATCCGGGGCAAGTACCGCGAAACCTTCGACCAGGGTGTACCAGAATCGGCCGCGGGTGTCGGAGATGCAGGTGGATTGGGTGCCGCCATTGATCTCCGAAGGGATCAGGCCATCGTTGGTGCTGAAGCGCACCGATTGCGTCATGTCCAGCCCGGTGGCGGTGGGCAACAGCATCGACACGCCCAGGTTGCCGCCTACCCACAGACGGCCACGCCGGTCTTCCATGATGCAGGAGACCGTGTCGTCGAACAGGCCGTTGTCCTGGTCGTAGACCTGCAGTTGACCACCCGCGATGCGGTTCAGTCCGCTGCCATAGGTGCCGATCCACAGCGTGCCGTCGTCGCTTTCGTGCAGGGTCCGGGAAAAGTGCAGCGAAGGGTGATCGCTGCTGGACCAACGTTCCGCGACTGTGCCCCGATCCAGGCGAACGGCGCCTTCGGTGCCGATAAACCAGTGCCCGCCGGCGCGCGATGCCACCACCCGGCGTACCGTCATGCCTTCCAGGGCGGCTACGGGTTCCGAATCGAGCATTCGACCGTCTTTGTCCAGCTGGAGCAGGTAAGTGCTCCTCCAGACCGAAACCAGCAGCTGGTCCGGGGTCGGCGAGAAAATGGCGTAGATCGGGTGATTGCCGGCCCAGTGGGCGGTGATCCCGTCCGGGAGGATCTGGCCGGGGGCGATGCGCGACAATGCACCGCTTTCGGCACCCAGCCAAACGGTCCCGTCTGGCGCGGTGTACAGGGTGTCGATACAGCGCAAGGGGTCGCCAGACGGCGCGATCCAGTGTGTCACGCGGCCATCGGCGTGCCAGTGGCGCAGACCCTTGCAGGCGAGCGCGAAGATCATTCCGCCGTTCCCGCTCATCGTGACCGAACGACCAGGGGCGCGCATGTCGAACTCTTCGGAGGAGAGGGTTCCGATCCATGGGGTGTGGACACGCAGCACGCCACGATTCTGGGTGCCGACCCAGATGTTGCCCTCGCTGTCTTCGGTGATGTGGGACGGAATGAAGGGCGCGATATCGGCAATCGATTCATGGCGGCCGTCGGCATGCACCCGAAGGATCCGGCCATCATACAGCGCGACCAGCAGGGTGCCGTCTCGTGCCGGAAACATGCCTTCCACCGGACCCAGCCCGAACGCGCGCCATGTCCGGTCGGCAAGGGTGTAGTGGTACAGATCGACGCCACTGCCGATGTAGGCACCGTCCGGGGTGGATTGGATGTGATTCAGGTCGTCGACATCCTCCGGCGCCGGGATCGGGTCCAGGCCGTTCCCGGTGTAGTGCAGGAGGTGGTGGGGCGTGAGGACCAGCATCCCGCCGACTGCATCCGGGAGCGTGGCGCTGATGATCGACTCTCCCATGTCCTGAAGCGTGCGGGCCTGCAACGAATCCATGTCCACCCGCCACAAGCCGACATTGGTGGACAACCAGATCGCCTCGTCACCCTGGCGGATGTTGTTCACCCGGCAACGTCGCCGGCAGATGTCCAGCTGCAGGAAGCGGCCATTGGCCAGCACGCTGATTCCGGCATCCTCGGTGCCGAGCCACAGCCGTTCGCGGTCATCCTCGAACAGCGAGATGATGCGGTTGCTGGCCGGACCCTTGGCCTCGACACTTGGGCCGTTTCCCATGGCCACGCCGATGTCGGCGGAAAAGTGGCTGAAGCGGTGGCCGTCGAACCGGGCCAGACCGCCGAAAGTGCCGATCCAGAGGTAACCATCGGCCGTCTGCAGCAATCTGGTGACCGCGTTGAGCGGCAGCCCGTGCTCGCTGGTGAAGTTGCGGAGCACCGGCGCAAGCTCGGGCCGCATGATCGCTGCCGATTGCGTCAGCGTGGGGATGTCGTCTTTCGCGGCAACGGTCGTCACCGACAGCAGCAACTGCATCAACAGGGCGATCCGGGCGACAGGTGCGTGCATTGGAGCAGCCGGCATCCAGGGCGGGATGGACCAGTATGCCTCGTGGACGGCGCGCGGGTGGGCGAGCGGCCTTGAAACGCCTTTCGCCGGACCCATAAAGCGGTCAGCCCGCTTCACCTGCGGTTTTTTGCCGGCTAGAATTGGCACTCACCACCGGCGAGTGCTGATAAAAGACCGGTGCTTTCCATCAATCAACAACTTATGAGGGTTGTCATGAAACTCACCCCGCTGCATGACCGTGTGATCATCAAGCGTCTGGAAGAAGAAAAGATGTCCGCTGGCGGCATCGTGATCCCCGACAGCGCCACCGAGAAGCCGATCCGTGGCGAAGTCATTGCCGTTGGCGAAGGCAAGCCGCTGGACAACGGCAGCGTGCGCAAGCTCCAGGTCAAGGTGGGCGACACCGTGCTGTTCGGCAAGTACTCGGGTACCGAGGTCAAGGTTGACGGAACCGAATACCTGGTCGTGCGCGAAGACGACCTGTTCGCGATCATCGGCTGATCGGCCGCGGAGCCGGTTGCGCGAGCCGCACGGGCAGTCACTGGCTGCCGCGGTAGCGCCGCATCCGGCACCCGCCATCGCGTTTCAAGTCGCCGCTGGCGATTTCCCAACATCCCCATATATCTGGAGCTACAAACATGGCAGCTAAAGACATCCGTTTCGGCGAAGACGCGCGTGCGCGCCTGCTTCGCGGCGTGAACACCCTGGCCAATGCGGTCAAGACCACCCTGGGCCCGAAGGGCCGCAACGTCGTGCTGGAAAAGAGCTTCGGTTCGCCGACGATCACCAAGGACGGCGTTTCGGTCGCCAAGGAAATCGAACTGGCCGACAAGCTGGAAAACCTCGGCGCGCAGATCGTCAAGGAAGCCGCTTCCAAGACCTCCGACGTGGCCGGTGACGGCACCACCACCGCCACCGTGCTGGCCCAGGCCTTCATCCAGGAAGGCCTGAAGGCCGTGGCCGCCGGCATCAACCCGATGGACCTGAAGCGCGGCATCGACCAGGCCGTCAAGACCGCCGTCGGCGAGCTGAAGAACCTCTCCAAGCCCACCGCCGACGACAAGGCCATCGCCCAGGTCGGCACCATCTCGGCCAACTCCGACGAATCCATCGGCACCATCATCGCCGATGCGATGAAGAAGGTCGGCAAGGAAGGCGTGATCACGGTCGAGGAAGGCTCGGGCCTTGAGAACGAGCTGGACGTGGTCGAAGGCATGCAGTTCGATCGCGGCTACCTGAGCCCGTACTTCATCAACAACCAGCAGAGCCAGCAGGTCGAATTCGACGACCCGTTCATCCTCATCCACGACAAGAAGATCTCCAACGTGCGCGAGCTGCTGCCCGTGCTGGAAGGCGTGGCCAAGGCCGGCAAGCCGCTGCTGATCGTGGCTGAAGAAGTGGAAGGCGAGGCCCTGGCAACGCTGGTGGTCAACACCATCCGCGGCATCGTCAAGGTCGCCGCCGTCAAGGCGCCGGGCTTCGGTGACCGCCGCAAGGCCATCCTGGGCGACATCGCCGTGCTGACCAACGGCACCGTGATCTCCGAGGAAGTCGGCCTGCAGCTTGAGAAGGCCACGATCAACGATCTGGGCCGCGCCAAGCGCGTCGTCATCACCAAGGAAAACACCACCATCATCGACGGCGCTGGCGAAGCCGAGCTGATCCAGTCGCGCATCGGCCAGATCAAGGCGCAGATCGAGGAAACCTCTTCGGACTACGACCGCGAGAAGCTGCAGGAACGCGTGGCCAAGCTGGCGGGCGGCGTGGCAGTGATCAAGGTCGGTGCCGCCACCGAAGTGGAAATGAAGGAAAAGAAGGCGCGCGTCGAAGACGCCCTGCACGCTACCCGTGCAGCGGTGGAAGAAGGCGTGGTCCCCGGCGGTGGCGTGGCGCTGATCCGCTCGCTCAAGGCGATCGAAGGCCTGAAGGGCATCAACGAAGACCAGAACCTGGGCATCGCCATCACCCGCCGTGCGCTGGAAGCCCCGCTGCGCGCCATCGTGGCCAACG
>NZ_JBBHDV010000012.1:0-124850 GCF_037478135.1 Denitratimonas organivorans
CCCGAACTCGGAAGTGAAACGCAGACGCGCCGATGGTAGTGTGCCCCGCGCATGCGAGAGTAGGTCATCGCCAGGGTTTTATAACAAAGCCCCCGACATTCGTCGGGGGCTTTTCTTTGCTCGAAAGAAATATCAGGATGGGGAGAGCGCACGGCGAGGTCTGGACGTCGCAGGCTCACTCTGAGTCAGTGCGTAGGCACCGACTGCTTTCGCGAACAGCCGTGATTCGAGAGGGAAGTTTGCAGCGCTTCTGTTTCCTCACACCGGCTTTGCGGATCGAACTGTTCGCGCCAGAGGCGCATAACGTATCCGCATTCTCCAGAACATCCACCGACCGGCTTCAACGATGCGAGCGGGCATATTGTCTGGACGGCGCGAGCGCATGAGCCCGACCTGAGCAGCTCTCCGGAAAATTGCCAAAGTAAGTGCAAAAACGCTAACACGCGCTTGACGCGCCTCAAATCCCATGCCATAAGTCACGCCTTTCCGGCTTTTCGTGCCGGAACCCTGAAGGGGAGTAGCTCTTCGCTGTCGTATCGTCATCACGGATCGTCATGCGATCCCGGTGCGGCAGGTACCAGGTCCCAAGGGCCCGGTGCGAGCAAGACCTTCGCCGACGACGGCGGAGGTGTGCCTGGAATTTGGGCTCCGACCGCATCGCGTCGGGGGTGAACCCCTTTCCGGAGAGCAGCAATGCATACCATTGGTACCCCTCTGATGTGGATCGGCTTCAGCGTCGTCGTTGTCGTGGCGCTGGCGGTCGATCTGCTGATGATGAAGAGCAAAGGCCCCCACAAGGTCGACACCCGTGAAGCGCTGTGGTGGAGCGCCGGCTGGATTGCGCTGGCACTGCTGTTCAACCTCGGCCTGTGGTGGTACCTGAACGGGGTCATGCCACCTGAGGAGGCCAAACATATTGCGCTGCAGTTCTTCACCGGCTATCTGGTGGAAAAGGCGCTGGCGGTCGATAACATCTTCGTCTTCCTGATGCTGTTCACGTACTTCGCGGTGCCGCCGGTGCAGCAACAGCGAGCGCTGATCTTCGGCATCATTGGTGCGATCGTGTTGCGCGCCATCCTGATCTTCATCGGTGCCGCGCTGATCCAGCAGTTCCATTGGGTGCTCTACATCTTCGGCGCATTCCTGGTGTTCACCGGGGTCAAGATGCTGTGGGGTGCGGGCGAGGAAATGGACGTGGGCGCCAATCCGCTGCTGAACTGGATCCGCAAGCGGTTTCCTATCACCTCGGATTACCACGGCACCCGCTTCACGATCCGTGAGCACGGCACCCGCTGGTTCACCCCTCTGTTCGTGGTGGTGGTGATGATCGGCATCACCGACGTGATCTTCGCGGTGGATTCGATCCCGGCCATTTTTGCCATCACCGACGACCCGTTCATCGTGCTGACCTCGAACGTGTTTGCAGTGCTCGGCCTGCGCGCGCTGTTCTTCCTGCTCGCCGGGATGGCCGACAAGTTCCATCTTCTGGTGTACGGCTTGGCAACGGTGCTGATCTTCATCGGCGCCAAGATGCTGATCGCCGACATCTGGCATATCCCGATCGGGGCGGCGCTGGTGGTGGTGGCGGTGGCGATCGCAGCGTCGATGATCGCCAGCGTGCTGATTACGCCCCGCGACGAAGGCGGTGGAAAGCCTTCCGACTCGCCCTGAGGCCGGAAGGTCATCCGCTCTGGCGGTGGCCTGACACCGCTGCCAGCCAGTGTGGATGATCGGCTTCCTGCCCGGGAAAGCCGTCAAGCCTTGACACCACCGCCCATCGCCCGCATCCATGGGCGATGGATATCCCTTTGCACGATCCTTCGATCGATCCGAAAGCGCAGGCGCGGCGCGACCGCAAACGCTTTGTCAGCGGCCTGCTGATCAGTGCCGGCTTCATCGCGGTGCTGTGGTGGATCAAGATGATCGAAACCTGGCTGGGGACCTCGTTCTCGGCGCTGGGCGTGCATCCGCGCACCGTGCTGGGGTTGGTGGGCGTGTTGACCGCGCCGGTATTGCACGGCTCAATTGGCCATCTAATCAACAACACCCTGCCGTTGCTGGTGTTGGGAACGCTGACCATCTCGATCTATCCACGTGCCGCCAGGCCCGCTGTGGCGCTGATCTGGCTCGGCTCGGGGCTGGGCATCTGGTTGATCGGGCGCGAATCCAGTCATCTGGGCGCCAGCGGCCTGTCGCACGGCCTGATGTTCTTCCTGTTCGTGCTGGGCCTGCTGCGCCGTGATCGCCCGGCCATCGCGGCCGCGATGATCGCCTTCTTCCTGTATGGCGGCATGTTGCTGACGGTGCTGCCGGGTGACCCGCAGATTTCTTGGGAGGCGCATATGAGTGGCGCCGTCTGTGGCGTGCTGGCGGCGCTGCTCTGGTTCCGGCGCGATCCACCACCAGCGCGCAAGCGTTACAGCTGGGAAGACGAGGACGACACCGTCGAGCCGCTGGAAGAAGCCCTGGCGGCGCAGGAGCGCAGCATGTACGAGCCGCCGCCGCCCAGGGACGTGCCCGTGCTCTGGGTGCGGCCACAGCTGCCACCCAACACCGGAGCCACCGTGATCCGCTTTCCGCCGCGACCGTCGGCTGGTTCGGATCCGGATGTGAAGCACTGATTCGGGTGGCTATGCACCGGTCACAGAGTCAAAGCCGCAGTTTCTGTTGAGACTCTCTGCCGGACGTTCGCACCCGTGCGAAATCCAGCAGATCGGCAAGCCGGGCGCCGCGCTGACGCCATTCGAAAAACACATCCTCACCCACCAGCGCGTAATGCCATTCCAGCCCGTTGCGCAGATCGCCCGGTATGGCATTGATCCGCTCACACCATGCCGCAGCTGCCCGCAACTTTCGTTGCACGTTGGGGTGAAGTATCTGCTGCTGGGCTTTCGTCTCCACCAGATACACGCGATCACTGACCCGCACCACGAAGTCCGGACTGTAGCTGGCCGCCATCCCATCGTTTTTGACATAGCGCAGCCGGATGAAATCATGGCGCTGCTCATGCACCTTGCAGAAGGCCGCGACGCCAGCATCGCTATCCGCCCACTCGATGAACGCCCGCTCCAGTCCGCCGTTGCGAGCGGGGTAGGGCAAGCGCAGATAGATGCACTTGCCGACCTCCAGCGCCCCTATCTCGCCCTGCCCGAACCGCTGCGGCAGCATGTGCGCGCGATCATTGCGGCCCTGCGCAGTTGAGCTGCGGCTGCCGCCCAGCGCGGATATTTCAGTCGCCCTGAGTCCGGGGAAACAGTGCGGTGGTGGAATAGCGCCCGTCCGCTCGTGCCTGGGCCAGTTGTGCGGTGTAGTCGCGGCGGATGCCGGGGCCCAGGGTGGCGCCGGTGGCGATCAGGCCATCGCAGATGATGCAGCCGCGGAAGTTCAGCAGTGCGGCCGTGACCACAACGCCGGAACCGCCGCTGATCTCGCGGATGCGCTGGGTCAGGCCGAGTACGCCATACGCGGCGCTGCCATCCGGTTCCAGGAAGATCGAGTGGCTGCGGGTGTCGCGCAGATAGATCCAGCGTTGGGCGCGGAAATCCTGTAGCGCGTCGATCACGTCTTCATGGGGATTTTCGTCGGTGCCGCGCAGGCGCTCCAGCGTCGCCGCCAGTCGTTCGGGCTCACGCGCCAGCAGATTGCGTGCGTGAATCAGGTGTTCGATGACGTTCCGCCGCTTTCCGGGCGGCCCGGCGATGTCGAGCAGGATGCCCCGGTAGTACGTGATGAACTCGGATGCGAGAAGGGGCTCCAGCATCAGGGCAGGCGCCGCCGTTGCCCGGCCAGTGCTCCTGCGCGCGGTGACCTGAGCGGTGCGGGAGCGGCGGGTGGCCGGGCGATTGGCGTGGGCTATACGCGCGGCGGTGAAGGCGGCCGCCAGAGCAGCGAGGTTGCGGTTGATCTGGTCAAGATCGACGACGTCCGGATCGAACGGGCCGCCGACCCATCGCTTTGCATCACGGTGTTCGGGATGGGCGGGGTCGCGCAAGCACTCGAGCAGATGTGTGTAACCGGGAGGGCCGCCACAATCTTCCGGCGGACAGGCGCCCTGTGCCGCAATGCAATGGATGCCTTCACCCGCTTCCAGCGACGCGGCGTCCATCACGGCAGTGACTTCGATGCTGTGATGCCAGTCGTCACCGAAGTCGTACCAGTAGTCGAAACCGCTGCCGGCTGCTGGTGCCAACTGTTCCAGGGTGTATCGGTTCTCTGTCTTGACCGGCATGCCGAAGTCTTCGAAATCCGGATCGGGAGCGCCGTAACGCAGCACATCCTGACCGGATTCCACGATGAACATGTGCAGGTGGCTGTCGTCCCAGCCCATCACCGTTTGAAGCACCTGGTGCAGCTGGTCCAGGCGCAGGTTCGAAGGAACGACGAGATCGCGATGCACCGCAGGGCTGACATCATCCAGCGTGATCGACAGGCGGTGCAGGGCGGTATGCATGGGGGTTTCGAACTGACGGGCAAGGACGGAAGGCGGACACGAAAATGGCGGCCGGGAGGTCCGGCCGCCGTTGCATGTTACGGATTGTCGCCCGACGCGGCGGGGTTGTCTCGCTCAGAGGCGGTCTTCGGGAAACTCCACCACGGCGCTGGCGCCTGCCAGCACCACTTCGCGCAGGCCGCGCACGCGGGTCAGCAGGTGGTCGGCGTAGAAGCGGGCGGTCTTGAGCTTGGCAGTCAGGAAGGCTGCATCGCCCTGGCCGGCATCGAGCAGACGGCGTGCCGCTTCGGCGGCGCGGGCCATCTGCCAGCCGCCGCAGACGATGCCGCACAGGTGCAGGAACGGCACCGAGGCGGCGTGCACGTCGAGCGGGTGGCTGACGTAGTGGGTGGCGATATGCACCGCCGAGGTTTCGTAATCAGTGACCGCCGCCTGCAGCCGTGCGTGGATGGCTTTGATGTCGGCGTCGTCGCTGCCGGCCAGCGCATCGACGGTGGCGCGCAGTTGTTTGGCCAGCGCGGTGGCCACGGTGCCGCCATCGCGTGCCAGCTTGCGGCCGATCAGGTCGTTGGCCTGGATCGCGGTGGTGCCTTCATAGATCGACGTGATGCGTGCATCGCGCATGTGCTGTGCGGCGCCGGTTTCCTCGATGAAGCCCATGCCGCCGTGCACCTGAATGCCCAGATTGGTGACTTCCACCGCGGCATCGGTGGCCCAGCCCTTGTGGATCGGCACGAGGAATTCGGCCATCGCCTGGGCCTCCTTGTTGCCGGCATGGCCGAGGTCGAGCAGGGCGGCCAGATGCATCGACAAGGCGCGGTTGGCCTCGGTGATCGCGCGCATCGTCAGCAGCATGCGGCGCACGTCCGGATGCCGGGCGATAGGCACGGTGGGGCCGCGCGGATTGGCCAGATCCCGGCCCTGCATGCGCTCATGCGCGTAGGCGCTGGCCTGCTGCCGGGCACGTTCGCCGATGGCGATGCCCTGCACGCCGACGGCATAGCGGGCCTCGTTCATCATGATGAACATGTATTCCAGACCACGGTTGGCCTCGCCGACGAGATAGCCGAGCGCTCCGTCCTTTTCACCAAAAGCCAGCACCGCGGTCGGGCTGCCGTGGATGCCGAGCTTGTGCTCCAGAGAGGCACAGCGAACATCGTTGCGTTCGCCCAGCGAGCCGTCGGCGTTGACCAGGAACTTGGGCACCACGAACAGCGAAATGCCCTTCACACCCTCGGGCGCATCCGGCAGGCGCGCCAGCACCAGATGCACGATGTTTTCGGTGAAATCATGCTCGCCGAAGGTGATGAAGATCTTCTGCCCGAACAGGCGGTAGTGGTCGCCCTCGGGCACCGCACGGGTGCGCACCAGTGACAGGTCCGAACCGGCCTGCGGCTCGGTCAGGTTCATGGTGCCGGTCCAGCGGCCTTCGATCATCTTCTGCAGGTAGGTCTGCTTCAGATAATCCGAACCCACCAGCACCAGCGCCGACACCGCGCCGGCCGTCAGCATCGGGCACAGCGAGAACGACAGATTGGCCGCCATCAGCATTTCCGACACCGGGCTGGAGACCACGTTCGGCAGACCCTGACCGCCCCAGTCGGTGGGGAACGGCAGCGAGTTCCAGCCGGCCTCGCAGAACTGCCGGTAGGCGTCGCGGAAACCGGGCGCGGTGGTGACTTCGCCATCCTTCCACTGGCTGCCGTGGATGTCGCCGCCGCGATTGAGCGGGGCCAATACCTGTGCGGTGAACTTGCCGGCTTCGTCCAGCACCGCATCGATCAGCTCGCCGCCCAGTTCCGACTGGCCGGGCAGGGCCTGGATCGCGGGCAGGTCGATCAGATGGTTCAGCACGAAGCGGATGTCTTCCACGGGGGGGGTGAAGCTGGTGCTCATGACGGTCTCCGGATGCGGCGCGAAGGCGCGCGATGGGGTGGGCCAAACTAGCGTACTGTGCCGTATGGTACGGAAGGTGGCGAGCGGTCGCCAGTGCCCTGTGCGGGGCAGGTGCAGGCCGGTTTGGATGTCTTCGGGCATCGTTGCTCGAAGAACAATCCGGCGCGCTTACATAACCTGCGGCGCCGGGCGATACCGCCAGCCGTGCTTGAAACGTCACCACGCATGACTGCCGTTCCCGCGCACGCGACATTCCGCCATCGTCGCCGGCTAGGATGGCGGCTTTGTTCTTCCACGGACGGGATGGCGATGCGCAGCACAGTGGCGGTGATGGTGATGGCGGCGTTGACGATGCTGGCGTCCGCGCCGGTGCAGGCGTGGTCCGGCTTCGGGCACCGGCTGGTGGGTCTATTGGCGCAGGAACAACTGTCGGAGGACGCGCGTGCGCAGGTCGATATGCTGCTGGCGGATGAGCCTGACGCCGATCTGGGCACCATCGCCGCGTGGGCCGATGAGATCCGCGAACAGCCGGAATACCGTTTCACCGCACCGTTCCATTACGTCAATTTCCCGTTGCACAGTTGTGACTACCAGCCCGCGCGTGACTGCCCGGAAGGTGCCTGCATCATCGCGGCGCTGGAGCGTTATCGCGATGTGCTGGCCGATGTGTCGCAACCGCTGGAAGTCCGGCGCGAGGCGCTGAAATTCGTCGTGCATTTCACCGGTGATGTGCATCAGCCGATGCACGCCGGCAACCGTGGCGATCGTGGTGGCAACCGCTTCCAGGTGAATATCGACGGCAAGGGCAGCAACCTGCATGCGGTCTGGGATTTCCACCTGCTCAACAGCGCCGGACTGAGGATGCGGCAGTGGCGTGAAAGGCTCGCGCCGCAGGTGGCACAGGCGCAGGTGTCCACGATGCAGGTGGCGGCCTGGGCCGGTGAATCGTGTGCGGTGCTGGACGTGCCGGGCGTCTATCCGGCCCGGCCCGGGCGCCTGCCTGCCGGATATCTGGAAGCCCATCGCCCGTTCGCGGAGCAGCGCGTGGTATTGGCGGCCGCGCGTCTGGCGGCGTTGCTGGAACGCGCGCTGGCGGCCCCTGCTGTGGAAACCGGCGGATCTTCGCACTGAGTCGAACCGTTGTGAAGCAGGGTGCCAAACAGGATCAGGCTGAACACTTTATTAGCTGCCATTTCGCCGTACAGCGGGCAGTTGACTGGGATCAAACAGACTCCGCGGGTCGGGAAGGACACTGACTGCCCCCGATTCACCCCCACAAGAAAAAGGAGTTTCTCCATGTCCCATCGTCATCTGCTGGCCGCTGCCCTGGCTGCCGCAATCCTGGTCCCGAGCATTGCCAGCGCCAACGACAGCTGGTTTGTCCGTGTCGGCGCCCACAACGTCGATCCCAAGTCCAACAGCGGCACGCTGGCCGGCACCCTGGATGCCACGATCGATTCCGATATCAAGCCCACGATCGCCTTCGGCTACCACCTGTCGCCGAACCTGGCGGTGGAACTGCTGGCGGCGCTGCCGTTCAAGCACGAAGTCAGCCTCAACGGCGATCCGGCCGTCGAATTCACCCACCTGCCGCCGACCCTGTCGCTGCAGTACTACTTCGCCCCGGATGCCAAGGTGAACCCGTTCCTGGGCGCCGGCGTGAACTACACCTGGACCTACGACGAGGAAACCAAGGGCCCGATCGCCGGCACCAAGGTCGGCATCGAGAACTCCTGGGGTCTGGCGGCGCAGGCCGGCCTGCTGTTCCAGGTAGGCAAGAACTGGGACATCGTGGCCGATGTGCGCTACATCGACATCGACGCCAAGGTGAAGCTCAATGGCGCCGAGATCGGCAAGGTCGACGTGAACCCGCTGGTGTACGGCGTGGCGGTCAACTTCCGCTTCTGATCGCAGCCTGCGATTAGTGCATGAAAACGCCCCGGCGGAGGGATCTGCCGGGGCGTTGTTGTTTCTGGTCCTGCGTAGTTTTGTCTCGCACTGCGTCCGGGTCGGTAGCGGATGTGGTCGTCGTCCGGCTTTCATTCCAGCGTGGCAAAGATCAGCCGATCCACATCGCCACATCGTCATGCAGGGCCGCCAGACCGCGATCCATCGTGGCGATGCCGCCTTCGAAATAGCGCGCGAGCTGGGCCAGGTAGGCGTCCGTTGCCTGGCTGTGTCCGAGTACGCCATGGCGGCGTACCTGCGTATAGGGCAGCGCGTCGGGCCAGAAGGCATGGCGCGGGTCGGCGGCCAGTTTCTCCAGTTCCCGTGCCGCGATGGCGAACCCATCCCGGCCTTCGAGGCGGGCAATCGAGCGCACCAGCGCGCCTTCGACGATGGGGCAGGTGGCAAATCCGTCACCATGCCGCAGGAACCATTCGCGCACACGGGCATGGTGGATGTGGTCGGCATCGAACAGGGCGACGAGTATGTTCGCGTCCAGCAACAGGCGACGGCTCATTCAGGCGTCTCATCCAGTACGGCGCGCACGTCGTCCGGCCCGACCGGGCGGCCGGAGCGGAATATGCCCAGCCCCGTGTCCGGATCCACCGGGTAATGGCTCCTGTTGTCTTCGATGCCCTGCGCCGGCGCGCGCAAGCCACGATGCGCCAGCTCCACCAGCAGTTTGCCCAGCGTGGTGCCCTGCTCACGCGCAAGGCTGCTGAACAGCTGATGTTCGCGTTCGGGGATATCGATGGTGGTGCGCATATCGGGCCTCGATTGCAGGATCGCACCGCATCACATCATCAGTGCATCATGATGACGGTCTTGCGGCGCGCCGCTGCTGCCGGTCCAGCCACACACCCAGGCCCTGGGCATTGAGTTCGATATCCATGTGCAGCAGTTCGCGCACCTGTTCGCTGCTCTGGCCGCTGTGCGCGGCGGCACGCGGTATGTAGAGATCGTCCAGCGCGGCAACCAGTGCGGCATGGCGGTCGGGGGCGTCGGCGCAGGCCAGGGCGCGTTCGACCATTGCATCGATCTGTTCGATCAAAGTGGTGGCGTGGCGTTCCACATCGCCGATGCGGCCGTAGTGGGTCAGGCAGATGCCGTCCGGTTGCAACGCGATCAGGCGCCGGATCGAATCCTTCAGCGTGGGCGGGTCGAACTGCACCGGCGTGGTGGTCGGGAAGATGAAAAGACCGTTTTCCGAATCCAGTTCGCGGTAGGAAATACCGAAGGTATCGCCGCTGAAGACGGTGCGGCTTTTTTCGTCCCAGATGCTGATGTGGTGTGCGGCGTGGCCGGGCGTATCCAGACAGAGCAGCGCGCGGCCGGCCAGATCCACGACGTGGCCTTCATCGGCGATGTCCACGCGCTCTGCGGGAATCGGCACGATCCGCCCGTAGCTGCGCGTCACTTCCTCTTCGCCATAGACCGCGGTGGCGCCGGCGATCAGCTTGGCCGGATCGATCATGTGCGGTGCGCCGCGCCGGTGCAGCACCACGCGCGCGTTGGGCAGATGCTGCAACAGTGCACCGGCGCCACCGGCGTGGTCCAGATGCACATGGGTCAGGATCAGCCAGTCGATATCGGCCGGATTCAGTCCGGCGTCGGCAACGGCGGCCAGCAGGGCCGGGACCGAATGCGAGGTGCCGCTGTCGATGAACGCGCCGCGGCCGTTTTCCACCACCAGATAGGCCGCATCGAACTGCGGGCGGTGGAAGCCGGTGTCGATGGTGTGGATGCCGTGAAACGGGGACATGGTGTTTCCTGATTCTGAAAAAGATGTGGCAGGCGGCGGCGATTACTTGCTGCGCAGCAGGGCGCTGCGTAGCGGCCAGGCCAGCAGGATCACGCCGAGAAAGGCGCCGTAGGCCAGCAGTGTGGCCAGCACCTGCTTCCAGATGGGGCCGGCGCTGGGGTCGCCATGCTCGATGCCCCACAGCATCGCCCAGATGCTCAGCACCAGCGCCACGGCCAGCGTCGCCAGTTCGAACAGGCGACGCACCGCGCCGCCGGGTCTGCGCGGGAACAACATGAACCAGGCGCCGACCACAGCGAACCACGGGAAGAACAGGATCACACTCAGATAAGCCATCGCATCAGTCCTCGGAAAAACGCGCCAGCGCGGCATGCACAGCGGTCAGCTCGACCCCTTCGCCCAGCTGTTCGCCCGGCAGCAGCGAGGCGTTGG
This sequence comes from Denitratimonas organivorans, assembly GCF_037478135.1. Classification (NCBI taxonomy): domain Bacteria; kingdom Pseudomonadati; phylum Pseudomonadota; class Gammaproteobacteria; order Lysobacterales; family Lysobacteraceae; genus Denitratimonas; species Denitratimonas organivorans. Next base: position 10,488 of record NZ_JBBHDV010000012.1, read on the forward strand.
CGGCATCGGCCTTCAGCGCTGCGACGCGTTGCCCGGCCTCGCGCGGCGAGGCATAGCCCGGGCTTTGCAGCAGCAGGCGACCATCGGCATCGAGCAGCTTGAAATGGAACTGGCCATCGGCCTCGCGGTACTGCTTGAAGAGCGGCGGTTTGCTGGCCGCAGGCGCGGTTTTGTCGTCACCAGCCACAGTCTGGGCCACGCGGTTGAACGAACGCAGCCCGACCGCTTCGCGCAATTCCTCCAGCAGCGGCGCGGCGACCGCACGCGCTTTTGCCGCGCCGGTCTGCAAAACTTCCTCGATCTCGGCCGGCTTTGCGATCAGTGCCTCGTAGCGCTCGCGCATCGGCGCCAGTTGCCCGTCGATGCGCGCGAACAGACGCTGCTTGGCCTCGCCCCAGGACAGCCCAGCGCTCAGTGCAGCGCGGTAGGTGACGGTGTCTTCGGCATCGGAAAACGCCTGGAACAACGTTGCCAGCGCATTGCTGTCCGGATCCTTCGGTTCACCCGGCGCGGTGGAGTCGGTGACGATCTGGCTGATCGCTTCCTTCAGCTTCTTCGCGCCGCCTTCAAACAAGGGGATGGTGTTGTCGTAGCTCTTGGACATCTTGCGCCCGTCCAGCCCGGGCAGCGTCGCGACCTGTTCCTCGACCAGGGCCTCGGGCAGCACGAAGAACTCGCGTCCCTTGCCGAACAGGTGGTTGAAACGCGCCGCCACATCGCGCGCCATTTCGATGTGCTGGATCTGGTCACGCCCGACCGGCACCTTGTGCGCGTTGAACATCAGGATGTCGGCCGCCATCAGGATCGGATAGCTGTACAGGCCCATCGTGATGCCGGCATCGGGGTCTTCGTTCTGCGCCAGATTGGCATCGACGCTGGCCTTGTAGGCATGCGCGCGATTCATCAGGCCCTTGGCGGTGACGCAGGTCAACAGCCAGGTGAGTTCGGGAATCTGCGGGATATCTGATTGGCGGTAGAACGTGACGCGTTCGGGATCCAGCCCCGCCGCCAGCCAGGTCGCGGCGATTTCCAGGCGCGAGCGCTCGATCCGGGCCGGATCGTCGCATTTGATCAGTGCGTGGTAGTCGGCCAGGAAGAAGAACGCATCGGTCTGCGCATCGCGGCTGGCCTCCACCGCCGGTCGGATCGCACCCACGTAATTGCCCAGATGCGGGGTGCCGGTGGTGGTGATGCCGGTGAGGATGCGGGTCTTGGTCATGGTGACGCAGTGAGTGGGCGAAAGGACTGTGCAGTGTAGCAACGCCGGCTGCGTGCCGAGCCTTCCGCCGTGGCATGCTGAATCCTTCATCCCCGTACGAGAGCGCCGCGTGTTCCGATCCCGTCGCTGGCTGAAAATCCTGTTCGCGCTGGGTCTGGTGTGGCTGGGCAGTGCGCTGTGGCAGACGTACAAGCCGTTGCCGCCGGGCGTGGATGTGACCGGACCGTGGCGGGCTGCGCAGGAGGTATCGTTCCTGGCTGATCTGACCTTCGTCGATGCCGCCGGCAGCCGTCACAGCGAGCAGGCGATCTTCGATGCCGCGTTCGCGATGATCGCGCAGGCGGAAAGGCTGATCGTGCTGGACATGTTCCTGTTCAACGATTTCGCCGGCGCGGAAAGCGCGATCCTGCGGCCATTGAGCGGCGAATTGAGCCGGGCATTGCTGGCGCGCATGGCGCAGGTGCCGGGCCTGCGCGTGATCGTCGTTACCGACCCGATCAACACCGTCTACGGTGGCGTGGCGTCTCCGCATCTTGAAGCGCTGCAAATGGCCGGCGCGCAGGTGATCCAGACCGATCTTGCCGCGTTGCGTGCCTCCAATCCGGCCTGGTCCGGGCCGTGGGCGCTGTGCTGCGCCTGGCTTGGCAACCGTGCTGCCGGCGGCTGGCTGCCCAATCCTTTCGCGGCCGAAAAGATCACGTTGCGAAGCTGGCTGGCACTGCCGAACTTCCGCGCCAACCACCGCAAGACGCTGATCGTGGATCAGGGTACGGGCTGGCAGGCGCTGGTGGCCTCGGCCAATCCGCACGATGCCAGCAGCGCGCACGGCAATATCGCGCTGCGTTTTTCTGGTGCGGCGGCATTGGATCTGCTGCAAAGTGAAGCGGCGGTCGCAGCGTTTTCCGGCGTGCCGCTGCACGGTTTGCCGGCTGCGAACGCGCCACCGGTTTCCGCAGGACCACGCCTGCGGGTGCTGACCGAAGCTGCGATTGCACGCGCACTGATCGACACCACCGACCGTGCCGCGCCCGGCGACGCGCTGGATGTCGCGGTGTTCTACCTCGCCCATCGCGGCCTGATCGCCGCGTTGAAGTCCGCCCATGCGCGCGGTGTCAATGTGCGCGTGCTGCTCGATCCGAACGAGGACGCCTTCGGTCGCAAGAAGAACGGCGTGCCCAATCGCCAGGTCGCGCGCGAACTGGTCGCCGCCGGTATTCCGGTGCGCTGGTGCGACACCCACGGCGAACAATGCCATGCCAAGCTGCTGCTGCATCGCGGCCGGCACGACACCACGCTGATCGCAGGTTCGGCCAACTTCACCCGCCGCAATCTGGACAACCTCAATCTGGAAACCAGCATGCAGCTGGTCGCGGGCGCCGGGCACCCGGCCATCGACGACGCGCTGCACTGGTTCGAGCTGAACTGGACGAACGAACCCGGACGCCGCTTCAGCACCACCTACGCGCACTACCAGGACGACGCGCTGCTGCGCCGCCTCTGGTACCGCATCGGTGAAGCGGCAGGGTTTTCCACCTGGTGATGAGGTGGCCGCAGTTGCGCGATGGGCCCTTGCATTGCCTGCGGCGGCGTCGACAACAGGCGCAGTGGGCAAGGTCTGAACGCGTGCAATCATTGGGAATCTCCACCCCACCGGCGCACAATTGGTCGCTGGACCCGTCCGGTGCCTGCTGTGAACGATGCCCTCAAAGCCCGTTTCGCCCGACTTGAGCCACTGATCGACCGTGCGCTGGAGCTGGAGGGTGCGGGGCGTGAGCGGTTTCTGGCGCTGTGTGCGGAAATCCACCCGGATCTGGTTGCCGATCTGCGCCGCGCACTGGCCGACGATGCGCAGTTGCCGGCACTGGGCGGGCTGGCCGAAGAGCTCACGCGCGAGCACACGACCAACCGCGGCGGATTGCGCGCCGGCGCCTGGCGCCTGCTGGAAAAGATCGGCCAGGGCGGCATGGGCACGGTGTACCTGGCCGAGCGCGCCGACGGGGCGTTCGACAAGCGCGTGGCGATCAAGCTGCTGCGCGGCAACGATCCGCGCTTCAAGGAACAGCTGGAACGCGAACGGCGCATGCTGGCGCGGCTGGATCATCCCGGCATCGCGCGCCTGATCGATGGCGGTGTGCTGCCCGATGGCCAACCCTGGCTGGTGATGGAGCTGGCCGAGGGCTGCGAGCTGGACCTGTGGCTGGCCAACGAGCGCCCATCACTGGCACGCCGTCTGGCGGTGTTCATGGCGATCTGCGATGCGCTGTCGTATGCGCATGCGGCGCTGGTGGTGCATCGCGATCTGAAGCCCGGCAACATCCGGGTAGCGGCCGATGACAGCGTCAAGCTGCTGGATTTCGGCATCGCCAAGCTGCTGGCTTCCGATGCCCAGCGCGGCAGCACCCGGCACATCGCACTGACCCCGGAATTCGCCGCGCCCGAGCAGCTTCGTGGCGAGCCGGTGACCACGCGCACCGATGTCTATGCACTGGGCGCCTTGCTGTATCTGCTGCTGTGCGGACGCTCACCGCATCCGCGTTTCGACGGCAACTGGGCCGGGTATATCGATCATGTAAGCAATGTCGATGCGCCGCGCGTGAGCCGGGCAGCGAGCGACAGGGTGGCGCCAGCGCTGGAACCGGCCTTGCTGCAGGGCGATCTGGATGCGATCGCGGCCAAGGCGCTGCAGCGTGATCCGGCGGCACGCTATGCCAGTGCCGAGGCGCTGGCGCAGGATGTGCGGCGTCATCTGAGTGATCGCCCGGTGCTGGCGCGGCGCCAGAGCTGGCAGTACCGCAGCGGCAAATGGCTGCGCCGCCACTGGCTGGTGGCGGTGACGCTGGCGGCGATCGCGCTGGCGCTGGGTGCCGGTCTGGCCGGTGTGGTCTGGCGTGCGCAGCAGATCACCGCCGAGCGCGACGCGGCACGGCGCCAGGCGCAGCATTCGCATGCGGTGAGCGAATATCTGGCGCAAATGTTCAGCGGTGCGCGGCCTGGCGATGACAGTGCGCGTGCGGTGTTGCAACGCGCGGTGGACGGGATCGGGCAGCACTTTGCTGATGACCCTGAAGGCCGGCAGCAGGTGCGCGTGGCACTGGCCGGTATCCATCTGGGCATCGGTGACGATGCCTCCGCCGCGCGCCTGCTGGCGATGTTCGATCAGGACCGCAGCGCCGACACCCCGACCCTGTTGCAGGCCCAGGCGCAGATCTACCGCGCCACCTTGGCGCAGCGGCGCGGCCAGTCGGAAGAAGCCTGCGCGCAGGTGATGCTTGTGTTCGACTGGTTGGAAGATGGCCGCAGCGATCACCAGGCCGCACTGGACGATGCGCGTGCGGTACGCGCGCAGTGCCAGGCGGTGATGGGGGATTCCAGCGCGGATTGATCGGCGTGCGGGCCGGGTGATTCATTTGCGGGTGCCGGGCTGGCGCGGCGAAACCATGTGCAGCACACGTGAAGGCCCGCCAGATGCATGGTCGCGGGTCGGGCTAAGCGCAGCGATGCCCGAGATCCTGTGTGTCACCACCCGCGTATGTGCTTCACGGTGGCGGGCGGTTCCCGGCGTTGGGGTTCGCTGTGCTCACCGCCAACCTATGGATGATTCATAGCATGTGTGGCCGCTTGGATGCGGCCCATGCTTCGGCATGCCGGGCGGGCCTCAGAACGGCAGGTTCAGGCCCGAATCCACGGCGAGCAATTGTTCGCGGAAGGTGTTCTTGATCCGTTCCAGCGCATCTTCGCTGTCGGCGTCGAAGCGCAGCACCAGCGAGGGCGTGGTGTTGGAACAGCGCACCAGACCCCAACCATCCGGCCAGTCGGCGCGGATGCCGTCGATGGTGGAAATCTTCGCACCTTCGAAATGCGCGGCGGCGGCGAACTTGCCGATATAGGCGTAGTGCGCGCCTTCCTCCATCTCCACCTTCAGTTCCGGCGTGCTGGCGCCCTTGGGTAGTTCGTCGAAGATTTCCTGCGGGCTGCGGTCGTCGGCGGCGAGGATTTCCAGCAGGCGTGCGGCCGAGTAGATGCCGTCATCAAACCCGAACCAGCGTTCGCGGAAGAAGAAATGGCCGCTCATTTCGCCCGCCAGCTCGGCCTCGGTTTCGATCATCTTGGCCTTGATCAGCGAGTGCCCGGTCTTCCACATGATCGGGCTGCCGCCATTGCGCAGGATCTGGCCGGCCAGATGGCCGGTGCATTTCACGTCGTAGATGATCGTGGCGCCGGGGTTGCGGCTGAGCACGTCGCGCGCGAACAGCATCAGCACGCGGTCCGGGAAGATCATTTCACCTTCGCGCGTCACCACGCCGAGGCGGTCGCCATCGCCATCGAAGGCCAGGCCGATGTCGGCTTCGAACTTGTCGACGAAGTGCTTGAGGTCTTCGAGGTTGTCCGGGTTGCTCGGGTCCGGATGGTGGTTGGGGAACTCGCCATCGACCTCGCAGTACAGCGGGATCACTTCGGCACCGATGGCTTCCAGCACCTGCGGCGCGATGCCGCCGGCGACGCCGTTGCCGGCGTCCACGACCACCTTGAGCGGGCGTTCAAGCTGGATGTCGCTGGCGATGCGCGAAAGGTAGTCCGGCGCCACATCCATGCTCTGCAGGCCGCCGCCGCCTTCGCGGTCGAGCAGGCCGTCGACGATGCGGAAGTACAGATCCTCGATTGAATCGCCGGAGAGCGTTTCGCCGCCGAGCACGATCTTGAAGCCGTTGTAGTCCGGCGGATTGTGGCTGCCGGTCACCGCCACGCAGGAGCCGGTCTGGAGCTGGTAGCTGGCGAAATACACCACCGGTGTCGGCGCCAGACCGATGTCGATGACATCGCGCCCGGCCAGACGCAGGCCGTCGATCAGGGCTTCGGACAGGTCCGGCCCGGACAGGCGGCCATCGCGGCCGACCACGATTTCCTGCAAGCCGCGCTCGGCCATCACGGTGCCGATGGCCTGGCCGATCAGGCTGGCGATGCCTTCGTCCAGGGTTTTGCCGAGCACGCCGCGGATGTCATAGGCGCGGAAGATGCTGCGGTCCACCGCCAGCGCAGGGGTCTTGGGCGCGGCCGGCTTGGCCGCAGGTTTCGCTGCCGCTGCGGCGGCACCGGTGGCGGTCGCATCGCCTTCGGCGCCGGGCGCGGTTTTCAGTTGTTTGAGGGTGTCGGCGAAAGTCTCCAGCGGCGCATCGGCCTCGTCCTTGCGCAGCAGCGTGTTGCGCAGTTTCAGTAGCAGCACCACGCCCAGCCCCAGCGCGCCCAGGCCCATCAGCAGCTGGGTGGTGGCCGAGTACGGCAGGGTCGAGACGAATTCCGGTGCGGCGCTGCCGACCCGCAGTGGAATGCCGGGAACCGGGGTGTACTGCGCGTTGCGCCGCAGGCTGGCATCGCCGCGCTGGGCCAGCACACTCTGGCCGCTGCGCAGTTCCAGGTAGCCGCCGCCGGGCAGGGCGGCACTGTCGGCCGGTGCGGTGATCGTGTCCAGCGGCAGGTGGCCGATGGCGATGGCGATGACGCCCTCGTCGTCCAGACCGTCACGCATCACCGGCGCCGCCAGCCCCAGGGCCAGCGCATTGCCGCTGCCGATCACGCCGGCGACGCTGCGCCGTTCGGTGGAAGCGGCGGTCAGCAGCGCGAGCTTGCCGTAGCCCAGTTCGGCCATGTCGGCGCCGAAGGCTTCGTCCAGTTGTGCATCGTAGAGCGTGACGTCGGTCAGTTCCGGCCAGGCTTCGTGTAGCCGCCTGGCAGCGTCATCGAAGGCGTGGGCTTCGGCATCGGCGCGCAGATAGGCATCGGTCACGGCCTCGTCCATGCGCGTGCGGTGGCCTTCGATGCGCTGCTCCAGGCTGCTGGCCAGGCTGGCGCGCAGCTGCTCCAGCTGCGGCTGCGAGGCGCTGGTATCGGAGGCGCGCCAGACCTGCCACAGGATCGCCAATCCGCCCAGCAGCGCGAGCGCGGCAATCACACCCAGTACGGCCGCCATCACCTGCGGTGGCAGCTGGATGGATGGGCGTTCCACGTTTTTCTTGTGCTTTGCCATTGATGCCCCCTGAAACGTCAGCACGCCGCAGCGGCGCGCTCAACGCAGTCCGGTATGCCCGAAGCCGCCCTCGCCGCGCTGACTGCGCTGGAAATCCTCGACCTGCGTGAAACGTGCGCGCCCGACCGGCATGAACACCAGTTGCGCGATGCGGTCACCGGGTTCGATGGTAAAGGCGGTGTCGCTCCGGTTCCACAGACTGACCATCAGCGGGCCCTGGTAATCGGCATCGATCAGTCCGGTGAGGTTGCCCAGCACCAGGCCGTGGCGGTGGCCCAGGCCCGAGCGCGGCAGGATCAGTGCACACCAGCCCGGATCGCCGATATGGATCGCAAGACCAGAGGGCACCAGTTCGGTCTGGTCGGGTTGCAGCGACAAGGGCTGTTCCAGCATGGCGCGCAGATCCAGTCCGGCGGCACCGGCGGTGGCGTAGCCGGGCAGCGGAAAATCGCGGCCCAGGCGTGGGTCGAGCAGTTTCAGTTCGACGTCCAGCGCGCCGCGATGGGCGTGCCGGGATGGGTCCGGATTCATCGGTCGCGTTCCTGCAGGCGTTGCGCGATGGCATGCAGCAATTGCCGTGCCACCTCGGCCTTGGATGCCATCGCGATCTCGCGTCCGCCACCGGGCCAGATCAGGCTCAGTGCATTGGCGTCGGCATCGAAGCCGCTGCCTTCCTGGCCGACGCGGTTGGCCGCGATCATGTCCAGTCGCTTGCGCTCCAGCTTGTCGCGCGCGTAATGCGTCACATCATGGGTTTCTGCGGCAAAACCGACCACGAAGGGGCGCTCGGAATGCGCCGCGACCTGCGCCAGGATATCCGGGTTCTGCACCAGCTCCAGCGTCAGGCCGCCGTCGTCGCGCTTCTTGATCTTGCTGCTGCTGGGCTGGCTGGGGCGGAAATCGGCGACTGCGGCAGTGGCCACGAACACATCGGTGCCGGGCAGCTGCGCCATCACTGCTTGATGCATCTGCGCAGCGCTGCGCACGGCGATGCGGGTCACCCCGGCCGGTGCCGGCAGCGTTACCGGGCCGGATACCAGCACCACGTCCATGCCCAGACGCTGGGCCTGGGTCGCGATTGCGTAGCCCATGCGGCCGGAGCTGCGGTTGCCCAGATAGCGCACCGGATCCAGATCTTCATACGTCGGCCCTGCGGTCAGCAGCAGGCGTTTGCCGGACAGCGCTGCGGCGCTGTCCGGATCAGGGTCCGGTTCCAGCAGCGCGCCGGCGATGGCCTCGGCTTCCCACATGCGCCCGGCGCCGGTTTCGCCGCAGGCCTGATCGCCGGCATCCGGGCCGAGCAGGGTGACGCCGCGCGCGGTCAGCGTGGCGACGTTGGCCTGCACGGCGGGATGCGCCCACATCACTCTGTTCATCGCCGGTGCCACGTACAGCGGCGCTTCGCTGGCCAGGCACAGCGTGGTCAGCAGGTCATCGGCCTGGCCCTGGGCCAGGCGCGCGAGCAGATCGGCCGAAGCCGGTGCGATGACAATGCGCTGAGCCCAGCGGGCCAGTTCGATATGCCCCATCGCGGCCTCGGCGGCCTCGTCCCACAGCGAATGCCGTACCGCTTCGCCCGACAGTGCCTGGAAGGTCGTCGCGGTGACGAAGCGTGCGGCGTTTTCGGTCAACACCACGCGCACCTGCACGCCACGCTCGCGCAGCCGGCGCACCAGTTCGGCGGCCTTGTAGGCAGCGATGCCGCCACCCACGCCCAGCAGGATGCGTTCCGGACGCGTGCTCATTGGTGCACCGGTCCACAGCGGCGGCAGGTGGCGGTGGGCGGCAGGCTGCAGGCGGGCAGGGAGCACGGCGGCATCAGAAAAGTCCTAACGGAAAATCCGCGCAAGAGCTTACTTCAATCCTCGGCCTTTCCTGATGCCGCTGCACGCGGCAGGCGGCAACACTGGTCCGGCATGCCCCGACCGGGGCCGGTGGGAACGAGGAGCCGAACAATGGCCATACGCGAATGGGACGAACACGAGCGCCCGCGGGAGCGGCTGCTGGCGCAGGGCGCACAGGCGCTCAGCGATGCCGAACTGCTGGCGGTGTTCCTGGGTTCGGGCCTGCGCGGGCAGAACGCGGTCGAACTGGGCCGTCACCTGTTGCAGCGCAATGGCGGCCTCAGTGGCTTGTTGCGCCGGCCCTGCCACGAGATGGTGCGCGAACCCGGCCTTGGGCTGGCGCGCGCCTCGCGCCTGCTGGCGGCGCTGGAACTGGCCAGTCGCCATCTTGCATCCGGCCTGACACGGGGCGAGGCGATCAGCGATCCGCGCCGCGCCGGCGAATATTTCCACGCCAAACTGCGCGATCGCCCGCGCGAGGTGTTCGCCTGCCTGTTCCTGGATACCCGGCACCGGCCGATTACGATGGAGGAACTGTTCCACGGCACCCTGGACGGCGCCGAAGTGCATCCGCGCGAAGTGGTCAAGCGCGCGCTGGCGCACAACGCCGCGGCGGTGATGCTGGCGCACAACCATCCCAGCGGCGTGACCGAAGCCAGCGCAGCCGATCGCACCATCACGCTGCGCCTGCGTGATGCGCTGGCGCTGGTCGGGGTGCGGGTGCTGGATCACTTCATCGTCGGCGACGGGCCGCCGCTGAGCTTTGCCGAGCGGGGCTGGCTGTGAACGCCGTGACCGCCATCGTCGCCGCAACCGGACAGCCGGCTAAACTGCATCGCATCGTCATCAGCCTGCAGGATCCCATGAGCCCGCTGCGTCCCTTTCTGCAAACCGCGCCGGTGCTGGGCGCGCGTGTCTATGTCGACCCGGCCGCCAGCGTGATCGGCGATGTGGAACTGGGAGACGATGTGTCGATCTGGCCCGGCGCGGTGCTGCGCGGTGATGTGAACAGCATCCGCGTCGGTGCCCGAACCAGCGTGCAGGACGGCAGCATCGTGCACGTCACGCACGATGGTCCGTTCACCCGTCCGGGCGGCTTTGCCACCGTGATCGGCAGCGACACCACCATCGGCCATGGCGTGATCCTGCACGGTTGCCGTATTGGCGATTTCTGCCTGATCGGCATGGGCGCCACGATCATGGATGGCGCCACGGTCGAGGATTACGGTTTCGTCGGCGCCCGCGCGTTGGTGTCACCAGGCAAGACCGTGGGGCAGGGCGAGCTGTGGCTTGGCAATCCGGCCCGTTGCGTGCGAAAGCTGGACGAACGCGAGCTGGAAAACCTGCGCTACAGCGCCGCGCATTATGTGCGGCTCAAGGACCGCTATCTGGGCATGGCCGAGGCCTGAAAAGGCGACGACGCGGGCACGGCTACTGTTCGCGTAGCCAGGTCAGCGTCGCGGCACTGTCCGGGCGCAGCCCATGCCAGATCAGGAAAGCCTGCGCGGCCTGTTCCACCAGCATGCCCAGCCCGTCGCTGGCACGGCCGGCGCCGTGTTGCGTGGCCCATTCAAGAAAAGGCCGGGCCGAATCGCCATAGGACAGATCGTAGGCGCAGGCATCGGCGCCCAGCAGGCTGGCCGGCAAGGCCAGCACCACGCCCTGGCGTGCGGCCGAGGTCGCGTTGAGAACCAGATCGAAGGCGCCGGCCTGATCCAGTTCCTGCCAGTCGCAGACCTGGATCGGGCCACAGGCGGCCAGGTCATGCGCCAGCGCGCGGGCGCGCTCGATGCTGCGGTTGGCCACGACCAGTTCGGCGATACCGGCTTCAAACAGGGCCGACACCACGCCCCGCGCCGCGCCGCCGGCACCCAGCAGCAGCACTTGTCGTTGCGCCAGCGCCAGGCCGAGATGGGCTTCCAGATCGCGCACCAGTCCGCTGCCGTCGGTGTTGTCGCCGAACCAGCCGTCGTCGCGTCGCACCAGGGTGTTGACCGCACCGCTCCGGCGCGCGGCCGGTGACAGTTCCAGGCACAGCGTGGCGGCCTGTTCCTTCAGCGGCAGCGTGACATTGGCGCCGATCCCGCCCTGGCTGGCGAAGCGCGCCAGCGTGGCGGGGAACAGCTCGGGCGTCGCTTCGATCGCCTGATAGTCCAGCGCGATGCCCAGCCCCTGCGCGAAATGCCGGTGGATGCGTGGCGACAGGCTGTGCGTGATCGGTTGGCCGAAGACCGCGAAGCGCGGCGGAAGCGTGAGGTCGGACATGGCAGGCGCGGGCGGAACGATGTCGCCACCCTAGCACCGCATTGCACCCTATGCCGCACCGGGTCTGCCAGTTCTGCGAGCGTGCACGCAAGACTTGAATCGGCGCTTCACTGGCCCATCTGGGTAGGGCGTGGGATAATCCCCGCCCTTTGCTGTTTCCATTTGAACCTTACCGGAGTGAATCATGGCCGATGACATCGCCAATGGCGCCGCAAGCGCCGCCGCCACCGACGCCGCCCCCCAGCCGCAGTTCGGACTGCAGCGCATCTATGTGAAGGACGCGAGCTTCGAGGCCCCCAACGCTCCGCAGATTTTCCAGGAACAGGGCCAGCCCGAACTCCAGCTCAACCTCGGCCAGAAGGTCAGCAACCTCTCCGAAGGCGTGTTCGAAGTCGTGCTGACGGTGTCGCTGACCTGTACCATCAACAGCAAGAATGCCTACCTGGCCGAAGTGCAGCAGGCCGGCATCTTCAACATCAGCGGCCTGGACGCGCAGAACACCGATGGTCTGCTCGGCACCTATGCGCCGAACGCGCTGTTCCCGTACGCCCGTCGCCTGATCGCCGATCTGGTCCAGGATGGCGGCTTCCAGCCGTTCCTGCTGCAGCCGATCAACTTCGACCAGATCTACGCTGAAGCCCTCCGCCGCCGCCAGCAGGAAGCTGCCGGTGAGCAGCAGCCGGCCGCCGGCAACGCCTGACGGCATGGCTCGCAATCCACTGCGGATTGCCGTACTGGGCGCCGGTTCCTGGGGAACCGCGCTCGCGGTACAGGCCGCACGCAACGGCCTGGATACCGTCCTGTGGGGGCGCGATCCGGATGCGATCGCCGCGATGCAGTCCACGCATCGCAACGCGCGCTATCTACCGGATCTGCCGCTGCCGGACAACCTGCGTTTCAGTGCCGACCTGGCCCACACCGTGGGTCAGGTCGACCTGATCCTGATCGTCGTTCCCAGCCATGCGTTCACCGGCATCGCGCGTGAAATCGCGCCGCTGCGCCGGCCCGAGGTCGGTGTGGCCTGGGCCAGCAAGGGCTTTGAGCCCGGCAGTGGCCGATTCCTGCACGAAGTGGCGCAGGAAGCCTTCGGTGATGGCGTGCCGCTGGCGATCGCCACCGGCCCCTCGTTCGCGCGTGAGGTGGCGATGGGCCTGCCCACCGCGATCACCGTGCATTCGGATGATGCGGCGTTCGCCCTCGATGTCGCCAGGGCGCTGCATGGCCCGACTTTCCGCGTCTACACCGGCAACGACATGCTCGGTGCCGAGCTGGGTGGCGCGATGAAGAACGTGCTGGCCGTGGCCACCGGTGTGGCCGATGGCATGGCGCTGGGCCTGAACGCGCGCGCCGGGCTGATCACCCGCGGCCTGAATGAAATGCTGCGCCTGAACGCCGCACTCGGTGGTCGGGCCGAAACCCTGATGGGTCTGGCCGGGCTCGGTGATCTGGTGCTGACCGCTACTGGCGATCTTTCCCGCAACCGCCGCCTCGGTCTGGCACTGGGACGCGGCAAGAGCGTGGGCGAGGCCGTGCGCGAAATCGGCCAGGTGGTCGAATCGGTGCAGACCGTCGATGAAGTCATGCGACTGGCCCGCCGCCACAATGTCGAACTGCCGATCAGTGCGGGCGTGCAGCGCGTGCTGCACGGCGAGATCACGCCCGAACAGGGCCTGCACGAACTGATGGCGCGCGAGCAGAAACCCGAGTTTCCGGACGAAGCCTGATCCGGTTCAGGCCGGCACATTCAGGCCGGCAGATCGGCGCCGGCGAACCCCTGCTGGCGCCAGGCTTCATACACCGCGATCGCCACCGCATTGGACAGATTCAGGCTGCGGTTGCCGGGCATCATCGGCAGCCGTAGCAGCTGCGATGGCGGCAGGCGTTCAACCACGTCGGCCGGCAGCCCGCGCGTTTCCGGGCCGAACATCAGTGCATCGCCGGGCGCAAACCGTACGCTGTCATGACGCTGCGTGGCCTTGCTGGAAAATGCCAGCAGCCGCGTCGGCGCCACTGCGGCGAGGAAGGCGTCCAGATCGCTGTGCACCGTCATCCGGGTGAACTCGTGGTAGTCCAGCCCGGCGCGCCGCATGCGCGCGTGGTCCAGCGCAAAACCCAGCGGCTCAATCAGATGCAGGCGTGCGCCGGCATTGGCGCACAGACGGATCACGTTGCCGGTGTTGGGCGGGATTTCCGGCTGGTAAAGGACGATATCGAACATCGCGGCATTGTCGCACTGGAGCACGTCGGGCCGTTGCCACAGCAACGGTTTGGCATTCAGCCGGAACCCGTTAATGTCGCCCTGCACCGCGCCGGAAAACGATTCTTCCCGGCGTTCGTCCCTTCCATCTTCCAGGAGTGCCTTGCCATGAATGCTTCCACCCGCACCTTGATCCAGGCCACGACCCTGGGCCTGGCCTGCCTGCTCGCCGTCGCCTGTCAGGGCGACCGCAACCAGCCGGTGGTCGAAACACCCCCGCAGGCCGCAGCGGAACCGGCCGCGCCGACTGATCCGGCCACCGCACCGGCCGATCTTGCCGCAGTCGAAACTCCGGCCGAACCGGCACCGCCGCCGGTGGCGCCCGTTGCACCTGCCGCACCGGCAACCCCAGCTACTCCGGCGCCTGCACCGGCAGCCTCCGCACCGGCACCCAAGCCTGCCGCTCCGGCGACACCGGCGGTGCAGTATGCGCAGGTGGTCAGCGTGACCCCGGTGCGCCAGTCGCAGGACAACCCGCAGGAGGTCTGCCACGACGTCGAGGTCGTCTATCAGGTCGAACCCAAGGACGAACACAAGATCGCAGGCACCGCGATCGGCGCGATCGTCGGCGGCGCAATCGGCAACCAGGTCGGTGACGGCCGTGGCCGCGACGCCGCGCGCGTGGCCGGCGCCATCGCCGGTGGCGTGGCCGGGCGCAAGATCCAGGAAAACCAGCAGAACAAGAAGACCGAAACCCGGATCGAGCGCCAGTGCGAAATCGTCAACGACCCGACCTTCACCACCGTGGCCTACGACATCGTCTACAGCTACGCCGGCCAGACTCACAGCGCGCGCGTGGCCGAAGACCCGGGCGAGCGCATCCGCCTGCCGGTGCGCAGCATCGACGAGTGAACCGGGCTGCCGCAGCCTCTCTGCGAAACCAAATCTTCTTACGAAAACGACGAAGGCCCGGGAATCCCCGGGCCTTCGTGCGTTGAAGCGTGTCCATGCCGTTGCCCGGCCGGATTGGCGCAGGGCTCAGCCCAGATTGCGGCCGTGGAACAGTTCCTCGATCTCCTGGCGCAGCTGCATCTCGATGCGCTGGCGCTCCTTGAACGAGAGGTTCTTGGCCTTTTCCTCGAACAGGTAGGTGTCCAGATCGAAATCCTTCACATGCATCTTGGTGTGGAAGATGTTCTCCTGGTACACGTTGACGTCGAACATCTCGTAACGCGTCTTGATGCCCTTGGCCAGGAAGTCCTGGATCGAGTTGATGCGGTGGTCGATGAAGTGCTTCTTGCCCTTCACGTCGCGGGTGAAGCCGCGCACCCGGTAGTCCATCACCACGATGTCCGACTCGAAGCTCTCGATCAGGTAGTTCAGCGCCTTCAGCGGCGAAATCACGCCGCAGGTGGCGACGTCGATGTCGGCGCGGAAGGTCGCGATACCGTTCTGCGGATGGGTTTCCGGGTAGGTGTGGACGGTGATGTGGCTCTTGTCCAGATGCGCCACCACGCTGGCATCCAGATGCTCGGCATCCAGGTGTTCGCGCATCGCACCGGACAGCACTTCCTTGCCGGCCGCCTTCTTGTCGATGATCGGTTCTTCGGAGATCAGGATCGTCACCGAGGCACCCTGCGGATCGTAATCCTGGCGTGCCACGTTGAGGATGTTGGCCCCGATGATCTCGGCCACGTCGGTCAGGATCTGGGTCAGGCGCTCGGCGTTGTAGGCCTCGTCGATGTACTCGATGTAGCGCTGGCGCTGATCTTCGGTGACCGCATAGCAGACATCGTAGATGTTGAAGCTCAGGGCCTTGGTCAGGTTGTTGAAGCCCTGGAGCTTCAGGCGCGGCAGTGGTTTGACCACCAGGACATCCTCGGACGAAAAAAAGGCAAGAGGCGAATTATCGGGCAAACCCGGGTGCAAATGGAATCGAAACCTGAACACGGATTGATCCGTGCTGGTGTCACACTTAAGCTAGGCCGTTGCGCAGACGCAGTGCAGGCTCAGGGGGTTACCTTGTCAAACGTCCAGTTTCCGTTGCAGCAGGCGGCACGCCGACCGCAGCAGCCCGAGTTCCTGACCGCCACCGAACTGACCATCCAGCGTTTCCTCGCCCATTGCCACCGCCGCCGCTACGCCGCGCGTACCGACGTGTTCCGTCCCGGCGATGCGGCGATGACGCTGTACTACGTCATCAGCGGCTCGCTCAGTGTCATCAGCGAGGAGGACGAAGGTCGCGAGCTGGTGCTCACCTACATCAATGCCGGCGAGTTCGTCGGCGAGACCGGCATCTTCATCAGTGCGCCGCAGCGCGAAGTGGTGCTGCGCACCCGCACCGTCTGCGAGTTGGCCGAGATCAGCTACGAGCGCCTGCTGACCCTGCTCAACACCACGCTGCAGGACGAGTGCCCGCGGCTGCTGTTCGCGATCGGCAGCCAGATCACCCGGCGCCTGCTGCACACCGGGCGCAAGGCCAGCCGTCTGGCCTTCATGGACGTGCTCAACCGCATCGCCAACACCATCCTGGATCTGTGCCGCGAGCCGGACGCGATGTCGCATCCGGAGGGCACCCAGATCCGGGTCTCGCGCCAAGAGCTGGCACGCATTGTTGGTTGCTCGCGCGAAATGGCCGGGCGCGTGCTCAAGCAGCTGGAAGAGCAGGGCATGCTGCGCGCGCGCGGCAAGACCATCGTGGTGTTCGCCGAAAGCCATCCGGCCGGCGGCTGATCGGCGGCGCATGCCGCGCCCTCACGGGGATCGCGCGCCACTTGCCGGTGGTCTTGCACGGAAAGCTTAAAACACCGGCCCTGGCTTGCCGGGATTTTCCGTTCCCTACCTTGTCGCTGCGTTTCCGCAGCCAGCGCCGCAAGCGGCTCCGTCGCGCAGTCAGTCCGTTCCGTCTTCTTCCCACACCACCTTGTTGCGCCCGGTCTGCTTGGCCAGGTACAGGCGGCGGTCGGCGATGGCAACCAGTTGGCTCGGGCTCATGCCCGGCCGCCACTGCGCCACACCGATGCTGACCGTGCAGCCCAGCTCCAGCCCGTCCTCGCGCAGCATCACCTGCGCCGCGATCGCGGCAGCCAGCGCTTCCAGCCGTTCCACCGCCAGCGCCAGCGGCGTATTGGGCAACAGCAGCAGGAACTCCTCGCCACCGTAGCGTGAGGTGTGGGCCGAGCCGAGCAGCGAAGACTGCGCGAAATGCTCGGCCACCTGGCGCAGGATGCCATCGCCGGCCTCGTGCCCGTGTTCGTCGTTGATCTGCTTGAAGCGGTCCAGATCCAGCAGCGCCACGCACAACGGCCCGCCGCGCCCGGAAGCGGCGTGCTGCACCGCGTCGGCCAGCCGGGCCTCGCCGGCACGGCGGTTGGGCAGGCCGGTCAGGGCGTCGTGGCTGGCCTGGTAGGCCAGTTGTTCCAGCAGCGATTCGCGTTCGCGGTCGGCCAGTTCCAGCGCGCGGTTCTTGTCGCTCAGTTCACGCGTGCGTTCCTCGATGGTGCGGGTCAGCGCCAGCTGGCGCCGCTGATAGCGCGCCGAGCGCCAGGCGAACACGCCCAGCATCACGCCGAGCACGGCCAGACCGGCCAGCACGGCGAACCACGGCCGCTGCCAGAACGGCGGCACCACTTCCAGCTCGATGCTGGCGGTCGCGGCATCGGACACCTGGCTCCAGTCCGCTGGACTCATCGCGGCCTGCACCTGGAAGCGCAGCCGGCCCGAGGGCAGGTTGGTGTAGACCGCCTCCAGCGCGTCACCGGCCTCGACCCAGTCATGATCGAAACCCAGCATCCGGTAGCGGTAACGGACCCGCAGCGGAGCACGGAAATGCAGCCCGGCGTAGTGGATCACCACGCGCCGCACGCCGGCGCCCAGGGTCAACTGCGGCTGCGGCAGCAGTTCGCGCGCATCCAGCTGCACCCGTTCGATCTGCACTGGCACCTTGACCAGCGCCTGCGACACCGTCAGGTCCGGGTCGATCACCGCCACGCCCTGCGCGGTGGGCATCCACAGACGGCCCTGGACATCACGGTTGCCGGCCGGTGCGCTGCCGCCGTTGCACTGGCTGCTGGGCATGCCGTCGGCGTGTTGCAGCACATCCACCCGCAGGCGTTCGAGCCGGCCCTGGTCGTACTGCGCGAACTGCCCGGCCTCGATCCGGAACACGCCCTGGTTGCTGCACAGCCAGAACGCGCCACGCGTGTCCTTCAGCACCCGGAAGATCGATTCGTTCGGCAGCCCGGCAGTGCGGTCGTAAACGGTGAAGGCGCCGTCGCGCAGGCGCAGCAGGCCGGTATCGGTGCCGACCCAGAGGTCGCCGTCTTCTTCTTCGAGAAAATCGAAGCTGCCGATGCCGGGAAATCCGCTGTCCACGCTCCAGGCCTGGACCCGGCCATCGGCGTGCAGCCGCGCCATGCCGCTGGAAGTGGCGATCCACAGCCCGCCGCCGCGAGCCGGCATCAGACCCCGGATGAAACTGCCCGGCAGCCCGTCGTCGCTGTCGATCAGCTTGCGTCCGCCATCCGGATCCAGCCGCAGCAGCCCATTGGTGGTGCCGATCCAGAGCCGGCCATCGGCGTCCTCCCACAGGCCACGGACATGGCGCGAAGGCAGGCCGTCGTCGCTGTCGATGGTCCGGATGCGGGCAAGATCCTGATCGGCCGGCAGGTACACCACGCCCTGGTCGTAGGTGCCGACCCACAGCCCGCCATCGCGCGCCGGCGCCAGCGACAGCACCGAGGACGAGGGCACCCCGAACGGCACCGCGACCGTCCGGCCCTGGTACCAGTGGTCGAGCCCGCCGGCATGGCCGATATGGACCCCGCCATCGGCATGCGGCAGGATCACGCGCGGATAGTTGTCGCTCAGCCCGCGTTCGGCATCCAGCCCGAATACCGGGCCGTCGGCGATGCGGAACAGGCCGTTGGTGGTGCCCATCCACAACAGCCCTTCGCGGTCTTCCATCAGTGCCGGGCTGCCGCGCCCGTACAGGCCCAGTCGCCGGTCGATAACCTCGGTACGGCCCTGGTGGTAGCGGAACAGGCCATCGGCCGAGGTGCCCAGCCAGAGCATGCCGTCGCGGTCTTCCAGCAGCGACTCCACCCGTGTATCGAGGATTTTCCGTACCGAAGAACGTGCCGCATCCAGCTCCACGGCACCGTGGTCGCCACCCAGCACCAGACTTCCGTCGCGGCGCAGCAACAGTGCCCGCACATGCATGTCCGCGATGTCCAGATCCTCGCCGTAACGGTGGATCGCGCCATCGCGCCACAGGAACGGCCCGGCATCGCCGCCCATCAGCACGCCCTCGGCGCCCAGATCCAGCAGCGCATAGATCGCGCCCTGCGGCAGCCCCAACGTGGCCGCATCCACCAGCTCCCCGTCCGCTGCCAGGCGCCAGGCCGAATCCTCGGTCCCGATCCACAGCGCGCCATCGGCGACCCGGGCCAGGCTCAGCACGCGCAGCCGCTGCGTGGCGGTGGCTTCCAGTGCCGACCAGATACCGTTGGTGAAACGCATCACGCCGAACTGGGCGGTGCCCATCAGCAGACTGCCATCGGCATCGACCACCATCTTGCGCACCCCGACCGTTGAGCGGCCGTGCAGGTGTTCGGTGTCGAAGCGGCTGAACTGGCGCCCGTTGAAGCGCGCCGCGCCTTCCCACGAACCCACCCACAGATAACCCTCGCGGTCCTGCACGATGTCGTGCACCAGGTTGTGCGGCAGGCCGTCTTCCATCGACCAGGAAGTGACGGTGTATTCGTCGACACCGCGGTTCGGGTCCAGCGCCCACGCGGTATGCGCCTGACAGGCCAGGAACACACTGGCGGTCAGCAGCAGGCGGATCATCCGGAACAGGAGCATGGCTGCATCGAATCAGGCGGCGATTGCGGGCGCCGTGGCTTGACACTCGGCGGTGAGGAATGGTTGCAGGAAGTGCTGCGGCTGTCGATTCATGCCGGCCGCCGCACCCCGCCGTGTGTCACTCGCCGAACAGGCGCGCCAGTTCCTGCCCCGGCTCGCGCGCACGCATGAAGGCTTCGCCCACGAGGAAGGCATCGATGCCGGCGGTGCGCATCTTCGCCACGTCAGAGCGCTCCAGGATGCCGCTCTCGGTGACGATCAGGCGCCCCGCCGGCACCTGTGTCTTCAGCGTGAGCGTGGTGTCCAGCGATACCCGGAAGCTGCGCAGATCGCGGTTGTTGATGCCCAGCACCAGACCCGGCGCCGCCGGCAATGCCAGCGCGCGGCTCAGTTCTTCGGCGTCGTGCATTTCCACCAGCACGTCCAGTCCCAGCGACAGCGCCAGTGCGGCCAGCGCGTGCAGCGCTTCGTCGTCCAGCGCCGCCACGATCAGCAGGATGCAATCGGCGCCCAGCGCGCGCGCCTCGACCACCTGATACGGGTCGATGGTGAAATCCTTGCGCAGGACCGGCAGCGCGCACGCGGCGCGGGCCTGCTGCAGATAGGCATCGGCGCCCTGGAAGAAATCCACATCGGTCAGCACCGACAGGCAGGCCGCGCCACCGGCCTCGTAGCTGGCGGCGATCTGCGCCGGATCGAAATCTGCGCGAATCAGCCCCTTGGACGGGCTGGCCTTTTTCACCTCGGCGATCACCGCCGCCTTGCCGCCTGCGATCTTGGCCTCCAGCGCAGCCGCGAAACCGCGTGCCGGCGGCATCGTGGCGGCCTGCTGTTGCAGCGAGTCCAGCGACACCGTGCGGCGCCGCTGCGCCACCTCCTCGACCTTGCGCACGATGATCCGCGCCAGGATGTCGTTCATGCCGCTGCTCCTTCCTCATCGCGCAGCCGGCGCGTGGTGGCGATGAACTGGTCCAGGCGTTGGCGCGCCGCGCCCGACGCCAGCGTCTGCCGCGCCAGCGCGATGCCGTCGGCGATCGAATCGGCGCGCCCGGCCACATACAGCGCCGCGCCGGCATTGAGCGCCACGATCTCGCGCGGCAGGCCGTCGACGTTGTCGAGCGCTTCCAGCAACATGCTGCGCGACTGCTCGGCGCTTTCCACCCGCAGGTTGCGGCTGGCCGCCATCGCGATGCCGAAATCCTCCGGATGGATCTCGTATTCGCGCACCACGCCATCGCGCAGTTCTCCCACCAGGGTGCCGGCGCCCAGCGAAATCTCGTCCATGCCGTCGCGGCCCCAGACCACCAGTGCGCGCTGTGCGCCGAGGCGCTGCAGCACGCGTACCTGGATGCCGACCAGATCCGGGTGGAACACGCCCATCAGGATGTTCGGCGCGCCGGCCGGATTGGTCAGCGGGCCGAGGATGTTGAACATCGTCCGCACGCCCATCTCGCGCCGTACCGGCGCCACGTTCTTCATCGCCGGGTGGTGGATCGGCGCGAACATGAAACCGATGCCCGCTTCTTCGATGCACTGCGCCACCTGCGCCGGTTGCAGATCGACCACCGCGCCCAGCGCCTCGATCACATCGGCGCTGCCGGAACTGGAGGACACGCTGCGCCCGCCGTGCTTGGCCACTTTGGCGCCAGCGGCGGCGGCCACGAAGATGCTGGCGGTGGAAATATTGAAGGTGTTGGCGCCATCGCCGCCGGTGCCGACGATATCGACGAAGTTCTCCACGTCCGGCACCTCGACTTTCGCTGCGAACTCGCGCATCACCTGCGCCGCGCCGGCAATCTCGCCGACGGTTTCCTTTTTCACCCGCAGCCCGGACAGGATCGCCGCCGTCATCACCGCAGACACTTCGCCGCGCATGATCTGGCGCATCAGCTGCACCATTTCATCGTGGAAAATCTCGCGGTGTTCGATCGTGCGTTGCAGTGCTTCCTGGGGCGTGATGGTCATGGTCGGGTCCGGAACAGATGGGCCGCCAGCAGGCGGAAACGGAAACCGCCATTGTAGGCCCTGCCGTGCCCACAATGACCGATGGCCCACGCGGGCCGGGCCGGTACACCGGTAGAATCCGCACCTGAACCCGATTACCGGAGCAATTTGATGATTGGTTTTTCCCGCAGCGCCTGCCTGGCGCTCGCTTTGGTGCTCGGCGTTGGTGCCGCACCGGTGACCGCCAGCGTCAAGGTGGATATCGCCTACGAGGAATTCACCCTGCCCAACGGCCTGCGCGTGATCGTGCACGAGGACCGCAAGGCGCCGGTGGTGGCAGTCAACATCTGGTACCACGTCGGCTCCAAGAACGAGCCGGCCGGCAAGAGCGGTTTCGCGCATCTGTTCGAGCACCTGATGTTCCAGGGTTCGGAAAACCATCGCGGCGAATTCTTCGAGCCGTTTGAAAAGGTCGGCGCCACCAGCCAGAACGGCACCACCAACCAGGACCGCACCAATTACTTCCAGAACGTGCCGACCACCGCGCTGGACATGGCGCTGTGGATGGAATCGGACCGCATGGGTCATTTCCTCGGCGCGGTCACGCAGGAACTGCTGGATGAGCAGCGCGGCGTGGTGCAGAACGAAAAGCGCCAGAGCGAGAACCAGCCTTACGGTCTGGTCTGGGATGCGCTGTCGCGCGCGTCCTATCCGAAGGGCCATCCGTACCACCATTCGGTGATCGGTTCGATGTCCGATCTCAACGCCGCCTCGCTGGAAGACGTCAAGCGCTGGTTCCGCGACTGGTACGGCCCCAACAACGCCGTGCTGGTGCTGGCCGGCGACATCGACGTGGCCACCGCCAAGGAAAAGGTCACGCGCTATTTCGGTGACATCCCGGCCAGCATCACGGTGCCGAAGATGCAGCCGCAGATCGCCGCGCGCACCACCTCCACCCGCGAAACCATGAGCGACCGCGTCGCCCAGGCCCGCATCCACCGCATCTGGAACGTGCCTCAGTACGGCCACCCGGACCTGACCGCACTGCAACTGGTGGCGCAGGTGCTCGGTGGCAGCAAATCCTCGCGTCTGGACAAGCGCCTGGTGCACGAGGAGCGTCTGGCCGACAGCGTCAGCGCTGGCGCCTGGGGTTCGGAACTGGGCTCCAACTTCATCGTCATGGTCAACGCGCGTGACCCGGCCGATGTCGAGAAGATCGAGAAGATCCTCGACGAGGAAATCAGCAAGCTGATCGCCGACGGCGTCAGCGCGGAAGAACTGGAGCGCGTGCGCACCGTGTTCGAAGCCGGCTTCGTGCGCGGCATCGAACGCATCGGCGGCTTCGGCGGCAAGGCCGACGCCCTGGCCGAATGCGCCACCTTCAGCGGCAACCCCGGCTGCTTCCGCGACAGCATGAAGACCCTGCGCGAGGCCACCCCGGCCACGCTGCAGAAAGCCGCCGCCGACTGGCTGGCGAAGGGCGACCACACCCTCGTCGTGCTGCCCGGCGACAAGCCACCGGCACCCGAAGACGCCCCGCACGTGGCCAGCGAAGATGCGGCCGACAACAGCACCGTGCTGACCCCGGACCCGAAGTTCACCGTCATCAAGACCGATGTCGACCGCTCCAAGGGAGTGCCGGCGACCGAGAGCTTCCCGGATCTGCGCTTCCCGCCGCTGCAGCGCGCCAAGCTGAAGAATGGCATCGAAGTGGTGCTGGCCGAACGCCATGAAATCCCGGTGGTGCAGGTCAGCATGGAATTCGCCGGCGGCTACACCGCCGATGTCGGGCGCAAGCTCGGCACCGCCAGTTTCGCGATGGCGATGATGGACGAAAGCGCCGCCGGCATGGACGCACTCGCGCTGGCTGATCGTGCCCAGTTGCTGGGCGCCAACATCGGTGCCGGTGCCTCGCTGGACGGCAGCAACGTCTACCTGTCCGCGCTCAAGGACAAGCTCGCGCCCTCGCTCGACCTGCTCGCCGACGTGGTGCTGCGCCCGGATTTCGCGGAAAAGGAAATCGAGCGCGTGCGCCAGACCTGGCTGGCCGGCATCCGCCAGGAAAAGACCCGTCCCAACGGCGTCGCCAACCGCCTGCTGCCGCCGCTGATGTACGGCGCCGGCCACCCTTACGCGATCCCGTTCAGCGGCACCGGCGACGAGGAATCGATCAGCGCGCTGACGCGTGACGATCTGGTTTCCTTCCACCGCGACCTGATCCGCGCCGACAACGCCACCCTGATCGTCGTGGGCGACACCACGCTCAAGGAGATCCTGCCGCTGCTCGACGCCCGCTTCGGCAAATGGAAGGCGCCGCGCAGCGCACTCAAGCTGCCGAAGGTGGAGCCGGTCGCACTGCCCGAAGCCACGCGCGTGTTCCTGGTCGACCAGCCCGGTGCGATCCAGGCCAACATCCTCGTCGGCCAGGTCGTGGATTCCACGATGCATCCCAAAGCGCTGGAATTCGACATCGCCAACGGCGTGCTCGGCGGCATGTTCAGCGCGCGCCTGAACATGAAGCTGCGTGAAGAAAAGCAGTGGGCCTACGGTTCCTACAGCTACACCAGCGGCGCCCGTGGCCAGCGCCCGTGGATCGCCTACGCGCCGGTGCAAATCGACAAGACCGCCGATGCCATCGTCGAGATGCGCAATGAAATCGCCGGCTTTGCCAGCGGCAGCGCACCGGCCACCGATGCCGAAGTGGAAACGATCAAGCTCAACAACGTGCGTCGCCTCCCCGGTGCCTACGAAACCGCCGGTGCGGTGATGGGCGCGATCGGCGGCATCGTGCGCTTCGAGCGCCCGGACGATTACGTGATCACACAGAAGCAGCGCACCGAAGCCATCGACACCGCTGCGGTTCGCGCCGCCGCCGCTCAGATCAAGCCGCAGGCGCTGACCTGGGTGATCGTTGGTGACCTGTCCACGATCGAAGCCCCGGTCCGCGAACTGGAACTGGGCGAGGTCACCGTGCTGGATGCGGACGGCAAGAAACTGCGCTGAGCTGCCGCCGACAATTCATCACACAGCCATGTGGCGCGACGGGCGGAGTGACATACTCCGCCCGTCCTTTTTCCAGAACCTGCGGAGCCCGCCATGAACCGATTCCTTCCCGTCATCGCCGCAGCCACGCTGACGCTGGGTGCCTGCACCTGGGTCAAGATGGAACCTGAAGGCGCGCGCATCCGGGTACTTGCTGCTGATGCCGTCACCAGCGCCTGCACCACGCGCGGTGAAATCGGCGTCTCGGTCAAGGACAAGGTCGGCCTGTACCGCCGCAGCGATCTGAAGGTGCGCGACGAACTGGAAACCATGGCCCGCAACGAAGCCGTTGGCCTCGGCGCCGACGCGGTGCAGCCGCTGGGCGAACCGGTCGCCGGCGAACAGCGCTTCACCGCCTTCCGCTGCGGCAGTGCCATGCCCACCCGCAACACGACGCAGCGCCCGGCACCGCCCGCGAGCCAGCCATTGCAGCTGGAAGAAGCCGAAACCTACCCGGTGCGCGAGGACTGACGTGCTGCCGGCACTTCAGTTCCGCCAACCACCCCCACACACGACCGCATGAGCGGGACCGCACCGGTCCGGCAGCGGGAACCCCCGCTTCAAACACACCGCAAGCAGCGCAGCACTGCTTGCAGCCGTGCCGGAACGTCCGGCACGCGCCCGCTGGCGGAAAGCGCGGCGCGCTATCCGAGAATCTGCGGGTTGAGCTGCCACACCGTGTAATTCAGTGCCGAGGCAAAGCTCACCCACAGCAGATACGGCAGCAACAGCGCGCCGGCCAGTGGCCTGATCCGCCAGAACGCGATCAGCGTGGCCACGATCAACGCCCACAGCACGAGGATGTCGGCGAACGCCGGCCCACCCATCTTCCACGCGAAAAACAGCCAGCTCCACAGCGCATTGAGCACCAGCTGCACCAGATACAGCACCAGCGCCGTGCGCGCTCCCTGAAAGCCGCGCTCGCGCCACACCAGCCACGCCGCGATGCCCATCAGCAGATACAACACCGTCCACACCGGCCCGAACACGCTGCCCGGCGGCGCCCATGAGGGTTGTTCCAATCCGAGGTAGAAACTGCCCGCCTGGATCGACGCCATGCTGCCGATCACCGTCGCCACGCACGTCACACCCAGCCAGAACAACAGACCGCCGACCTGCTTCTTGGTGGAAAATCCCATATCGCACTCCTTCCGTTGCTATCGGAAAACATCATTGCACGATACGGGCATGTACACTGACGTCAGGGCAACAGCTCGAAACCATTCAAGAATATCGGGTCACCCGACGGTACCGAAGAGCAAAGGCCGTCATTGCAAAATGGGTGGGACGTCGGACAGGCCGAACACGCCTCTCCAATGGTGAAAGGCGACTGGCCCACGTGGTTACCGCCGGGCGAGTAGTTGCACACGGTGCCAACGGCAGGTGTATAGCCGCAGCCGACCTTGTATGTGCTCGACCAAAGCACCTGGGTATAGTGGCCAGTACTGCCGGAACAACCCCCGTCTCCATGATAGTTTTGCCGTTCGGAACAGTCGTTACCGCCCCAAGCCATCGGCCAGATGAAATCAACCCACGCGCGGGTTGCGCCGCCGGCAACACCATATTGCGGATGGCCGCTGTAATGACTTTCACCGACGTAGCCGGATCCACCGCAAGCAAAGTAATCGGCATCTCTGTTCGAGTTGTGCCCGGGAATTCCGCCGGGGTATGAATCGAGGTAGCCCTGGGCCACGCATTCGAGCTTCATGTCGTACTCGATCTCCCGCATGGCTGTCGCTGTGACGGTAGAAACAACATCGGGCCCGCCGGGTCCGATCGCGTCGCGACGAAGACGATTGTGCTCGGAGACAATGAAATCACGGGTTTCATCCGTCATTTGTGCTCGCGCATCACTTGGCATCATCACTGAAAACAGCGGTGATAACAGAAAAATCATTAGCAGAATACGCATCTCAACAACCCCCGGGTAAATGCAGATCACATCCATCAAAACAGCCGAACCCCGACACCCGTGCGAGTTGTCAGTCAGGCCTGCAGAAGTCCAGCTTAAACCCCGAATGTCGCAAGCTCCAGCACTTTAGGGAAGGTCTGAACAAGTCTCCAGCCCTTGCCCCCCACCACCTCCAGCCCGATGGGCGACAATGACCGCATGAACCAGCTTACTTTTGGCGATGCCGAATACCTCGGCAAGCGCAAGCGCACACGGCGGGAAGTGTTTCTCGCGGAAATGGAACGGGTCATCCCTTGGGATGCGCTGCTGGCGCTGATTGAGCCGGTGTACCCCAAGGCCGGTCGTGGCCGAAAGCCCTATCCGCTGGCGACGATGCTGCGCGTCCACCTGATGCAGAACTGGTTCGGCCTGAGCGATCCGGGGATGGAGGAGGCGCTGTATGAAATCGTGCCGCTGCGCCAGTTCGCGGGGCTGGCGATGACCGACGCGCTGCCGGATGAAACCACGATTCTCAACTTCCGCCGCCTGCTGGAAACCCACGACCTTGCCGCGCAGATGTTCGCTGCGGTGAATGCCCACCTGCACGCACGCGGCCTGACCCTTCAGAAGAGCACGATCGTGGATGCCACGATCATCCACGCGCCCAGCTCGACCAAGAACCGCGAAGGCAAGCGCGACCCGGAGATGCACCAGACGAAGAAGGGCAATCAGTGGTACTTCGGCATGAAGGCGCACATTGGCGTAGACGCAGATTCCGGCATGGTGCACACGGTGACGACTACGGCCGCGAACGTGGCCGATGTGACCCAGGCCGAGCATCTTCTGCATGGCAAGGAAACGCACTTGCACGGCGACGCGGGCTTCACGGGTGTGGAGAAGCGGATCAAGCGGAAATTGAAATATTCGATTGCCGAAAAGCGCGGCAAGCAAAAGCAGCTGCCGGAAGGGATCGCGCAAGGTGCCTGGCGCGAACTGGAACGGCGCAAGGCGCAGGTTCGGGCGAAAGTGGAACACCCGTTCCGGGTGATCAAGCGGCAGTTTGGCTATGTGAAAGTGCGTTTCAAGGGACTGGCGAAGAACCACGGCCAAGTGCTGACCTTGTTCGCGCTGTCGAACCTGTGGATGGCGCGGCGGAAACTGCTGTATCTGCAGGGAAGTTGCGCCTGATGGGCGCACACCGGGCGAAAGAACGCCCGGGAACATGAAAAACGGTCGATATTTGGTCAAGGGTTGACCAATATCGCGAAAGGCCGCTTCAACCATGATCCGAAGAGGACATGGACGCGGAGCGGAGGGGCTTGTTCAGACC
Source organism: Denitratimonas organivorans (assembly GCF_037478135.1). Taxonomy (NCBI): domain Bacteria; kingdom Pseudomonadati; phylum Pseudomonadota; class Gammaproteobacteria; order Lysobacterales; family Lysobacteraceae; genus Denitratimonas; species Denitratimonas organivorans. The sequence goes on from NZ_JBBHDV010000012.1 coordinate 38,107, forward strand.
TTCCTTAGGGAAGGTCTGAACAAGTCTCCAGCCCTTGCCCCCCACCACTTCCAGCCCGGATGGGCGACAATGACCACATGAACCAGCTTACTTTTGGCGATGCCGAGTACCTTGGCAAGCGCAAGCGTACACGACGCGAGATTTTCCTCGAGGAAATGGAACAGGTCATCCCGTGGGAGGCGTTGCTGGCACTGATCGAGCCGGTGTACCCCAAGGCCGGTCGCGGTCGCAGGCCGTATCCACTGGCGACGATGCTGCGCGTTCACCTGATGCAGAACTGGTTCGGTCTGAGCGATCCGGGGATGGAGGAAGCGCTGTACGAGATCGTGCCGCTGCGCCAGTTCGCGCGGCTGCCGATGACCGGCGCCATGCCGGATGAAACCACGACCCTCAACTTCCGCCGCCTGCTGGAAACACACGACTTGGCCGCACAGATGTTCGCCGCAGTGAATGCGCACCTGCACGCACGCGGCCTGACGTTTCAGAAGGGTGCGGCAAGCAAGCCGGGGAAGAGGTTTCGTGCATATTTTCCCGCCATCACTGTGCAATTCCTCTAGCCATGCAACGCATCGGCGGCGAGGATGGCGGGTGGTGCTGCGCGGGCAGTGGCGGCGGCGTCAGGTTTTTCCTTAGGGCACGGCAGGCGAAGCGATGAATACACAGATTGGTCACCTCACTCCCGAACAGGCGCGGACGCGGCTTGTGCCTTGGACGAATCGCGCGGCGCCGATTGCGGCCGATGAGTATCTGCAACGGCTGGAACACGCGCGTCGCTTGATGCACGGGCTGGGTGTGGATGCGTTGCTGGTCAGTGCTGGTGCGTCGCTGCGGTATTTCGCCGGGGTGCCGTGGGGTGCGAGCGAGCGGCTGGTGGCGTTGTTGCTGACGGCCAGCGGCGAGCCGGTGTTGATCGCGCCGGTATTCGAGGAAGGTTCGCTCGATGCGGTGCTGACCATTCCGGTGCAAAAGCGCCTGTGGGAAGAACACGAGAATCCGCACGCGCTGGTGGCGCAGGTCATGGCCGATCGCGGCGCGGGCACGCTGGCGCTGGACCCGGACGCGGCGTTCCGCATCCATACCGGGCTTGCTGCGCAGCTGGGTGCGGCGGCCATTGTTGATGCCGCGCCGGTGATCGAGGGTTGCCGCCGCTGCAAATCGCCGGCCGAGCTGGCGCTGATGCAGCAGGCCTGCGACATGACATTGGAAGTGCATCGGCTGGCGGCCGGCATCACGCGCGAAGGCATCGGCACTGATGAGCTGGTGCGCTTCATCGACGAGGCGCATCGCGCGCTCGGTGCCGATGGCGGTTCCACCTTCTGCATCGTGCAGTTCGGGCAGGCCACTGCGTTTCCGCACGGCGTGCCCGGTGTGCAGCATCTGCGCGAAGGCGAGCTGGTGTTGATCGATACCGGTTGCAGCGTGCAGGGCTACAACTCGGATGTGACGCGTACCTGGATCTGGGGCGAGCCGGACGCTGAGCAGCGCCGCATCTGGGATCTGGAACGCGCTGCGCAGCAGGCGGCGTTCGATGCGGTGCGTCCCGGCATCGCCTGTGAAGATATCGACGCAGCCGCGCGCCGGGTGCTGGAAGCGGCCGGTCTTGGCCCGGATTATCGGCTGCCCGGACTACCGCACCGCACCGGCCACGGCTGTGGATTGTCGATCCACGAAGCGCCGTATCTGGTGCGCGGCAACACCCTGCCGCTGGCGCCAGGCATGTGTTGCAGCAACGAGCCGATGATCGGGCTGCCGGGCAAATTCGGGGTGCGGCTGGAGGATCACTTCCACGTCACCGAAGATGGCGCGCAGTGGTTCACGCCGCTGTCGGTGGCGATCGACCAGCCGTTTGCATGAAGTCGGCACGTGGCGAGGGACACGCGGCTTGATGCGGCAGCTTCTCAGCGCGGTGCGTGATGCGATGATCCCGGTGGTGGTGACGCCGCGCCGGGGTGGCAGCGCCGCTCCAACGATGGGTCTGGAACCGATGGATATGGAAAGAAGGGAAGAAGTGGCCGTCGGCCGGTTGCGATTCGGCGCGGTTCTTTTGGCGTGTCTGCTGATGTGCGTCGGCACCGTCGCGGCGGCCGCGCCTGACACGCCGGCTTCGCCTGGCGCGGGGCCGGATGCGGCGGATTACGCGCGTTCGCTCGGCCTGCGCGAAAACTGGATGTATCTGACCGAAGGCGTTCCCGGTGCGGTGACGTGGGTGGATGCGCAGCGTTTCGTCTACCGGCGCAGCGTGCGCGGCGGCTTCGAGTTCGTCGAACGGCGTGTAGGCGAGGAGGGCGCACGGCCCGCGTTCGACCATGCCGCGCTCGCGCGGGCGCTGGGGCAGGCGCGCGGTGAAACGATTGCCCCGCTGCGCTTGCCGTTCGCCGGTTTCCAGTCGGTGGATGAGGGCCGCATGATCGAATTCCAGCTGGACGATGGCCGCTGGCGCTGCACCTTGGCACCTGTGTCCTGCGAAAAATCTGTCGCCGCAACGCGCGGCCAGCCCCGCGCCTGGGGTGTAGTGCGGGATTTGACGGTGCTGGCCGATGGCACGCCGAAACTCTCGCCGGACGGGCGTTATGAGGCCTTCGTCGAAAACCACAATCTGATGCTGCGCCAGCGAGACAGCGGTGAAGTGCGCACGTTGAGCGATGACGGCAGCGCACGCGATTTCCACGATCCGCAATCGCTGGTGTGGTCGCCGGATTCGCGCCGGGTGGCGATCTACCGGGTGAAACCGGGCAGCCAGCGCAAGGTTTTCCGGGTGGAAAGTGCGCCCGCCGGCCAGCTCCACACGCACCTGCAAAGCCAGCTGTATCCCAAGCCCGGCGATGCGGTGGATATCGAAACGCCGGTGCTGTTCGACATCGAAAACGGCAGCCGGATCGAGGTGGATAACGCGCTGTTCCCGCTGCCGTACCAGCTCTCGCCGCTGTACTTCCGTGCCGATGGCGCGACACTGGCGTTTCGCTATGTGGAGCGCAGCCGCAAGCGCGTGCGGCTGATCGAAATCGACGCGGAAAGCGGCAAGACCCGCAGCGTCATCGAGGAAACCGCCGATACCTTCGTCAACGACTGGTGGCACCGCAGCTTCTTCCACGATGTGGGCAGGCGCGGTGAAGAAATCCTGTGGATGAGCGAGCGCGACGGCTGGAACCATCTGTACCTGTTCGACGGAAAAACCGGCCAGCCGCGCCAGCTCACGCGTGGCGAATGGGTGGTGCGGCAGGTGTTGCGGGTGGACGAGGAGCGGCGCGAAGTGTGGTTCGCCGCCAGCGGCCGCGAGCCGGGCGATCCGTATCTGCAGCATGTCTACCGCGTGGATTTCGATGGCGAAAACCTGCTGCATCTGACCCCGGACCACGGCTGGCACGAGGTCGTACTGTCGCCGGATGGGCTGCACTACACCGATACCTGGTCGCGCATCGACCAGCCCGATGTAATGCAGCTGCGCGATGCGCGCGATGGGCGCCTGCTCGCCACGCTGGAACAGGCTGATGTCTCGGCGTTGACGGCAGCCGGCTATCGCCCGCCGGAGGCGTTCGTCGCACCGGGGCGTGATGGCGTCACGCCGATCCACGGCATCATCGTGCGCCCCGCCGATTACGACCCGGCGCGGCGTTACCGCGTGATCGAAAACATCTACGCCGGCCCGCACGATGCCTTCGTTCCCAAGACCTGGTGGCCGTTCGGCTATCACAGCGGTGGCGACAAGCCCATCGGCATGCAGGCGCTGGCCGATCTGGGTTTCATCGTGGTGCAGATCGACGGCATGGGCACGATGCACCGCTCCAAGGCCTTCCACGATGTGGCCTGGAAGAACCTCGGCGATGCCGGTTTTCCGGACCGTATCGCCTGGCACCGGGCGCTGGCCGCGCGCGATTCTTCTTATGACATCGAAGGCGGCATCGGCATCTACGGCGCCTCGGCTGGCGGCCAGAATGCGTTGTCGGCGCTGCTGTTCCACGGCGATGTCTACAGCGTCGCGGTCGGCATGAACGGCTGCTACGACAACCGCATGGACAAGCTCAGCTGGAACGAGCAGTGGATGGGCTGGCCGGTGGATGAAAGCTACGCGCGCGCCTCCGGCGTGGACAACGCGCACCGGCTGCAAGGGCAGTTGCTGATGATCCTGGGCGAACAGGACGCCAACGTGGATCCGGCCTCCACCTACCAGGTGGCCGACGCACTGATCCGCGCCGGCAAGGATTTCGACCTGCTCGTGGTGCCCGGCGGCGGCCACGCCGTGGGCCGTTCGGAAGAACCGATCGATTATGTGCACCGGCGCATGTTCGACTTCTTCGTACGGCATTTGATGGGCGCCAAAACGCCGGATTGGAACAAACCGCAGTGACGCAGCCCGGGTCAGGCGTAGCCGCACCCGGGGTCAGCGTTATCGGGAAGGTCACAGCCAGAATCAGCGTTATCGGGAAAGCCACTCCCGGGTGCGGCTACGCCTGACCCGGGCTACCTGGTGCGTGGGTTGCCGGCTCAACTGTGGGCGGACATCTCAACTGCCGCTGGTTGCCGGGCTTTCCGGCGGGTTTCCGAACTGTGCCACTTCGCAGGATTCCTCCGAGGCGCCATCTGGAGCGAAGCAGATCGGCACCCGTACCCAGCTTTCGATCGGTTTGCCATCGCGGATCGCGGGGCGGAAGCGCCAATCCTGCACCGCTGACACCGCCGCTGCATCGAACACGCCGGCAGGCTCGGAGGCTTCGACCTCGATATCCGCTGCGCGGCCCAGCTCATCGACCTTGACCTTGAGCAGGATGCGGCCGCCCTGGTCCTGCGCTGCGGCCTGTGCCGGGTAGGCTGGTGCGGGCGTGTCCACCTGACGGATGTCGCTGTCGGGCGGCACCGATACCGCGATACGCAACGACAACTCCTCACCGCCTGTCGTGGTCAGCTGCACGGTATGGCCGGCATTGAGCGCGTCGAGCAACGTGCTGTCCACTTCGAGCGTGCCGTCCACTTCGATATCGGCCCGGGTCAGCTGCCCGGTGTCGCCGTCGTAGACGAATTCGCCGCGCCACCCGCCACCGTCGGTGTTGTTGCCGATGCCGATGGAAAACGGTTTGCCGGCGGTGACAACCAGTTCCGGTGTGGATACCGAATCTCCCAGCGCTACTTCCATATTGACCAGGTACAGCGTTGGCGCGGTGCTGGCCGCAGGTTGCGCCGGTTGGCCGGCCCAGACGGCAAACGAGCCGCCACAAGCCAGAGTGAGTGCGAGGACCAGGCCGCTGTGGCGGCGCAGGCGCGAGGGTTGGACGTTCTTCAGGAGCATGATGCGTTCCTTCAAGGGATGGCTGGACTGCCACAGGCAACCGGCCGGCAGTCCAGGGACGGCCAGTTGCGCATCGAGGAGCGTGGCGGCATAGCGCCGGCGCGAATCGGGGTATTGCCGCAGCACGTCGGCATCGCTGGCCAGTTCGTGGTCGTGGCGCAGGCGCGGCACCGCGACATGCAGCAGCGGATTGAACCAGTGGATACAGCGCAAAACGCTGGCGATGGCCTGTGCGATCACATCGCCACGACGCGCATGGCTGCGTTCATGGCTCAGGATCAAGATCTGTTGTTGCGGGGTGAAGCGCTGGTGGAAATCGGCCGGCAGCACGATGCGCGGGCGCAGCAGGCCGATCACCGCCGGACCGGCATCGGCATGTGCGGCGATGAAAACACCCGGCGACAACGGCGTCAGCGGACCAAGGCTGCGCAGGAAACGGCGTTGCAGCAGGCACAGGTGAAGCGTCATCGCCAGCGCACCGGCCAACCAGATCGCGAGCAGCCACGGCTGCCACGACCAGTTCTGCACGAGTGCCGGCATGGCTTCCGTGACGACCGCACCGGGCATCGTTTCCAGCGGCACTGTGATCCAGTTGGCGGTGTGGGAAGTGCGTGGCGCCGGCAGCAGCACCGCCAGTTGCGCCAGCGGCACCAGTGCCCACAGCAGCGGCACGCAGCCGGCACCGAATGCGGAACGGATCGGCCGGCGCAGTGCCAGCACCAGCAGCAGCGCCAAGGTGATGGCGATGCTGCTGTCGCGCAGCAGGGCGAGAAGTTCAGCGCTCATCGTCGATGTCCTCGATCAGGCGGCGCAATTCGGCGATGTCATCGGCATCGAGTTGCCCGTGGCGCGAGAAATGCGCCACCAGCGGCGCGATGCGGCCATCGAACAGGCGTTCGACCAGGCTGCGGCTTTCTTCCAGCACATAGGCTTCGCGCGCCAGCAGCGGCTGGTAGCGATAACGGCGGCCTTCGGCGTCGGCGGCCAGCGCGCCCTTTTTCAACAGCCGGTTGAGCAGGGTCTTGACGGTGGCGTCCTGCCAGTCGCTGACGCCGCTCAGCGATTGCATCACTTCGTCGGCGGTGCTGGGGCCGCGTTCCCAGAGCACCTGCATCACCCGGCTTTCGGCTTCGCTGATCTGCATGTCGTGTTTACGTGTGTAATCGATGATTCAATGTTTACGCCTGTAAACGATGCCTGTCAAGCCTGCCGGAACCGTGCGCTGTGCCGCTGTGGCCCAATCCGTCACGGGGTTTGGGTTGCGCCCTCGGGCGTATGCCTGTAGCGTTCTGCGGCTGTTTTCCTCATTTTCGGCAGGCTCATGCTGTTCCAGAACGTTTCCATCGCCAGCCTCGCGCACATCGATGCGCCGCGCACGCTCAGTTCTGTGGAAATCAACGAGCGGCTGCGCCCGACGCTGGACCGTCTGGGCATCCGCGCCGATGTGCTGGGTGATATCGCCGGCATCCATTCGCGCCGCTTCTGGGAAGACGGCACCGAGTCTTCCGATGCCGCCACGCTCGCGGCCGAGAAGGCGCTGGCCGAACTGGATGTCCCGCGCGAGAAGATCGGCCTGCTGATCAACACCTCGGTCAGCCGCGACTATCTGGAGCCGTCCACCGCCAGTATCGTCTGCGGCAACCTCGGCCTGTCCGACCAGTGCCAGAATTTCGACGTGGCCAACGCCTGTCTGGCCTTTCTCAACGGCATGGACATCGCCAGCCGCATGATCGAGCGCGGCGAGATCGAATACGCGCTGGTGGTCGATGGCGAAACCGCCAATCTGGCCTACGAAAAGACCATGGAGCGCCTGCTCGCCCCGGATGTCACCGACGAGCAGTTCCGCCAGGAGCTGGCCACGCTGACGCTGGGCTGCGGTGCCGTGGCGATGGTGCTGTCGCGCCGTGATCTGGCGCCGGACGCACCGCAGTACAAGGGCGGCATTTCGCGCGCGGCCACCGAGTGGAACACGCTGTGCCGCGGCAATCTGGACCGCATGGTCACCGACACCCGCATGCTGATGATCGAAGGCATGAAGCTGGCCGCCAAGACCTTCCAGGCGGCGCGCCAGGCGCTGGGCTGGGCGGTCGATGAACTGGACGAATTCGTGATCCACCAGGTCAGCCAGGTGCACACCAACACCTTGATCAAGACCATCGGCATCGATCCGAAGAAGGTCTTCACGATCTTCGCCGAGCACGGCAACATCGGTCCGGCCTCGGTGCCGATCGTGCTGTCCAAGCTCAAGGAAATGGGTCGCCTGAAGAAGGGCAGCCGCATCGCGCTGCTGGGTATCGGCTCAGGCCTGAACTGTTCGATGGCCGAAGTGGTGTGGTGAACCGGTTGCACACCGGGCGGCGATATCGGAGAGCGTTCTGATGCCCAACAGGGAACTGCCCGGATTCGATCAGGTGGATGCCGCGCTGGTGCGCCAGCGCCTGGGTGTCGATGCACCTGAACTGCATGGCCTGATGAGCGGCTATCTGGCCGCCGGTGGTGCGCTCAACGAGGATGGCTGGCTGGCGCAACTGCATGTGGATGCGGATGCCGGCGGCCCGATCGAGCCGATCCTCCAGACTCTGTTGCAGGTCACGCGTTTCGCGCTGGAAGACCCGGATCTGGGTTTCGAGCTGCTGTTGCCCGATGACGAAGCGGCGCTGGCCGAGCGCATCGACCATCTGTTTCTGTGGTGTCAGGGCTTCGTTGCCGGTTTCGCGCTGGTGCCGGTCGCGCCATCGCTGGACGAGGACGCGCGTGAAGCGCTGGAAGACATCAGCCGCATCGCAGCGTTCCGGGTCAGCGATGAGGATCAGGACGAACAGGCATTCATGGAAATCGCCGAATTCGTGCGTGTCGCGGTGCTGCTGATCCACGGCGACACCCGCCCGCCGCGCGATGGGAACACCCGCCTGCACTGATCCCGTTCCCGCCTGCCGATCCTTCTGAACACCGCCATGCCGATCACCGGAATCACCGTTGCCGAGTTCACCCGCCGTCGTCGCCAGCTGATGCGCATGGCCGGCCCGGACGCGATCCTGATCCTGCCGGCTGCTGCGGAAAAGGTGCGCAGCAACGACAGCCATTACCCATACCGTCAGGACAGTGATTTCTGGTATCTGACCGGGTTCAACGAACCGGAAGCCGTGCTGGTGCTGGTGCCCGGCCGCGCCGCCGGAGAAACCCTGTTGTTCTGCCGTGAACGCAATCCCGAGCGCGAAACCTGGGATGGCGCCCGGCTCGGGCCGGAAGGCGCGGTCGAAACCCTGGGCATGGACGATGCCTATCCCTGGGCCGACATGGATGAAATCCTGCCGCGCCTGATCGAAGGCCGGAACCGGGTCTATTACCACTTCGGCCGCGATACCGATTTCGATCTGACCCTGATCGGCTGGGTCAAGCGGGTGCGCTCGCAGGTCAAGCAGGGCGCGCAGCCGCCGCACGAATTCCAGGAACTCGGGCACCTGCTGCACGACTTGCGCCTGTTCAAGAGCGCTGCCGAGCGCCGCCTGATGAAGGAAGCTGCGCGCATCGCGGCGCAGGCGCACGTGGATGCGATGAAGGCCGCGCGCCCGGGCATGTACGAATACGAGATCGAGGCCGAACTGCTGTACCGCTTCCGCCGTCACGGCGCGGTGCCCTCGTACACCCCGATCGTCGGCGCCGGCGCCAATGGCTGCGTGCTGCACTACGTCAGCAACGACGCGAAGATGGAAGACGGCGACCTGCTGCTGATCGACGCCGGCGCCGAAGTGCACGGCTACGCCTCGGACATCACCCGCACCTTCCCGGTCAACGGCCGCTTCAGCCCGGCCCAGCGCGCGCTGTACGACGTGGTGCTGGAAGCTCAGGCGGCGGCGATTTCGGTGGTGGCGCCGGGTGTGTCATGGATCGCCACGCACGAGGCCGCGGTCGAGGTGCTGACCGAGGGCATGCTGCGCCTGGGCCTGCTCAAGGGCACGCTGAAGCAATGCCTGAAGGATCAGGCCTATCTGCGCTTCTACATGCACAAGACCGGCCACTGGCTCGGGCTGGATGTGCACGATGTCGGCGATTACCGCATTGATGGGGAATACCGCCTGCTGGAGCCGGACATGGTATTCACGATCGAACCGGGCATCTACATCCCGCCCGACGCGCCGGGTGTGGCAGCCAAATGGCGCGGCCAGGGCATCCGCATCGAAGACGATGTGATCGTGACGCGCCAGGGCGTGCAGATCATCACCGGCGATGTCCCGCGCGATGCCGATGAGATCCAGGAACTGATGGCGCAAGCCTGAGCGCCTGCGACGAGGCCGCCGCTTCCGGCACCGGGCGACAATCGGCTTGTGTTGCCGGCATGCCTGTAACTTTTCGATGCGCCGTGCCCTGTGCAGTGCCGGGCTGCGGACATGCCTTCCGCCCGGATCGCGCAATCCGGATTTCACCGTGGGCGGATCGACCGCTATGCTGCCCGCTGCCATTCGTCTGACTGTCGTGCCTGTTCCCATGCGTTGCTACGTCTACAAGAGCCGCACCCGGCCGGATACCTATGTCTATCTCGCGCAGAAGGACGGTTTCGAGGCGATGCCCGAGCCGTTGCGGCAACGCTTGGGCGTGCTGGAGGCGGCGCTGGAATTCGATCTGCTGCCGGGCCGGAAGCTGGCGCGCGCGGATGCGGACAGCGTGATCCGTGCACTGCGCGAGAGCGGCTGTTATCTGCAACTGCCGCCTTCCCCGTTCGAGCCGGAATGAACCCGATGCCGTCGCTGCCGCCTGATCCAGCGGATGCTCCGGGCCTGCTGCGGCGCATCGTGGCCTTTTTCCCGGCGATCGCAGTGGCGTTGCTAGCCTTGGCGCCGTGGCATCCGGCCTTTGCCGTCGCGTTGCTGCCGGCGTTCGCGCTGTACCTGATGGCGGCCGCCACCGGTTCGCGCCCGGAACCGGTGCTGGCGGGCTGGTTGCGGCCGCTGCACGGCGGCGCCTGGCTGGCACTGGCACTGATCCTGGCGTTGGCGGCCTGGTTGTACTGGCCGGCCCAGCGCCTGCTGGAGGGGGGTGGGCTGGGTGCGGTACTGATGGGCAGTGCCGGCATCGGTATCGGGCTGGTGCTGGTGTTCCGTTTCGCCGCGTTGCCGGCGTTGCTGGCCGAAGCCGACGAACAGACCGGTCTGGCGCGCCTGCGTCCGCTCGCGCCGCTGCTGCTTACCGGCGCCCATGGCTGGCTCTGCGCGATCTGGATCATGGCGCTGGCATTGGCGACGCTGGCACTGCTCTGGCCAGCGCTGTGGCCGCAGACGGGCATGCGCAGCGTGGCGCTGCTGGCGTACGCGCTGCTGTTGGCGCCGGTACTGGCATGGCTGGCGCTGGCGGCTTCGCGTCGCCATTTGGCGCAGGCCCGCGCCAAGGTCGAACAGGATCTGGCCCTGCAGGTCGCGGCGCAGACGCCGCTGACCTCCTATGCCCCCGGCCCCAGCGTCGACGCCGCGCTGTATACCGCCGCGCGTGCCGGCCGGGTCGACGAGGCGCTGGCGCTGTTGGACATGGGCGCCGATCCTTGGGCGTTGCCGGCAGCCGACGCACGCGACCAGCGCAGCCTGCCGATGCTGGCCGCGGTGCTGTCCGATCTTCGCCTGCTGCGCGCGCTGATCGCCGCCGGGGTCGATCTGAATCTGGTCCAGGGTGGTCTGACACCGCTGCTGGCCGCCGTGCGCGACAGCTACCACGGCCGCCCGGATGCGGTGCTGATGCTGCTGGCCAATGGCGCCGATCCGCGCCCGGCCGATGCGGAAGGGCAGACCGCGCTGCATGCTGCCGCGCGTGCCGCCGATCCGGCGATTGCCGCCTTGTTGCTGGATGCCGGCGCACCGCTGGATGCGCTCGATGCGCAGGGCGTCAGCCCGCTTGGCATCGCGGTCGGGCACGGCAATGTGGAGGTCGCCCGTTACCTGCTCGAACGCCGCGCCGGCACCGAGCCGCGCGGTGGCGAACCGGCCTTGTTGCTGGCGGCCGCGCGTGAGGACGATGAGCCGGCGATGCTGCATCTGCTGCTGCGCCACAAGGCTCGCCTCGATGCACGCGGCCGGCTCGGACGCACCGCGCTGCATGCCGCTTGCCTGAACGCCAATCTGCGCATCGTCGAAGCCCTGCTGGATGCCGGCGCCAATCCCGATCTGGCCGACGAACAAGGCGTCACTCCGTTGCTGGAAGCGGTGCGCGCCGGTGCCAGCGCCTGCGTCGAACGGCTGGCCGCTGCCGGTGTCGCACCCGATACCCGTGATGCCCATGGCCGCAATGCGCTGGCGATCGCCTGCCAGGCCGCCAGCTGCGATACGGCTACGGTCAAGGCGCTGCTGGCCTTGGGCGTGGACCCGCAGCAACCCGCAGCCGATGGCCGCCGCGCCATCGACCACGCAGTATCGGCCGGACGCTGGGCGCATGTCGCGCTACTGGATCCGGGTTACGTGCTGCCGGCCTGTCTGGCCGAGAACGACGAGGAACTGCAGGACGCGCCACCGCTGATGCGCCTGCGCCTGGCACTGGACCGGGAAAGTTACGCCACCGCCCGCGAGCTGCTTCCGTATGCACTCGGCACTGTGGCCGAACGTGTCGCCTTCTATCTGGATCAGGCACCGGGGCTGGAACGTGGCGCCGCCCAGGTGCTGGCTGATGCGCTCGACCCGCACGCCTGCGATGAAGACGGCCAGGCGCTGGTCTGGCAGGTGCTGGCCCTGGGGCCGGGCGCCGGGCCGGCACTGGTGGCACTGCTGGAAAAGGGAGCGGCACCGGTCGGTCATGGCAGCTTGGCGCGCTATTTGAATGCAGCACTGCTGGATGCCGAATTGCGCCCGGATGCCGAAACGCTGGCGCTGGAATTGCTCGCCCGTGGCGCCGACCCTTTCGGCGCTGGTGCCGATGGCGCCGCGCCGCTGTTGCAGGCCTTGCGGCTGGATTGGCGTCGCTTGCTCGATGCGCTGCTGGCCTGCGGCGTCGATCCGGAAACCCGCGATGCGCATGGCGTCACCGCGCTGCTGCTGGCCTGCCAGCTCGACAACGAACACGCGGTGCGGCGTCTGGTGGTGCACGGCGCGCAACCCTCGGCCCGCACCCCGGACGGCCAGACCGCGCATGGTCTGGCGCTGGCGCTGGGCCGCCCGCATCTGGCGCGCTGGATGGACTGGTCGCACTGGCGGCTGCCGCGTCGCGCGCTGCGCGATACCGATCTGGTCGCGGCCGCACAACGCGGCGATGCGGACGCGGTTGAGCGTCTGCTCGATCTTGGCCTGTCATTGAACGCCACCGATCCGCAGGGCTGCACCGCCTTGCTACGCGCCTGTGGCGGCGGTCATGTGGAACTGGTGCGGCGCCTGCTGGCACGCGGTGCCGATGCTGGCGTCGCGGCCAATTCCGGCGCCACCTGCCTGAGCGTTGCGCTGACCGCGCGCCAGCGCGAAGTGGTCTGGGCCTTGCTGGAAAACCGGGTGCAGGTCGACCAGCGCCTGCCCGGCGACATCACCCCACTGATGATCGCGGCCGCGCTGGGTCAGCACGAAGCCATCGGCGCCCTGCTGACACACGGCGCCGACGCGCGCGCCAGCGACAGCCATGGCGGCACCGTGCTGCACGCGCTGGCGCAGTTCGGATTCGGTACCCGGGATGCGGAATCCGTCGTGGCGGCCTGGGAATCCCTGCTGGCCGCCTATGCCGATGTCAACGCCATCAATGCGGTGCATGAAACCCCGCTACTGCTGCTGCTGGGTGCCAGTTTTGAACCGGGCACCGCTTGCCGTGAGGACGTGATCCTGGCGCAACTGGATGTGCTGCTGTCGCACGGCGTGGACCTGCGTGCGCGCGAACGGCGTGGCTTCGGCGCCCTGCACCTGGCTGCGCTGCATGGCCTGGGCCGCGTGGTGCGGCGTCTGCTGGCGGCCGGTGCCGATCCGGATCAGCGCGATGTGCTGAACCGGCGCCCGGCCGAAATCGCGCTGATGCGCGGCTACATCGACATCGCCGGCGAATTCGCGCCAAGCGCGCCAGCGCCGTCGATTGCCCGCTTCCTGCGCGAGCCGCGCGACAGCGACGACCCGCGTTACTGAGCTGCCGGCGGTTGCCGGATCAGAGTGCGTCCGCGTCCAGCTCGCCGGTGCGGATGCGGATCACCTGTTCCAACGGTGATACGAAGATCTTGCCGTCGCCGATCTTGCCGCTGTTGGCCGAACGCTGGATTGCATCGACCACGCGTTCCAGCTGGTCCTCGGTCACCGCCACCTCGATCTTCACCTTGGGCAGGAAATCGACCACGTACTCGGCCCCGCGATACAGCTCGGTGTGGCCCTTCTGGCGACCGAAACCCTTGACCTCGGTCACCGTCACGCCGTTCACACCGACATCCGACAGAGCCTCGCGCACATCGTCGAGCTTGAACGGCTTGATGATCGCCATCACCATTTTCATGTTGTGTCCCCGTCTGGGCCGGTTAGGAATTTTCCCAGACGATTTTAGTACGTCCTCCGACTGCGGCAATGCCGCGCGCGTGGCAGGATGATCCTGACCGCCAAGGAATCTTCGCAATGGTGAACCTGCAACTGATCGACGACCTGGCCCGCCGCCTCGGCGCGCTGCTGCCGCCGGGCCTGTCCGAGGCCCGTTCCGACCTGGAACAGAACTTCCGCGCCGCGCTGCAGGCCGGGCTGCAACGCCTGGATCTGGTGACGCGCGAGGAATTTGAAGTGCAACGCGCGGTGCTGCTGCGCACCCGCGAAAAGCTCGACGCGCTCGAACGCCAGCTGGCCGAACAGCAGGTTCCACCGGGCTGACCGCCCGCCGCGAATCCTTTCCTTTTTCCTGTTGCCATACGTGGGCCGCTCCGGCCCGCGACGGGCGACGCTTGCCCGGAGTTCCGCGATGTCGCTTGCCCTTGTCCATTGCCGCGCCCAGGCCGGCGTCCAGGCGCCGGAAGTGCGCGTGGAAGTGCATATCGCCGGTGGTCTGCCGGCGGTGTCGATCGTCGGCTTGCCGGATGCCGCGGTGCGCGAAAGCCGCGACCGGGTGCGCGCCGCGCTGCAATGCGCGCAGCTGGAACTGCCGCAGCGCCGCATCACGATCAACCTGGCACCGGCCGACGTGCCCAAGGACGGCAGCCGCTTCGACCTGCCGATCGCGCTCGGCATCCTGGCGGCCTCCGGGCAGTTGCCGCGCGAGGCGCTGCGCGATGTGGAGTTCTACGGCGAACTGGCCTTGACCGGCGAACTGCGTCCAATCGAAGGCGCGTTGCCGGCGGTACTGGCGGCCGCGCGCGCCGGGCGCGACATCATCCTGCCGGCCGCCAATCGCGAAGAAGCCTCGCTGGTCGGACACCCGGGCAGCCGGTTCGCACGCACCCTGCTGGAAGTCTGCGCCCTGCTGCAGAGCGGGCGCGAACTGCCCGGCCCGGCGTCGTTCAAAGACATCGGCGCCAAGCCGGAGACGGACAGCCATGCGCCGGATCTGGCCGAAGTGCGTGGTCAGCCGCTCGCGCGACGGGCGCTGGAAGTGGCCGCGGCCGGCGCCCACAACCTGTTGATGGTCGGCCCGCCGGGCAGTGGCAAATCCATGCTCGCGATGCGCCTGCCGACGCTGCTGCCGCTCAACGACGAAGCCCAGGCGCTGGAATGTGCTGCGATCGCTTCGCTTTGCGGCCAGCCGCTGGATCTTTCACGCTGGCGCCGTCCCGGATTCCGCGCGCCGCACCACACCGCGACGGCGGTGGCGCTGACCGGCGGTGGGGGTGCCGCGTCGCTGCGCCCGGGCGAAATCAGCCTGGCGCATCACGGTGTGTTGTTCCTGGACGAATTACCCGAATGGGAGCGGCGCACGCTGGAGGTGCTGCGCGAGCCGCTGGAATCGGGCCGTATCGTGATTTCGCGGGCCGCGCGTCAGGCCGAATTCCCGGCCCGCTTCCAGTTGGTCGCGGCGATGAATCCCTGTCCCTGCGGCTGGGCCGGTGATCCGTCCGGCCGCTGCAATTGCAGCCGCGAACAGATCGCGCGCTATCGCGGACGCATCTCCGGCCCACTGCTGGATCGCATCGATATCCAGATCGAAGTGCCGCGCGTGGCCGCCGCCGAACTGCGACCGGACGGCACTCCCGGCGAATCGAGTGCCACTGTGCGCACCCGTGTGCAGGCCGCGCGCCAGCGTCAGCAACAGCGCGCCGGCGTGCCCAATGCCGCGTTGCCGCAGGCCCTGACCGAACGCGACTGCCTGCTCGCAGCGCGCGACCGGCAACTGCTGGAACGCGCCATCGACCAGCTGCATCTTTCGGCCCGCGCCAGCCAGCGCATCCTGCGCGTGGCCCGCACCATCGCCGACCTGGCCGGCGCCGAGAACATCGGCAGCGCCCATCTGGCCGAAGCGATCGGCTACCGCAGGCTGGATGGTGGTGGCTGATATTCGCGCCTGGCCCTGGTTCACCGACGGTGCGCGAAGCCGGCAATGGCAAAGCCCGCGCTGGAGGCGTTGCTCAGCTCCCAAGCAGCATCAGAACGCCCCCAACCATCATGCTCGCCCCGAACAGGACCAGCCACGGTGCTATCCGCGATGTTGGATGACCCGACCCAGCCAGCCATCCAATGCGCCTCAACACGCCTTCTGCCGCACACCCTGAGCCAAACAACAGCAGCAGCCCTCCGACGAAGCCGGATCCTTCAAGCCAACCTCCGAAATACCCAAGGAACAGCAGGGCGCCCGATATCGCCAGCACGGCATTCACGATCATGACCCGGGAAGGTATGGATCGTCTGGTCTGGAAGGCCTGCATTGCCACGACTCCTGGGCTGGCAAAAGTGTGATGTGCCGGTCTTGCGGATGCGGAGCTTCAGCGGGTTGATCGGCAGTGCGCATTCGCCCACCGCCGATCTGCAACCTTGCCACTCCGATCTCTGGCGCGGCTGGAACCTTCAGCTGCGGCTTCCGTCAGGATTTATCGACATCAGGGTTTGACGAACTTCAACGTCATCCTATCCGATTCACCGATGGTCAGGTACTTTTCCCGGTCCTCGTCGCCCAGCGCCAGGCTCGGCGGCAGGGTCCAGACGCCGCGCGGGTGGTCGGCGCTGTCGTTCGGGTTGGCGTTGATCTCGCTGCGTTCGGCCAGCTGGAAGCCGGCCGCGGTGGCAAGGTCGATGATCTGCTGTTCGGTGACGTAGCCGGACTTGCCGTCGGTGGGCGTGTCGCCCTTGGCGCGGTGGTCGGTGAAGCCGAGTACGCCGCCGGGCTTGAGCACGTCGAAGAAGGCGCTGAAGTAAGCCTCCGCCGTGCCGGCGCCGATCCAGTTGTGGGCGTTGCGGAAGGTCAACACCATGTCGGCGGATGCCGGCTCGCCGAAGGCTGGTGCCTGCGGGTTGAAGCGCAGCAGCGTCGGTTCGCCATAGACCTCCGGCGCGGCGGCGATCTTCTCGCTCAGGGTGGTGTTGAGGCGAGCGTAATACGCCGGCTGGTCGGGCAGGGTGTCATCCCAGATTGCGCCGATGTAGGTGCCGTGCGGGCGCAGGAACGGCGCCAGGATGTCGCTGTACCAGCCGCCGCCGGGAGTGATTTCGACCACCGTGGAATCAGGCTTCAGGCCGAAGAACAGCAGCGTCTCAACTGGGTTGCGGTAGCGGTCGCGGGCGCGGTCGGTGTCCTTGCGGTGCTCGCCGGCGGCCACGGTTTCAAGGCGCTGGCGCATCTCCTGGCTGGCATCAACCATGGCCGGCGCGGGTTCTGGCATCGGAGCCGGAGCCGGATCAGGCGCCGCTGTCGGCACGGGTGTTTCGGCCTGCGGCTGGCAGGCGGCCAGGCCAAGGGCGCAGGCCAGGGCGAGCAGGGAATGGGAAGGACGCATCGTGAGGTTCTCCTGGAAAAAACGGTGGTGTGGTGGGTCGAAAGGTCGCGTCATCGCGTTCCGCCAGCGGTGGCCGGCGTGCCGGTCCGCTGCAGCCGTGTGGCATCCGGATAGGGTGGCACATCGGCATGGCCGTCGTGGCGCAGGGATTCCTGCAGCGTGGTCCACCAGTCGATGTCGAAGATTTCGCCGTGTTCGGCCAGCAGCGCCTGCAACTGTTCCTGGTCCAGCCCGAGGAAGCGCGGGAACTGCTCGGGGAAGACATCGTTCGGATCGACGTAGTACCAGGCGCCGTGGCGCATTTCCTCGTCGTCGTTGCGCGCCTGCGGCAGTCGCTTGAAGCGGCAGTCGCGTACCAGGCACAGCTCGTCGTAGTCATAGAAGATGGCGCGGTGGTTGCGGGTGACGCCGAAGTTCTTCAGCAACAGATCGCCAGGGAAAATATCCGAACGCGCCAGGTCGCGGATCGCCTGACCGTAGTCGAGCACGGCACGCAGCGCATCCTCGCGCGGCACTTCCTTCAGATACAGGTTCAACGGCCGCAGCCGGCGCTCGATGTAGCAGTGCGCGATGACGATGTCTTCGCCCTCGGCATAGACGCTGGCGGTGCAGCCCTGCAACAGTTCATCCAGCAATTCGGGCGCGAACTGGTCGCGGGAAAAACGCAGGAACTTGAATTCCTGCGCGTCCACCAGCCGGCCGGCGCGGTCGTGGCGCGAGACGATGCGGTACTTCTCCATCACCTCCTCGCGCGCCATCTCCTTGGGCCAGGCGAAGCTGTCACGGATCAGCTTGAACACCAGCGGATACGAGGGCAGGGTGAACACCAGCATCACCATGCCGCGCTCGCCGTCGGCATGCACGAACTGCTCGTCCGGGCGCTGCGCCAGATGTCGGAAGAAGGCGCGATAGCGTTCGGTCTTGCCCTGCTTGGCGCGGCCCAGCACGGTGTAGAGCTCGTCCAGCGGCTTGTGCGGCAGCATCGCTCGCAGGAACACCACCGCATCACCCACGGTCGGCAGGTCGGCGAAGAAATAGCTGCGGGTGAAGCCGAACAGCTGCGCCAGATGATCGCGATCGGTCAGCAGCGCATCCACATACAGACCGTCTTCGCCATGCGCCAGCGCGATGGTGAACGGCGTGTGCCGGTATTCGCCCAGTGCGCGCCCGACCAGGAAGGCGCGCTGCTCACGGTAGAACACGGTTTCCAGCAGCTCCACCTGCACCAGCGGGTGTTCGCCCCAGTGCGCAAAGCGTGCGTGCACCGTGGCCGCCATCGCTTCGGCGCAGCGTTGTGGATCGGCGTAGGGAAGATCGAACTGGTAGCCGTCCAGCACGCGCCGGAACACGGCCGCCATATCGCCGTGCACGGCGTGGCTGTGGCGCGCGACCGGGTGGCTGATCTGGTCGGTCGGCTCGATGTCCAACGCCACGAATTCGATCGCCGGGTCGACGCCGCGGGTGCCGAAGAAGCGCCGCGTCAGGGTGTTGTAGAAGGTCTTGTAGAGCTCTTGGTCCAGCAGGCCGGCCACTTCCAGCGCGTAGGCGTCGCGGATCTTCGCCCACAACGGGCGGGTCTGGGCCTGGTCGCCGAGCACGTGTTCCAGCCAGCCCTGCATCTGCGCCACGCAGACGTCGTACAGCTCGATGCGTTCCACCAGATCGGCGCGCATGCCGGCCCAGTCGCGCTGCTGGAAGCGTGATTTCGCGCGCCGCGTGACCGCCGCGAAACGCGCGTGGTAATCCTCGAAACCGTTGCGGATGCGGGCCGCGACGCCATCGGCAAGTACCTGCATGGGGAAGTCCTGGTGGGGCGCGGGGCCATGCTACCGCAGCCCTCGCCGCGCGCCGGCGGGCACGCGGTGCGAATCCATCGCGATGTGGCCTGATCGCACGGCGGCGGAGCGGATAGACTGCGCGCCATGCCCGCTTTCGCCTACCACGCCCTCGATGCCGATGGCCGCACCCGCAAGGGTGTGCTGCAGGCCGATACCGCACGCGCCGCCCGCGCCAGCCTGCGCGAGCGCGGGCTCAATGCGCTGAAGATTTCGCCGCTGTCCGAATCCGGCGCGCCAGCCGGCGCCGGTGTCGATGCCGGGCAGGGGCTTTCCAGTGCGCAGCTGGCGCTGCTGACGCGGCAGCTTTCGGCGCTGATCGGTTCCGGCCTGCCGATCGACGAAGCCCTCGGCGCGCTGGCCGACGGCAGCGACGGGCGCCTGCGTTCACGCCTGGTATCGCTGCGCGCCCGGGTGATGGAAGGCGCCACGCTGGCCGCCGCGATGGCCGAATCGCCGGGCACGTTTCCGGTGCTGTATCGCGCCACCATCGCCGCCGGTGAAGCCTCCGGGCGGCTCGATACGGTGCTGGCACGGCTGGCCGATTACACCGAAAGCCGCGAGGCGCTGCGCAGCAAGGTGGTGCTGGCGCTGGCCTATCCGATCCTGCTGACCTGTGTGGCGTTGGCGGTCGTGGCGGGATTGATGGTCTGGGTGGTGCCGCAGGTGATCGGTGTGTTCGCGCAGGCGCAGCAGGCGCTGCCGTGGCCGACGCGGGTGCTGGTCGGAGCGTCCGAACTGATCCAGCAATTCGGTTTGTGGTTGCTGGTGCCGCCGGCCTTGCTGGTGGGCGCCGGCATCGCGGTGTTGCGGGTACCGGCATTGAGGGCAGGCTGGCATCGCTTGCTGTTGAGGCTGCCGGTCATCGGCCGCCTGGTGCGCGCCGCCGACACCGCACGTTTCGCCCGCACCCTGGCCTTGCTGGTGTCCAGTGCGGTGCCGCTGCTGGAAGCGTTGAACATCGCCTCGCAGGTGGTGGTCAACAGCCATCTGCGGCAGGCGTTGGGCAAGGTCGCGGTGCGGGTGCGCGAAGGACAGGGGCTGGCGCGCGCGCTGGAGGAAAGCGGGCAGTTCCCGCCGGTGGCGCTGCGCCTGATCGCCAGCGGCGAAAAAAGTGGGCGGCTGGACACGATGCTGTTCGATGCCGCCAACCACCAGGAGCGCGAGCTGGACACCGCGCTGGGCGTGGCCACCACGGTGCTGGGGCCGGGCGTGATCCTGCTGGTCGGCGCGCTGGTGCTGTTCATCGTGCTGGCGATCCTGCTGCCGATCTTTTCGCTCAACACGCTGGTGCGCTGAGCGTCAGCGAACTGCATGGCTGGTCGCGGACCGGCATCCGCCGCTCTTTCCCGCGCTGGCGCAATGGTCAAGCACAGGGTGCGGTGCTAACGTGCCGGGATCGTCGATCCCGTTGTACCAATGCATGTCCCAGCTTCGATTCGAGCATGTCAGCAAGCGCTATCCGGGTGGGCACGAGGCGCTGGTCGATGTCGGATTCTCGATGGAGGAGGGCGAGATGCTGTTCGTCACCGGCCACTCCGGCGCCGGCAAGAGCACGCTGCTGCGCCTGATCCATCTGAGCGAGCGCCCGACCCGGGGCGCGGTGTTCGTCGGCGGGCGCAATCTGGCCACGGTGCGGCGTCGCGGCCTGCCGCAGCATCGGCGTCAGGTCGGCGTGGTGTTCCAGGACCATCGCCTGTTGATGGACCGCAGCGTGTTCGACAACGTCGCGCTGCCGCTGGTGATCGCCGGCGTGGCGCGCGCCGAGATCGCCAAACGGGTGCGGGTGGTGCTGGACAAAGTCGGTCTGGGCGGGCGCGAACGTGCGCTGCCGATGGCGCTGTCCAGTGGCGAACAGCAGCGCGTGGGCATCGCGCGCGCAGTGGTGGCGCGGCCGCGCGTGCTGGTCGCCGACGAACCGACCGGCAATCTGGATCCGCAGCTGGCGGCCGAGATCATGGAGCTGTTCACCGAATTGCCGGCCCAGGGCACCTGCGTGCTGGTCGCCAGCCACGATCTGCATCAGGTTCGGCGGCTGAAGAAGCGCGTACTGGTGCTCGAACACGGCCGCCTGATCGATGATTTCCGCCCGGAGGCGGCGGCATGAGCGCGTCCGGCGCCCGTCCGGCGCGCAACACCCCGCGCCCGCGCGATGCCGGCCCTGGCCTGGGCGAACGCCTGCGCGCCTGGCGCGAGCTGCATCTTTACAGCCTGTTCTCCAGCATCGGGCGGATGATGCAGCGGCCCTGGGCCACGGTGCTGACCGCCGGCGTCATGGCAATCGCGCTGGTGCTGCCGCTGTGTCTGGTGATGCTGGTAGACAATCTGGAGCGGCTGTCGGGTGATTTCCGCCAATCGCGTGAAGTCAGCGTGTTCCTCGTGCCGCAGGCCGATGCCGGGGCGGTCGAAACGCTGGCGCAGCGCTTGCGCGACGATCCGCAGATCGAATCGGTGCTGGTGCGCAGCCCGGAGGAAGGCCTGGCCGAATTCCGCCAGATGACCGATTTCTCCGACGCGTTGGCGCTGTTGTCGGAAAACCCGCTGCCGGCAGTGCTGGTGGTGACGCCTGCGTCACAGCTTGAGCCTCTGGTGCTGGCGCAACGCCTGCGCGCGTTGCCCGAAGCCGACTTCGTCCAGCATGATGCGCAATGGCGCGCACGGCTCAACGCCTGGCTGGGCTTTGGCCGCCACCTGGCGCTGGTGGTCGCCGGCCTGCTGGGTGTTGGTGTGTTGCTGGTAGTGGGCAATACTGTGCGCCTTGATATCCAGGGCCGGGCCGAGGAGATACAGACGGTGCAACTGCTGGGGGCGACGGATGGTTTCGTGAGACGGCCATTCCTGTATCTGGGCGCATGGTATGGCCTGTTTGCGGCCATCCTGGCGTTGATCGTGGCCACACTGGTGCCGTTGGCGCTGCAACCGGCGGTGGCCGGGCTGGTGGAAAGCTACGGCGCCGGTTTCCGCCTGCGCGGGCTGGGCTGGGGCGTGGCTGGAATCACCCTGCTGGTATCGATTGCGCTGGGCTGGCTCGGCGCCTGGCTGGCGGCCGGTCACCATCTGCGCCAGACCACACCCGATGCGGAGGCCAAGGCATGAGTACCGGCGTCGGCGTCGCCCGCCATATCACCAGTGAAACCCCGCGCATTCTGGTCGTGGACGGCTCGCGCGTGGCGCGCAAGCTGATCGAACAGGTGCTGGTCAAGGACGTGCCCGGCGTCACCGTGATTTCCTGTGAAACCGGCGAGGAAGCCAAGACCGCGCTGCAGGAAGGCGTGGTCGATCTGGTCACCACCGCGCTGCGCCTGCCCGACATGGACGGCCTGGATCTGGCGCATTACATCCGCGAGCACGCGCCGCAGGCGTATATCCCGATCATCGTGGTGTCCGGCGATGCACAGGAGCGCCTGATCAACCGCAGCTTCGGCGACGACGTCACCGACTATTTCGACAAGGGTCTGGGCTTTTCCGCATTGTCGGCCTTCATCCAGGGCTATGTGCGGCCCGAGGCCGAGGCCGGCGGCGATGTGCTGTATGTGGAAGACAGCAAGGTGGTGGCGATGGCCACGCGCCGCATGATGGAAAAGCACGGCCTCAAGGTGACCCATGTGATCAGCGTGGAAGACGCGCTGGCGCATCTGGAAACCGCCCGCGCGCAGGGCCGCATTCCCGGCCCGGACGTGATCCTGACCGACGTCTATCTGAAGAGCGGCCTGACCGGCAAGGATCTGCTGGAATGCCTGCGCGGCCCCGAATACGGCTACGGCAAGGGCCAGCTGCCGATCCTGGTGATGACCGGTGACGACAATCCGGCCAACCAGAGCGCCCTGCTCAAGGCCGGCGCCAACGATCTGGTGCAAAAGCCGATCGAGGAGCGCCTGCTGATCACCAAGCTGATCTTCCAGCTGCGTGTCGGCCGCCTGATGCGCGAACGGATTGCCGCCGCTGCATCATCGTGAGCCAGGCCCCGGACCAGGACCGTATCCGGCTTGAGCCGGGCTGGAAATCCCGCCTGCTGGACGCCTTCGCCGCGCCTTCGATGCAGGCATTGCGGGAATTCCTGCTGCAGGAACGCGGCCGTGGCCGGACCCTCTTCCCGCCGGCGCGGCAGATCTTCGCGGCGCTGGATGCCACCCCGTTCGACCAGGTCAAGGTCGTCATCCTCGGGCAGGATCCGTACCACGGCCCGGGACAGGCGCACGGGCTGAGTTTTTCGGTGCCGCCTGGCGTGCCGCCGCCGCCTTCGCTGCAGAACATTTTTGCCGAGCTCGAACGCGACCTGCATATCCCGCGCCCGGACCATGGCTGCCTGTTGCCTTGGGCGCAGCGCGGCGTGCTGCTGCTGAACGCGGTGCTGACGGTGGAAAAGGCGCGCGCCGGCTCGCACCAGAAGCGCGGCTGGGAGGAGTTCACCGATCAGGTCATCGCGCGGCTGGCCGAAGATCGCGAAAATCTGGTGTTCCTGCTGTGGGGCAGCTACGCGCAGAAGAAGGGCCAGGTCATCGACGCCCGCCGCCACCGCGTGCTGCGCGCCCCGCACCCTTCGCCGCTGTCAGCGCATCGCGGCTTCATCGGCTGCGGTCACTTTTCCGCCGCCAACCGCTACCTGCAACAGCACGGCATCGCGCCGATCGACTGGCGCCTGCCGGCCAGGGCGGAACTGGACGCATCGCTGTCGGAAAGCTGAACGCAAACCCGCCCAAATCTGGCTTTTCCGCACAACGGCGCCATTTCAGACCCATTGGGGATGGTGGAACTTTGTGTCGGTTTAGCACTCTAACCCCCCGACTGCTAAACTTGACCCATCACCCACCACTAAGGAGATCCACATGAATCAGGCTTTGGTGGCAAACAACCTCCCCATCCCCAGCGCGCTCGGTTCGCTGGATGCCTACATCGGCGCCGTCAACCGCATCCCGGTGCTGACGGTGGAAGAAGAACAGGAGCTGGGCCAGCGTCTGGTCGACGATCAGGACCTGTCCGCCGCCCGCTCGCTGGTGCTCTCGCACCTGCGCTTCGTGGTGCATGTGGCGCGTGGCTACAACGGCTACGGCCTGCAGATGGCCGACCTGATCCAGGAAGGCAATATCGGCCTGATGAAGGCGGTCAAGCGTTTCGACCCGAGCCACGGCGTGCGTCTGGTCAGCTTCGCGGTGCACTGGATCCGTGCCGAGATGCACGAGTTCATCCTGAAGAACTGGCGCATCGTCAAGGTCGCGACCACCAAGGCGCAGCGCAAGCTGTTCTTCAATCTGCGCAAGAGCAAGAAGCGCCTGGGCTGGTTGAACCACGCCGAAGTGCAGGCCGTGGCGCGTGATCTCAATGTGCCCGAAGCCGAAGTGTTGGAGATGGAATCGCGCCTGTCCGGCCGCGACATCGGCTTCGATGCGCCGACCGATGACAACGATGACCGCCCGCCGGCACCGACCGCCTATCTGATCGCGGCCGAAGCCGATCCGGCCCAGGCCTACGCTTACCAGGACGAGCAGGACTCCCAGCTCGACCTGTTGCAGCAGGGTCTGGCCAAGCTCGATGCGCGCTCGCGCGACATCATCCGTCGCCGTTGGCTCAACGACGACGAGAGCAAGGTCACGCTGCAGGAACTGGCTGACGAATACGGCGTCTCGGCCGAACGCATCCGCCAGATCGAGGCCAATGCGATGAAGAAGATGAAGGCGCTGTTCGCCGCCTGATCCACGCTTCCACGCTTCCGCATCACGCAACACCCGCAACGGCCCCGGAAACGGGGCCGTTTGCGTTTTTCAGCCGATGAAATCCATTGCGCTGCGCGCTGCGCCCAGTATCTGGCTGATTTCCGCCGCTCCTGCAGAGTGGGTGGAGTGCACCTCGTAGACCGGAAGGGCTTCATCGTTGTCCAGGCAGTACCGGACCAGCCATTTTGCGCAGTCACAACCGCTCTGTGTCGCGCCGAGGTCGTAGTCGAAACTGACGAAGCGTGGCAGGCCAAGACTCTCGATCCGGTCCACGAAATCCCGGAAGCTGCGCGCCAAGACCCAGTTGCCC
Source organism: Denitratimonas organivorans (assembly GCF_037478135.1). Lineage (NCBI taxonomy): Bacteria > Pseudomonadati > Pseudomonadota > Gammaproteobacteria > Lysobacterales > Lysobacteraceae > Denitratimonas > Denitratimonas organivorans. The sequence goes on from NZ_JBBHDV010000012.1 coordinate 63,083, forward strand.
CGTGGCAGGTGTACCCAGCTGACATCGGTGGGTGTGCGTCGGTCGTCGAGAAACAGCAGATAGCTCATGGTGGGCTGACCAACTTTCAGGCGTGGAAAGGATTGGGATCGAACTGGCCGGCAAATACCGGGTCGCTGAGGTAGTCGGGGCGGCGCGCCATGAGAGGAAGAGCGCCGGCAATGGCCAGCTGCAGTTCTTCGGGTCCCATGTCGATCAATTCACCGGCGGTATGAACCTCGTTCACCGCTTCGATGGAAGTGGCCAGATGCATGGTGGTGATGCCGAACACCTGGTGCACATGGCAGTTGTTGTAGAGGGTTTCCCAGTCTTGCGGATAAGTGGACTGCAACTGGCTCAGATCCTGCCAGAAGCTCCAGGTTTGCAGGCCATAGCCGCGAAGCAGGGTAATGGCCTGGCGGAGCTGGTCGAGTGGGCCGAGCTGGGCGGCCTCGTCCAGCAGGAACAAGGTTGAGGGGCTGATACGTCGTCGACGCCGCAGGATGAGTGCGAACAGGGCGCCGATCCAGAGCCTGAGCAGCCGTCGTGCCGACTCCATGTGCTGTGGCGGAATCACGATGTAGATGGACAGTGGGCGCCCGTCCACCACCGCCTGGAGATCGAAGCTGCTGTCCATCGTGGCTCCTTCGACGCGCGGTCCGACGAGGTCGGCCACATGACTCTGGGCAGTGGAGAGGATGGAAGCCAATGTTTTGCTTGATCCCATCGTCAGTGCATGGGCACCGTTCCGGACCATGGAACTGCCGGAGCGCAACATCCCGTCAGCCAGTGCCGCCATTGCCGCGTTGTCGCCGTGGAGTGCGCTGCGCAGAGCTTTGAGGGTGGCGCCGCTATCGCATGTTGCATCCAGGTGCAGCATCAGGGCCGAAACCAGGAAGCGTGCGCGGTTGTCCCAGTACGGGTCGCGCTGGCTATCCGTGGTCGGCACGATCAGTCCGGCCAGCATCTGCGCATCAGCCTCGTTCTCTGCTTCCGGGCCTCGCAGCAGATCAAGAGGATTGAACGATGCGCCTGGCTCGCCGGTGACGCCGAAAGGGTCCAGCAGCACCACTTCGTGGCCCAGCTCGTGACGCCGTCGCGCCGTGACCGCGTGATTCTCACCTTTCGGGTCGATCACGATCACCGGTCCGCGGTGGCGCAACAGCGCTGGAATGATGGCTCCGACGCCTTTGCCGCTGCCTGTCGGAGCAATTGTCATAAGGTGGCCGTCGCCGTGATAAAGCACAGGTGTCCAGTCCGGCCGACCAGTGACCCGTTGCTTGGGCATAAAGCCGAAACTGAAACCGGAGGGCGGCCAGTGGGATGCGTCCGCACCTTGCCAACCGACGAGCAGGCCATGTTCCGGGATGGATGCCGGAAGCTTGGATGAGGTGTTCATGGCGATGGCTTCCCGTCGCCTCCGGAGGTCCGCTCGATTATGTCCACATGGCCGTCGGTATCTTCGTGCAGCCAGTATTCGGGTGCCAGGCGTTGGCGTGTTTCGGGCTCGAGGCTGTCGATTTCACCCAGTTGCCAGTGCGCCTCTATTTCCCTGGACCATTGCTCCTGACTGGGTTGAAGCTGCAGGCTGCGGGCATCGTAGATCCTGGGTGGATGGTCTGGTGGCGGTGGTGTCGCTTCACCGAACATGGGGTTGCGATCGTACTGGTCGGCGAAGCAGGGATCGGCCAGATAGCTGGGACGGGTCGCAATCAGGGGCCGGGAGCCGGCGAGAGACAGCTCCATTTCGTCGTGCTCCAGCTCCAGCAGCGCCTGTGCAGCGTGGGTGCGGTTCAATGCGGCGATCGAACGCGCCAGCCGCATCGTGGTGATTCCGAAAACCTGGTGGACCGAGCAGTTGTTGTACATCGTGGACCAGTCATGCGGATACAGGCGCTGCAACTGGCTCAGGTCCTGCCAGAAGCTCCAGGTCTGAAGCCCGTAGCCGCGCAGCAGCGTGAGCGCTTGGCGAAGTTGCGGCAACGGTCCGAGCTGGGCCGCTTCGTCGAGGAGGAACAGCGTGGGCGGGTTCACCCGTTTGCGGCGCCGCAGGATCAGCCCGAACAGTGCACCTATCCAGATCCGCAGCAGATGCCGGTGCGAGGTGAGCTTATCCGGTGGCAGCACGATATACAGTGACAGCGGGTCACCACGGGTAATCCCGTGAACGTCGAAAGTGCTCATGGCGGTGGCCCGGTTGACCGCCGAACTTCCGAATATCGCCACATGATCCTGGGCGATGGACAGATAGGACGCCTTGACGTTTTCAGCGTTGCCGCGATCCAGGATCGACGCGCCTGCGGAGATGGCGTCGATGGAGGAACGACGCAGTTCGGCCACGGTGTAGGCCAGGTCGTTTTCGCTCTGATGTAACAGGTAGCACAACTCTGCGAGATTGCGCAGCGGAAGCGGGCGCTGCAGTGCGATGGTCAGCAGCAGCACATGGATGGCCTGGCGCGCACGGTTGTTCCAGAACGGATCGTCGCTGATCGTGGGTGGCGCCAGCAGGTCGGCCAGCATTCCGGCCTCGTCCACTACTCCAGGGTCGTTCTGGGAAAGCAGGTCGAGTGGATTGAAGGCGTCCGCACGCTCACCGGTCACGTTGAATGGATCAAGCAACACCACGCGCTGCCCGAGCTCGCGCCGGCGACGAGCGGTAACCGCGTGATTCTCGCCTTTGGGGTCGATGACGATCACCGGGCCGGGGTGGCGCAGCAGCGCGGGGATGATGCAGCCGACGCCTTTGCCGGCCCCGGTCGGGGCGATGGTCATCAGGTGGCCGCCGCCGGTATGGAGAAAGGGCTGCCTGGTACGGGCGCGCGCTCCTTCTTGGCGAGGCGGGAGGAATCCTATCGGCAGGCTGCGGTTACGTGTTTCCATCGACCACCCGATCAGCAGCCCATCGACGGGTAGCGTGCGCGGCATGGGGGGTTCCTTGGGGCGGGTGCCCTTCATGCATGTTCTCCGTCGGGCAGTGGACGCGTGTTACCGATTGAAAGCGGATCGAGTGTGTTTGGCTGGGGCAACACGGTCAACCACACGACAGGAGCGGCAAGGCCGCCACGGGCGGGCCGGCATGTCGCCCGGACGGGAAATCAAGGTCCCGCGCCCGGTGCCGCAGCGGAAGCGCGGACGAGCCCATGCAGAAACCGGGTGTCGGCAAAAGGAAGGTGGTGCAGTCCCGAGCAAGCTATCTCGCTCAGGTTGCGGGATCGGACTCCGGGTCCGGAGCCAGTGGTGTCAGCGGCACTGATCGCTTCAAACCACAGCCGCAGCGGAAGCGGGGCTCCAGCAAGAGGCGGCGGCTGGTTTTCGTCGCGTTCCGCTTGCGGCAGCATGGTGACCGCCAGCTGGTCGAACTCGCGTTGACAGGCCTGTCGTACCGCCTCTTGCGGCCCGATCAGATCACGCTGGTCGAGCACGACCTGCCAGGCGAGTGCTATTTCCGGGTGTCCGCACAGTCGCAGATAGGCCTGTCGCCGCACCGGTGCATCCAGCAGGTCCACCAGCAGGATCGCACCGAGTTCGGAAGCCAGGCACTGCGCCGGGTCCAGATGCTGCTGTTGCGTAGCAAGCGCCTGCAACGCCCGCTCATGTTGGCCGGCGGCACCGCTGTGTCGATGCTGTGCCAGATTCACGCCGCGTGCCGGCGCCGTGGTCCCATCCAGCATCCGGTCCACGGCCACTGCCACCACGCCAAAATCGAAAATGACCGGTGCCGATGCCACTCGACCCTCATCCACACCGGGCACGGAAAACGAGCTTGCCAGGCGTGGTGGTGGCAACCTGGTGTGATGCTCGAAGAAACGCGCAACATCCTCTGCATAGCCATGCCAGAGCCCCTCCAGAAGTTGCTGGTGGTGGGTGTCGCGAGGTGCCAGCGTGCCGCCTGCGAGGCGTGTCGCCCAGTAGGTTCGCGCGCTCCATTGGGCGCTGTCATCGGCGGGTGGCGGCCCACTGCAGGTATCGAAGTGGGCCGCTTCGCCGGGCCGGAGGGGGCGTGGCAGTCGCAGATCACCGGTGAGCCGGTACAGCCCGAGCAGGTGATCCTCGCATGGGTCGCGCATGTGCAGCCCAGTGGCATTGCCGCTTGCAATCGGAGGAGGTTGTATCTGTGGCGGTTGACCGCCACCGCATCCGGTGATCGACCCCAGCGTCAGGCTCAGCGCAAGCATCCGTCGCAGCACATGGCCGCTTCGCCGGGATGGGAATGAGGAATCCATGGGTTGTCGATACATGCGGTGGCTCAGCTTGCGCGGGTCGCCCGCAACTGCTACTTCAATATCATCACATGACCATGGAAAGCCGGGGGGGGCTTATGGAGTTCTACGGGCGCGCAAAAGAGCTGGAGTTCCTCCGGAGTGTCTGGCATGAGGTGACGGGCCACGATGGGGACGCCGGATCAATCGGTACGCCAGCAACCGTCCGCCGGCTGTCTGCGCCGCACATGCTGACGATCATCGCTGAAAGTGGCATGGGCAAGACACGCCTGCTCCGGGAGCTGTACCGGTGGCTCGCAGCCCACCCGCTCTGGAATCCTGGGGAATTCAGATACTGGCCGGAGAGCCTGGGCCAGGCTGCCGATCTCAATGCGCCGATAGCCAGCGACCATATCAAAGGGCCACCTGCCTTCTATTGGCTGGGTGTAAAGCTGGATGGCAGCAGCTACGCGTTGCCGATTCTGCGGGAGAAACTCCGCTCCCATGTGGAGACGGTGCGCAGCAAGGAATCGCGATTCACCCAGTTCGTGTGCGAGCTCAAGGACAAGGGCAGGAAAGCCCCAGCCGAGCTTATCTGGGATGGTGTCGCTAACGTCGCTAACACTGTTGGGGTGCCCGGCTTCGTGATCAATGGGCTCAGAGCATGCTATTCGGCGGCGAAAAAGCTTGACGAGCAGGCCTTGGGGCCGACGGAGCGTGAACGTCAGAGCCACATGTCCGCAGGAGATGAGCTATTGGCTCTGCTGGAACTGATCATGGGAAGCAAGGCGCCTGTTCCTGTGGTCCTCGCGCTGGATGATGCCCAGAACATGGACGCGTTGACGGTGGAGTTCGTAGAGCGGCTGTGGTCGGCAGCCACCGCTTGCCCGAACGGCTGGCCGCTGTTGATTGTGGCAACCCACTGGGAGCAGGAGTGGCGGCGCACCACCACCTCCGGGTCGGAGGAGGCACAGCGCAGCTTTGCCGGACTCTTCCGGCGTATGGAGGAAGACGGCAGAGCAGGCAAAGTATGCGAGTGGATGCTTTCCAAAAGCACCGCCGATGACCTTGGCGACTATCTGGATTCGAAGCTTCCCGGGCTCTCACCGGCGCAGCGCTCCCTGCTGCTGGAGAAGGCGGATGGCAACTTCCTCAGCCTGGTGGAGGATGTCGGCTTTCTGCGAATGACTCCTCCCTGCTTTGTTGATCGAAATCCTGCCGGCATGCTGACGGAAATGGGAGTGCAGGCGATAGGACAGCTTGTTGGGGAGCGCAAACAGCGCGTGCACAGCCGGTTCTACGCGCTGCAGGACGGCCATAGGGAAATGCTTGGTCTGGCAAGCCACTCCGGCCCCGGCTTCCTGCGACAGGTGGTGGAAAACTCTGCCCGGCAGCTTTGCCTCGACGGATTGGAGGAAGTCCTGCCGCCGGACCGGATCGTCACAATGCTGGACGAATGCGCCGATCCCTATGCCGTGCTGGAGTTTCCCGGCGAACTCTTCGGACAGTTCAGGGACCGGCTCTGGCTGGAGGCGGCCAAGGATTACGCCCGGATGGCCCAGCACGAGCATGCTCCTGCCCTCAGGCGGATGCTTCAAAACCACCTGGCTGATTGGGTGGGGCGCTCTTTCAATGAGCACGGCGAGCTGCGGTCGCGGGAGGATGAGTTGCGCGGTGCATCTGTCTCGATCCTCCAGCTGGAAGTCAGGGATCGCAGGACTCTGCTCGACATGGCCGCTTCCGAGTTCGTGTGGGAGGGGCCCGGGGATGGGACGTTCACGACGGAACAAGCGCTCGCCCTGCGGGTACAGATGCTGCTGAATCGCAGTGATGCGATGGACAGCGAGTGGGATCGCATCAGACAGCGGGTTGAGAGCTGCATGATGATCGACTGGCGGCAGGTTCCGGAAACAGTGATCAGCTCCATCAGCTTGAATCTGGCAGCGGTCGACTGGATTGCTGCTGGTGCCTTTTCTGCGGCATGCAGCCTGCTGGAAGTGTTGCTTGCTCGGCTCGGTGTGGAGCTGGAGGGGGCGCCTGCCCGCTTCGAGGAGCGAGGAGGGGGCAGGAAGCCGGTGCTTCCCCTTTTGAACCGACGGGATGCTCGGCGCTGCTTCCAGGTGATGTTGAACCTGGCCAAGGCCAAGCGGCATCTGGACAGGACGGATGACGCACTGGCGATTTACCAGTGTGCGGAATCGCTATGTCGCAAGCATAAGCTGGGTGACCAGGCCATGTTTCAGGCGCTCATGGGCCGCCGCCGTTGCCTGCAACTGCTGCGCAGACAGGACGAGGTGGACTCGCTGCCGTTTGACGATATTGATTTCTCCCGCCTTCCTGCGCACTACTTCGCCGCCATCGTCGCCTCCGAAGATGCGTTGCGCGAAGCGCTGGCGCAGGCGGAGCAGAGTGGTGACCGTACCGCGCTGGCGATCCAGGCCGCATTTCTGGCGAAGCTGCACCGTAACCGGAGGGAGTACGAGGCGGCGGTCCGCTATTACGAGCTGGCACTTGACCATGCCGGCGGCGACCACCAGCGGCGCACAATCAATGCAATGGTTGAAAGCGTTGCCCAGGCCGGCTCCCGGGAGCGGTTGGACGACCTTCTGCGGAGGGTGTTTGGACACACGGAACACGCTGGCATGGCACAGGACCTCGCCGTGGCGTATTTGAATGCGGGCCGTGCACGTCTGATTTCAGGTGATCCCGATGCGGCGCTGGGGCTGCTGAAACAGGCGATGGCGTGGGAGTTCAAGCGGAACAGAAGCACCCACTTGGGAAAAATCATCCAGAGTCTGGGCATGGTGGGTGCTGTGGCCCTGATGGTTGAGGCGGTCGGAGCGGAAATCCTTCCCGGACTCCAGGCTCTGGTGCAGGGCTGCAAGGATGCAATGGCGCAGGTCAGCGACAGGATCAGGGAGCAGCAGGGAGCGGACACGGCAAAGAAGGCGAGGAAGCAGTTCAACCGTTCCCTGGGTCGTGTTGAGACAGCCCGCTCCGGCGCAGTCGGTTGGGTCTGGGTCTTCAGTCTTGCGCGGGCTGGCCGGAACCACCGGGAACTGCCGGATGTGCTGGTTGCTGCGGCCCGTACCGTGCCTGGGGACGGTACGGGGTTCGCGTTCGGCTGTTGGCTGGGAGCAGCTTATCTTGGATACCTCGGGGAACACGAGGTGTTTGCACGTTCCTGCCTGGCGTCCGCCCAGCGTGTGCTTGCCGGGCCGGCTGTCGGCCTGGATCTGGCGGTCGAGCTGGAGCCCGGCGTGTCCGCCGGGGATTTCCTCCAGGCATTCGAGATCGAAGTCGCCCGGAAAATCCATTATCGGGACAACAGCGGAGATGGCCGTACGTTCTCCGGCTGGCGCGATGCGATGAAGTACGGCTGGAGTCCGAAGGGCGTAGACGCAGCCGGCTGGTATGCGGTCTGGCTGCTGGAATGCGGCGATGCCGATGAGGCGTTCGAGTGGTCGTCAAAAGCGGTGGAGCTGCGTGACCAAAGACTCCATGCCCTCATGCCCGGACAGCAGGTGGGCGATGACATCGTGCCACATTGGGAGCTGCGCTGGTGGCTGGACAAGGTGCACCTTGAGGCGGCACTGCGAAAAGCGACGATGCCATGCCGTATGCGACAGCGCGATGCGCCGGGCATGGGGGTTGCGCAAGAGGTTCTGGAAGGACTGGTTCACGTTGAAGTGCACTTCAATCTGCTTGAACAGCGATTCCATGTGAGAAAGGCTGCACAGAAGGATTTCCAGCATCCGGACTGGTATCCGGTGTTGCGCCTGGTGCATCAGCTGATGTTGGCGCAGCTGCGGCCGGACGCGGAGCCGGGCGGATTTCCAGCGGTACTGGAGCAGGAATTGCGCGAGCAGGTCAGCGGCAAACTGGTGGAGCTGGGTTTCGAGCAGCTCGGGTAGCAGTGATGGGGCCACCCTCCATGACGGGGCCGGGTTCGTAGTATTTTGCGGATCCCGCTTCCCCCGGTGCCTGGCCGTGACCCGAACTGCGGCATTTCGCCACCTGATGCGGTCCTATACCGCTTTGGTCTGTTGCATGCTGGCCATGGGAGCCTCCGCCTCGGTCCAGATCGATCCCGCGCTGCGCTTCGATCCTGCCGCCGGGCCGGTCGATGTGCTGGTGCATCTGCGGCATGACGTCGCGCATGTCGAGCGGGCGTTGCCGCAGGGCAGCGGGCCGGAAGGGTTTGCGCGCCGGGTCACGGCGCAGGTTGATCGGCTCCGCTCCCGCGCCGATATCGGTCAGGCCTCGCTGTTGCGTGAACTGAAGGCGCGCGGCGTTCCGCATCGGGCGTTCTGGGTCGCCAACGTGGTGCAGGTCCACGCCACGCCGGAAATCCTGCAATGGCTGGCGCAGCGTGACGATGTCGTGGCGCTGGCGGCAGACGCGCAGGTCAGTGCCCGAGTGCCGGAGGCCGTGCGGGAGTCGGAGCGTCAACCTTCCGCCGCGCAGGTGGTGGAATGGGGCGTGAGCCGGGTGCGCGCACCGCAGGTCTGGGCGCTGGGTTATCGCGGCCAAGGCGTGGTGGTGGGTGGTCAGGATACGGGCTACCAGTGGGACCATCCGGCGCTGCGCGCGCAATACCGGGGCTGGGACGGCAGTGTCGCCAGCCACGATCACAACTGGCGCGACGCCATCACCGCTGGCGCATTCAATACGGCCTGCGGTTTCGCTTCGCCCGCGCCCTGCGATGACCACAACCACGGCACCCACACGATGGGCACGGCGGTTGGCGATGATGCCGGCGCGAACCAGATCGGCGTGGCGCCGGAAGCGCGCTGGATCGGCTGCCGCAACATGAACTCGGGAGACGGGACGCCCTCCACCTACCTGGACTGCCTGCAATGGTTTCTGGCGCCGACCAGAATCGATGGCAGCGATCCGCGTCCGGAGCTGGCGCCGCATGTGATGGTCAATTCCTGGGGCTGCCCGCCGTCGGAAGGCTGCACCGATCCGGGCATTCTGGCCGAAGCCGTCGCCAATGCGCACGAGGCCGGGATTTTCGTGGTGGTGTCGGCTGGCAATGCTGGCTCCGCCTGTTCCAGCGTGACGATGCCACCGGCGATCTACCCGCAAGCCTTCACCGTCGGCGCGACTGACATCAGCGACGACATCGCCGGATTTTCCTCGCGCGGACCGGGACCGCATGGGCGGTTGCATCCGGATGTCGTCGCGCCCGGTGTCGGCATCCGTTCGTCGATCCGCAATGGCGGCTATGGCCAATCCTCGGGTACCAGCATGGCCGGGCCGCATGTGGCTGGCGTGGCGGCGCTGATGATGAGTGCTGATCCGACGCTGATCGGTAATCCGGATCGGGTCGCGGCGCTGTTGCGGGCCAGCGCGCGGCCGGCGACATCGGCTCAGGATTGTGGCGCTTTTCCCGGCAGCCAGGTGCCCAACGCGGTATTCGGCCACGGCCATGTGGATGCGCTGGCGGCGCTGGCCGAGGTCGTGTTGCTGCTGTTCGCAGACGGTTTCGAGGACTGAACCCGCGCGTCCTCGGGCTGCGTTGCGCTGCAACATCGTGTGCGAAGGGGGCGAAATGTGATGCTCGTTCCAGCCCCATTCAAGGCGGCTGCATTGCCTGTAACACAGGACTTCTAGCCTGATCGACTGGTTGGTCTGGAACAGGGATGCACCATGCGAACGCACGCTGCAATGCAACAGATTTTCATGATGTCGGCACTGCCGGGATGCTCGGCCGTGTCCCGTGTGTTGGTCGCAGTGCTGCTGCTGACGCTGGCGTTTTCGGTGCAGGCGCGCGAGGTGCTGCGGCTGCACGGCTCCAACACGCTGGGTGAAACGCTGGCGCCGGCCTGGGTCGAAGCCTGGTTCGAGGCGCGCGGATGCAGCGGCACGGAACGCCATCCGGTGGAGGCCGGGCATGTGCGGCTGGTCGGCAGCGGTGACTGTGGGCTGGAAGTGGAATTGCAGACGCACGGCTCGGGTACCGGCATCGCCGGCTTGCTGGATGGCCGTACCGATCTTGCGATGGCTTCGCGTCCGGTCAATGCGCGCGAAGTGCAGGCTGGGCGCGAACGTGGCCTTGGCGAGCTGGATGCGCCCGGTCAGGAGCTGGTCGTGGCGCTGGATGGTGTGGCGGTGATCGTGCATCCGGACAACCCGCTGCGCGAATTGCGCGTGGCGCAGGTGCGCGCATTGTTCGATGGCAGCCTGCGCAACTGGTCGCAGCTGGGTGGGCGCGGTGGCGCGCTGCGGGTGCATGCGCGTGACGCCGAATCCGGCACCTTCGACACCTTTCGTGGGCTGGTGCTCGGCCAGCGTCCGCTGCGCGCTGATGCGCAGCGGTATGAGAGCACGCGCGAACTGGCCGCCGCTGTCGCGGCCGATCCCGCCGCGATCGGGTTTGTCGGTATCGCCGGCGTCGCTGGCGCACGCGCGCTGGCGATCGCCGATGCCGGCGTGGCGATGCTGCCGGAAGCCTTCCGTATCGCGGTCGAGGACTATCCCTTGTCGCGCCGCCTGTATCTGTACCAGGGCGCGGATGCATCACCGCTGGCGCAGGATTTTGCCGCTTTCGTGCTGGCCGAAGAACAGCAGGCGCTGATCGCGCGCAGCGGCTTCGTCTCGCAACAGGTGCGCGCCTACGCCGACAGCGTGCGCCCGGACGCGCCGGATGAATACCGCACGCTGGTCGACGGCGCGCAGCGACTGAGCCTGAATTTCCGCTTCGGCCGGGGTCTGGTCGACAGCAAGGCGGCGGCCGATGTCGCGCGCCTGGCACAGTTCATGGCGAAGCCTGAAAACCGCGGCGCCCGCCTGTTGCTGATGGGCTTCGTCGATCCGGACGAAGTCTCGCCCTATATGGCGCAGTCGCTGAGCAATGATCGCGTCGACTACATCGCCAGCCTGCTCGAAGCCGCGCGGCTGCCGGTGGTGCGGGTGCGCGGCATGGGTGGCTCGGCGCCACTGGCATCGGATTCGGGCGATGCGGGCCGCCACCGCAATCGTCGGGTCGAAGTCTGGATCGACCATGCGGCACCCTGAGCTTGGCTGTCGCGTGCCGCCGGCAGTCATCGTAGGAAGAACAGCGGAAGTGCTGGTTTGCGCGGATCCGGGCGCCACGCCGGCGCGCCATATTCAGTGGAAATGAGCGACTGGAGCGCAGCGCCAACCTGCTACCCTCGCGCCCATGAGCACGCCTTCCGATACCCGCGATATCCCGTTGCGCGACGTCGTTTTCGCACCCACCGACGAACCCTTGCGCGATGATGTGAACCAGCTCGGCAGCCTCGTCGGGCAGGTGCTGGCCGAACAGAAGGGCGAGGATTTCCTGGCCCTGATCGAGCGCATCCGCAGCGCCGCGATCCTGCGCCGCGAGCACGACCACGACACCGGCGAACTGCATGCCACGCTGGCGCGCATCGACCCGGCCACCGCCGAAGCCGTGGTGCGCGCCTTCGCCACCTATTTCAACGCGGTGAATCTGGCCGAACGGGTGCACCGCATCCGCCGTCGCCGCGACTACCAGCGCAGTGGCAGCCAAGCCCAGCCCGGGGGCCTGCTGGATGTGCTTCAGGCACTGAAAACCGATGGCGTGGACTACGCCACGGTCTGCGCGCTGATCGAGGAACTGTGCGTGGAACTGGTGTTCACCGCGCACCCGACCGAAGCGGTGCGGCGCGCGCTGCTGGAAAAGGAACAGGACGTGGTGCGCGGCCTGATCAAGGACATGGACCGCGACCTGACCCCGCAAGAGCGCCGTGCCGATCTGGCGCGGATGCGCATGTCGATCACCGCGGCCTGGCAGACCGCTGAAAGCCCGCCGGTACGACCCAGCGTCGGTGACGAACTGGAGCATGTGGGCTTCTATCTTTCCGATGTGCTGTACCGCGTGTTGCCGGTGTTCTACGAGGCCTTCGCCGAGGCCATGCAGCAGGTTTACGGCGCGGTGCCGGAATTTCCGTGTGTGCTGCGTTTCGGCTCGTGGGTCGGCGGCGACATGGATGGCAATCCGAATGTCGGTGCCGACACCATCCGCGACAGCCTCGCGGCACAGCGGCGCATCATCCTAGGCGCCTACCAGGCCGACCTGTCGCGCCTGGCCGGGCTGCTGAGCCAGTCACCCGAGCGTGTCGGCATCGATGCGGCGGTGTTGGCACGCATCGAGGACTATCGCGAACGCTTCCCGGAAGCCGCCGCCGCGCTGCGTTCGCGCAATACCGACATGCCGTATCGCGGCCTGCTGAAGCTGATCGGCGCGCGTCTGGATGCAACCGGCGAGGGCAGCGCACAGGCCTATGCCGGGCCGGAGGAGTTCGTCGCCGATCTGGAACTGATCGCCACCAGCCTGCGCAACAATCGCGGCGAACATGCCGGTGATTTCGCGCTGCAACGCACCCTGTGGCGGGCGCGCAGCTTCGGCTTCCATCTGGCGATGCTGGACATCCGCCAGGACGCCGGGGTGCACAATCAGGCGCTGGCGCAATGTCTGGATGACGCGGATTTTTCCGAACGCAGCGTCGAGGAGCGCGTGCGGCGCCTGAGCGATGTGCTGGAGGGCGCGGCCTTGCCTCGGCCACAAAGCGATGTGCTGGGCGAACCGGCACAGGCCACGCTCGCGGTGTTCCGCACCCTGGCGCGGATGCGGCGCGAATACGGCGCGGCCGCACTCGGGCCGTACATCGTCAGCATGAGCCGCAGCGCCGCCGACGCGCTGGCGGTGCTGGCGCTGGCGCGGCTGGCCGGTACCGGAGCGGCCGCTGAAGATCAGGCCGCAGCCGCACAGGCGGTTGCGGCACTGGATGTGGCGCCATTGTTTGAAACCGTGGCCGATCTGGAAGCCGCGCCGCAGGTGCTGCACGCACTGCTGTCCGAACCGCGCTACCGCGCCCACGTCGCGCAGCGCGGCGAACGCCAGATGGTGATGCTGGGCTATTCGGACAGCTCCAAGGATGCCGGCGTGCTGGCCTCGCGCTTCGCGCTGCAGCAGGCGCAGATCGCGCTGCTGGCGGTGGGGCACGAATTCGGCGTGAAGATCGCGTTCTTCCACGGTCGTGGCGGTTCGATCAGCCGCGGTGGCGGCAAGACCGAACGCGGCATCATCGCGGCCCCGCGCGGGAGCATCGCCGGCTACCTGCGCGTGACCGAACAGGGCGAGGTGATCCACCGCAAATACGGCCTGCGCGCGCTGGCACTGCGCAATCTGGAGCAAACCACCGGCGCAGTGCTGCGCGCCAGCCTGCGGCCACGACCGGCCGAACCACGCGAACCGCTCTGGCGCGAACGCACCCGCGAGATGGCGGCAGTATCGACCGCCGCCTATCGCGCACTGGTGCACGAGGATGCGGAATTTTCCGCCTATTTCCGCCAGGCCACGCCGATCGACCTGATTGAGCGACTGCGCCTGGGTTCGCGCCCGGCCAAGCGTGCCGGGGCCGGCGACATCAGTGCCTTGCGCGCGATCCCGTGGGTTTTCGCCTGGTCGCAGACACGCGGCAACCTGACCGCGTGGTACGGCGTGGGCACCGGGCTGGAGCACGGCATCCGCACCTGGGGGCTGGAACAGATGGCCGCCATGCTGTCCGGCTGGGCCTTCTTCCAAGCCCTGATCGATGATATGGAAATGGTGCTGGCCAAATCCGATCTGGACATCTTCGAGGGCTATTCACGCCTGGCCGGGCCGCTGCACGCACAGTTCTTCCCGCGCATCCAGGCCGAATTCGAACGCACCCGCAGCGCGGTGCTGGCGGTGCGCGGCGCCGACGAACTGCTCGCCGGCGACCTTCGCCTGCGCCAGTCGATCCGCCTGCGCAATCCCTATGTCGACCCGATCAACCTGCTGCAACAGGACCTGCTGCAACGCTGGCGCGCCGCCGGCTGCCCCGATGACGCCGACTACCGCGCCCTGGTTGCCACCGTCAACGGCATCAGTGCCGGAGTGCAGAACACGGGGTGAGGGGCGCAGCCGATTGGTGGTGGCAGTATCGGGCTGCGTGGACATCATGCAAGCCAGCACGCAGAAAACGGATCCGCAAAGAAAAACCCCGGCACAGGCCGGGGTTTTTCGTGCAACAGGTTGAAACGGATCAGCGCGCCGCGTTGGCGTTCATCGTCGAGTTGCGCGAGGCGTTCAGGTATTGCGCCGGGTCGCGCATGCCGGCGGTGTGGCACTGGCCGGTGACATGGCCACGGTTGACCGCGCCGGGCAGCTGGGCGTTGACCTGTTCCACGGTGCCGTCTTCCGGATCGCTGAGCACCAGGTCGGTGGCGAAGTTGCAGTAGTCGTTGGTCCACCAGTTCGTGTGCTTGAACGAGGTGGTGTAGTAGTTGACCTTGGCCCGCGCCCAGGTCGGGATGCCGGCCAGCCAGCTCTTGGCGCCGCTGTAGGTCAGGTTGCTGTTGTTGCCGCAGCCCACGCCGAACCAGTTGCCCAGCGTGGCCAGGATGCCGGCCAGGTTGGTGCCCTGGTACGGCGTGCCGACCGACTGGATCAGGCGATTGCCGGTGGCGTTGTCCAGGCCGCTCCAGTAATAGGTGTACAGGTGCAGCGAGGCGGCGCCGCCCTGGCTGTGCGCGACCACGCCGAACGAGTTCCAGGTGTTGCCGTAGCTCTGGATCAGGCGCGCGAAGGCGTCGTGGCTGCGGTTCTTGTTCGCGTCCAGGAACGTGGATGCGGTGCTGAACTGGCTTGCCGGCCAGACGCCGCCGGAGCAATAGCCATGCACCAGCAGCAGACGCTTGCCGACACCCTTGGCGCTGACGATGTCGTCCGGGCGCGGACCCATCAGCATGCTTTCGTCGATGCTGATCGGGCCACTCTTGGCCTGGCCGCGCATCGCCGGCAGCGACAGCGGCATGCGGCTGGCAGACGCCAGCGTGATCGAATGGTCCGGATCCTCGATCCGCAGATTGCGCAGTTCGAACGGACCTTGCGCCTGCGCCTTGGCGACCCAGCGCTGGTCGAAGCCGAGTTTCAGCTGGCCCTGCTCGGGCGTGACCATGCCGCCGACCCAGGCCACCGGCAGCTCGTTGCCGTTGGCGTCGCGACCCCAGACCTCGGCATAGCTGCGGTAGTGGCCGGAGTTCTTCGCGGCGCTGACGGGAATCTGGATCGACAGGCGCGAGTTGCCGCCCTTGGCGATGCTGGCGCTGGCGCGCTTGCCGCTCAGCGAGATGGACGGCTCCAGCACCGGCAGCAGGTGTTCAGTGCTGCGCATCACGCGGTTGCCGTGGCGGTCGACGCCTTCGATCATCACCTGCGCGGTATGGTCGCCGGCCTGTTTGGCGAGGAAACCGGCGCCGTAGACACCATCCCCAGCCAGGCCGTCGCCATTCAGGCCATCGTCGAACATCGGCAAGGTCGTGCTGCTGCCATCCGGGCCGGTGAGGTTGATCCAGGCGCGTTCGATGCGCCCGGCCGCGGCGCCGGTCAGGGCCTTGCCCATGCCGTCCACGCCGGTCAGCTGCGTGGTCAGACCGAGGGTTTCACCGACCAGCTGGCGGCCGTGCCAGGCGTGCGAGGCCAGCTCGGTATCGCCATCGCCTTCCAGCAGCAGGAAAGCACGCTGTGCCTTCTTGGGGCCGATGATTTCCACCTGCCACGCGCCCTTGGGCAATGCGTCGAACTGGAACAGCTGCGCCGGCACCTGCGCGCCTTCCATGCCGAAGCTGCTGGCGCTGGCGCGCTTGGCGGTATCGGCGGCGGCCAGTTTCTGGCCGTGCGGGCCGACCAGCGACACGCTCCACTGTTGCGGATCAGGCGCCAGCAGCGCGAAGCGCAGCGTGCCGTTCTCCACACCAAGGCGGTTGCTGCCCCGGCTGCCGGACTTGCTGGCCAGCATGTCGACCGGAATCAGCGCGCTGCGCGAATGGATCGTGGATTCGACCGGATCGGGCGCCCGCATCGCGGCGAACTCCGATGCCGGGCCGGACAGTTGTTTGGGCACCAGTTGGGCCGAGGCGACCGACGCCAGTCCCAATCCCAGTGCCATGGCAATTGCAAGACCGGACACGCGCCCGGCCCGATTGAACATATGCTGCTTCATCACGATGGTTCTCCCCGCCCCGAAATAAGGGCCGGCCCGCAGGCCGGCAGATAACCCCGGCCCATTGCCGCGAATGCGGCCCCCTGGCCCGGAGCTGGCCGAGTAGACGGCCATACGCAGGCGAATGCAATTCGCAGTGCAACATGAGGGCGCAGGCCGCACCGCGCGGTGGATGAAGATGGGGTGATGGATGCGGAACCCGCCCGCTGCAGCGGACGGAGTGGTGCCACTACGGCCGCCAGCGATACCCCGCCCCATGCACGGTGTCGATTTCATCGAAGGCCGGATCCAGCGCGACGAATTTCTTGCGCATGCGTTTGATGTGTGAGGTGACGGTGGCGTCGTCCACGACGATCTGTGCTTCGCGCATCAGTTGTTCGCGTGATTTGACGTGGCCGGGACGGTGCGCCAGTGCGTGCACCATCCAGAACTCGGTGACGGTCAGCGGCACTTCCTCGCCGTTCCAGGTGACGCGCATGCGTTCCACTTCCAGCTTCAGCCCGCGCAGTGCGAGCACGGTGTCGCGCGCCTGCGGCGAACGCAGCGCGTCGGTGCGGCGGAACAGCGCCTGCACCCGGGCGGTCAACTGTGGCAGCGAGATGTCCTTGGTCAGGTAATCGTCGGCGCCCAGCCGCAGGCCGGATATCACGTCGAAATCCGAATCGCGTGCGGTCAGGAACAGCAGCGGCAGCGTGGCCGAGCGCGCGCGCAGTTCGCGGCACAGGTCGAAACCGCCTTCCGGCTCATCGCCCAGACCGACATCGATGATGACCAGATCCGGCAGTTGCAGCGCGAAGGCCTGCTGCGCTTCGGCACGGGTGGCGAACGCGGCGACGCGGTAGCCGTAGCGGGTCAGTGCATCCACGTAATTGGCGCGGATCGCAGGTTCATCCTCGACGATGGCGATGGTGCGTGACATGGCGATTCCTGTTGCGGTCGGCAACGAGCATAGAAGCCGCTTCGCACTGCCGGCAACGGCGTGCCCGCAAATCGCCATGACTGGTCACAGACAACGCAGGTTCGGGCCGTCGCGATGGCCGCTGCGGCGGTTCAGATGGCATCGCAGGCGGGCCGGTTGCCCGCCGAGGAGATCGCCATGCACCTGTCCGACCGTGATACCCGCAAGCCCCGTCTGTTCGGTTCTCCGGCACGTCGTCTCGCCGGTATCGGTGCGATGTTGCTGGCACTGGCCGGCCAGCTGGCCAGCGCGCAGGATTTCGACGAGGGCCTGCAACTGCGCGATGCCGCCGGTGCCTGGCGCAGCAGCGCGGCGCTGGAAACCGATGTGGCCTTCAATGTCGATGGCCTGATCGCGCATGTGAAGGTGCGCCAGCGCTACATCAACGACAGCTCCGACTGGCTCGAAGGCCGCTATCTGTTGCCGCTGCCCGAAGATGCCGCCGTCGGCGCGCTGCGCATCCGCGCCGGCACGCGCGTGATCGAGGGCGTGGTGCGCGAAAAGGAAGCGGCACGCGCCAGCTACGAAGCTGCTGCTGCCGCCGGCCAGCGTGCGGCGCTGGTGGAACAGAACCGGCCCAACCTGTTCCGCACCGCCGTGGCCAATATCGGCTCCGGTGAAGCGGTGACGGTCGAGGTCGAATACTGGCAGGGCGTGGGTTTTTCCGATGGCGAATTCTCGCTTGCGCTGCCGTTGACGCTGGTGCCGCGCCACGGCGCATCGCCGCAGGAGGCCACGCCGTCGTCACTGCCGGCCAGCGTCGCCGCGCAGAGTGATGATGCCGCGTTGGAGCCGGTGGTGAGCCTGAGCGTGGCGCTCAATCCCGGCGTGGCGCTGGAACAGGTGCACAGCCCGACCCACGCCATCCAGGTGCAGGCCGAAGGCGCGGGCTATCACATCGAACTGGCCGATCTGGCAGTGCGCGCCGACCGCAGTTTCGAGCTGCGCTGGCGCCCGCAGGCGAGCGAACTGCCACAGAGCGCGGTGTTCCATGAGCATGTCGACGGCCAGACCTATGCTTACGCCATGTTGCTGCCGCCGACCCGCCCGGTGGCGGCGTTGCCGCGCGAGCTGGTGCTGGTGATCGACACCTCCGGTTCGATGCACGGCGTTGCCATTGAGCAGGCGCGCGGCGCATTGACCGAAGCGCTGGCGCGGCTGCGCCCGCAGGACCGCTTCAATCTGGTGCAGTTCGATTCCAGTTCCAGCCAGCTGTTCGAGCAGGCCCGCCCGGCCACGCCCGATGCCATCGATCAGGCCACGCGCTGGCTGGCTGGCCTGCGCGCCACCGGTGGCACTGAAATGGGGCCGGCGCTGCGCATGGCGCTGGCCGGCAACCCGCCGCCGGGTTTCGTGCGCCAGGTGGTGTTCGCGACCGATGCCGGTGTCGGCAACGAGCGCGAACTGTTCGATCAGATCGAACGCGAACTGGGCCAGGCGCGGCTGTTCCCGGTCGGCATCGGCAGCGCGCCGAATGCGTGGTTCCTGCGCCGCGCGGCCGAGCTTGGCCGTGGCAGCCACATCACGATCCGCTCGATCGCGCAGGTGCAGGAACAGATGGAAGTGCTGTTCGATCGGCTTGACCGCCCGGCGCTGGGCGATGTCGCGGTGCAGTGGCCGGCTGGCGCACAGGCCACCCGCACGCAGTTGCCGGATCTGTACCACGGCGAGCCGCTGCTGGCGATCGCGCGCCTGCCGGTGCTGGCGGGACAGGTGCAGGTCGCCGGCTGGCATGCCGACGGCATCTGGCGTTCGCAGCTGGATCTGGCCGATGCGCGGCCGGCGCAGGGCGTGGCGCGGCTGTTCGCACGCGATGCGATCCAGTCATTGGAGGACGCGATCCGGCAGGGCCGGGCGGAAGAAGAAATCCGCCCGCAGATCGTCGAACTGGCACTGCAACACGGGCTGGTGACGCGCTTCACCAGCCTGGTCGCGATCGAACGCACACCGCAGCGCCCGCAGGACGCAGCGCTGGCCTCGACCCGTTTCGACAATCCGCTGCCGGCCAATGGTGAAGACGCCCTGGCCTTCGCCCAGGGCGCGACCGGTGCCCGCAGCGCGCTGGGCTGGACGCTGGCATTGGCCTTGTTGGCGCTGGCGCTGTGGCGCCCCGCCGCCGCCCGCGATCAGGAGGTGAAGTGATGGACCTGTGCCTGCCGGAAAACTGGAACAAGAACGCGGGTGCCATGTTCCGCGACGATCTCGGGCCGCAGGCCGGCGTGGTTCGCGCCGCGCCTCCGAAGCCACGGCCTGCCACCGCCACGACATCGACCGCCTTCGTCAGCGGCCTGCGCGACTGGCGGTTGCGCCAGACACGCCCGGCACCGGTGTTGCGGCCCTACCGCGCGCCGGCCTGGGTGCTGGCGGAGCTGGCGCGTTGAACGCGCGCAAAGATGTTCGCGCCGGCTGGCGCCAACGCCTGACCGCACGCCGCTGCGCCTTGCTCGCGGCCTTGCTGCTGGCCTGCGGCTTCGCGCTGCAGGCCGGCGCGATCCATGCCAAGGCGGGATTGGCACAGCTGCTGCTGGCGCGCGCCTTCGATGCCAGCCAGCACGATGGCCGCGACCACGCACCCTGGCCCTGGGCCGACACCGTGCCGGTGGCGCGGCTCGCGGTACCGGCGCATGGCATCGAACAGATCGTGCTGGCCGGCGATGACGGGCGCACCCTGGCCTTCGGTCCTGGCTGGGCGCAGGCCAGTGCCGCACCGGGGCAGCAGGGCGGCACGGTGATTTCCGGCCATCGCGATACGCATTTTTCGTTCCTGCAGCGGCTGGCCGTTGGCGATGCAATCCAGCTCGAAGACCGCTTCGGCGGCGCGGTATACCACGTGATCTCCACGCAGGTGGTGGACACCCGCCACCACCGCCTCGATGTGACCGCCAGCGATCAGGACACGCTCTGGCTGGTGACCTGCTGGCCGTTCGATGCCGTCACCGCCGGCGGCCCGATGCGTTATCTGGTGCAGGCGCAGCGCAAGGAGGGTTGAGGCGCATCGCCGCCGCTTTCCGGCTTGAGCCAACCTATGGGAATTCGTGCGTTTTCGTGGGCAGGATCAACGGCGTTCTGCCGGCTCAGGCCGCCGCCATAACCAGATCGCAGTAACAAACATGATGCCGCTGGCCAGTGCCCAGGCCCACTGCGGGGTCGGGCTGAACCACATGATCAGCGAGGCGAGCAGCATCATCGCCGTTGCCAGCCATTTGCTGCGGCGGCGGATGCGACCGCCGTTTTCCCAGTCGCGCAGCATCGGGCCGATGCGGCGGTTGCGGCGCATCCAGATGTGCAGGCGGCGTGAGCCGCGCGCTGCACAGAACGAGGCCAGCAGCATGAACGGCACGGTCGGCAGGCCCGGCAGCGCGATGCCGATCAGACCCAGCAACAAGGCCAGGCAGGCGGCCGCCAGCCACAGGCCGCGAATCGAACGCGAGCGGTGTGGGCGGATGCGGGGTGGTCGGGTGGAAGCCATCGGCACAGCATAACGGCCTGTCGCGGCTGGTCGGTGCGGAGGCACGCGGGGCCGGCGATCCGCCGCGGACTTGACATATGTCAATCAACATCTAGTGGTCGAGGGACATCATCCGCCCCACATCTTGTGTTGGGGCTTGTTCATCATGACCTTCGGTACCACGCCTGCCAGCCATTCGACCCGGCATCTGGTCGATGCCGTCGCCTCGATCGACGAGTACCTCACGCGCGCCGATTGGCGGGTCAATGCCAACGCCAACCAGGGCTATTCGCTGGGTGGGCTGATCCTAAACGTGGCCGGCAAGGTCACCGCCAACTACTGGCTGGAACAGGTCTATCCTGCCCAGATCGGCCGCGCCCACCGCGAAGGCGATCTGCATATCCACGATCTGGACATGCTCTCCGGCTACTGCGCCGGCTGGTCGCTGCGCACGCTGCTGTACGAGGGCCTGAACGGGATTCCGAACAAGGTCGAGGCCGGTCCGCCGAAGCATCTGTCGTCGGCGGTCGGGCAGATCGTCAACTTCCTCGGCACGCTGCAGAACGAATGGGCCGGGGCGCAGGCGTTTTCCTCGTTCGATACCTATATGGCGCCGTTCGTGCGCAAGGACAGGTTGGGCTACGAGGAGGTGAAGCAGGGCATCCAGGAACTGATCTACAACCTCAACGTGCCTTCGCGCTGGGGCACGCAGACGCCGTTCACCAACCTGACCTTCGATTGGGTTTGCCCGGCCGATCTGCGTGAGCAGGTGCCGTTCATCGGCGGCGAGGAAATGCCGTTCACCTACGGCGAGTTGCAGGCCGAGATGGACATGATCAACCGCGCCTACATCGAGGTGATGAGCGCGGGTGATGCCAAGGGCCGGGTCTTCACCTTCCCGATCCCGACCTACAACATCACCGCCGATTTCCCGTGGGAATCGGAGAACGCGCAGCGCCTGTTCGACATGACCGCCAAGTACGGTCTGCCGTACTTCCAGAATTTCATCAATTCCGAACTGGACCCCGGCATGATCCGCTCGATGTGCTGCCGCCTGCAGCTGGATCTGCGCGAACTGCTCAAGCGCGGCAACGGCCTGTTCGGCAGCGCCGAGCAGACCGGCAGCCTCGGCGTGGTGACGATCAACTGCGCGCGTCTGGGCTATCTGTATCGCGGTGATGAAGACGGCCTGATGCGGCGTCTGGACGAGCTGTTGGAGCTGGGCATGCGCAGCCTGGAGATCAAGCGCGAAGTGATCCAGCAGCTGATCGACGACGGCCTGTTCCCGTACACCAAGCGCTATCTGGGCACGCTGCGCAATCACTTCTCCACACTCGGCGTGAACGGCATCAACGAGATGATCCGCAACTTCAGCGGCGATGCGCACGACATCACCAGCGACTGGGGCCACGCCTTCGCGCTGCGCCTGCTCGACCATGTGCGTGCGCGGATGGTGCAGTTCCAGGAGGACACCGGCCACCTCTACAACCTGGAGGCCACGCCGGCTGAAGGCACCACCTACCGCTTCGCCAAGGAAGACCGCCGGCGCTGGCCCGACATCCTGCAGGCCGGCACCGAGGCCAATCCGTACTACACCAATTCCTCGCAACTGCCGGTGGGTTTCACCGACGATCCGTTCGAGGCGCTGGAACGGCAGGAGGCGCTGCAATCGCGCTATACCGGCGGCACCGTGCTGCATCTGTACATGGGCGAACGCCTGTCCAGCGGCGATGCCTGCCGCGAAATGGTCAAGCGCGCGCTGAGCCGCTTTCGCCTGCCCTACATCACGATCACCCCGACCTTTTCGATCTGCCCCACGCACGGTTATCTGGCCGGCGAACACGAATTCTGCCCACGCTGCGATGAGGAAAAACTGGCGCAGAAGCAACGCCAACAGGCCGTGGCTTGAGCGTTTTTGCAGCAACCGGCTTAGCAGCAAAAGCTTTTGTAGGAGCGGCCTTGGCCGCGATGGGGCGTTCCCCGCAATCCCGACATCAAGATCGCGGCTGACGCCGCTCCTACAGGAATCCATTCCCACCACACGCCCTGTTTTCCAACCACCAAGGAGTACCACGATGAACACCACCACCCTCCCACCCACCCTGCGCGATGACGAACGCCAGCGCTGTGAAGTCTGGACCCGCGTGATGGGCTATCACCGCCCGGTTTCCAGCTTCAACATCGGCAAGAAGGGCGAACATGCCGAACGCCGCTTCTTCGCCGAACCCGGCCGCGCCCGCGCGGTGGCCGCCGCCGCATGATCCGGGTCGGCGGCATGACGCCGCTGACCAGCATCGATTTTCCCGGGCGGCTGGCGGCGGTGCTGTTTCTGCAGGGCTGTCCGTGGCGGTGCGGCTACTGCCACAATCCGGAACTGCTGCCGGCGCGTGCCGACACCGGCCTGGCCTGGGAGCAGGTCGAAGCCTTCCTGCAACGCCGTCGTGGCCTGCTCGATGCGGTGGTGTTTTCCGGTGGCGAACCGACCTCACAGGCCACGCTCGCCGATGCGCTGGCGCGGGTGCGTGAACTCGGTTTCCAGACCGGCCTGCACACCGGCGGCATGTACCCGCAGCGCCTGCACACGCTGCTGCCGCAACTGGACTGGATCGGGCTGGACATCAAGGCGCCGGATGAGGACTACGACCGCATCACCACGCGCCGTGGCAGCGCCGGCCCGGTGCGCCGGTCGCTGGACGCGATCCTGCACAGCGGCGTCGATTTCGAATGCCGTACCACCTGGCATCCCGGTCTGTTCTCGCTCGAATCCCTGCATCGCCTCGGCCGCGACCTGCACGCGCGCGGCGTGCGCCACTGGGCGGTGCAGGCCTGCCGAGAAGCAGGCCATCCGCCGCCGCGACTGGATGCCGGCGAACAGGCGCGACTGGGTCAGGGCTTCGAACGATTCGAATTCCGCGCTGGTTGATCCGCGCAAATCACATGCCGCTGGATACGATGCATCGGACCGCACCGCACCGCTGCGCGTCCGGCAGGGCGGCGAATCAGCCGGGCAACATGAACCCCAGATCGCGGTGCGTGCCGATGAAACCGCCCGTTGCCGGACCGAACTGCGGATGCGGCCCGGCCAGGGCGGGCAGGATCAGGTCGATGTTGGAGTCGGAGACGCCGAACCAGCGTGCCAGCGTGGCGGCGTACTGGTCGGTGGCCAGTTTCGGAATGATCTGGCCCCAGCCGGCGTCGTCGTCACCAGCGGAAACGAGGCTGGGCATGTCGCCGTAGATGTCCTGCCCGCGCACCGCATCACCGATGATGAAATGTTCGCCGCCCCAGCCGTGGTCGGTGCCGTCGCCGTTGGCGGTCATGGTGCGGCCGAAATCCGAGGCGGTGAAGGTGGTCACACGCTCGGCCACGCCCAGTTCCACGGTGAGGTCGTAGAACATGTTGAGCGCCAGCGACAGTGCGCGCATCAGGTCGCCGTGGTCGGTGAGCAGGCGGTCGTGGAAATCAAAACCGCCGATCGAGACGTAGAACACCTGCCGCCGCTGCCCGAGATCGGCCCGCGCGGCAATCAGCCGGGCGACCATGCGCAACTGCGCAACAAGGCTGTTGAAACCGCCCAGGATGCTGCCGTTACCGGTAGAAAATCCGGCGGGAACCGTGGTGGAAAAGTCCGGCACGGCATCGATGGCATCGCGCACATCGCCGTAAAGATCGATGGAACGGCGCTGGATGCCGGCCACCGCGCGTTCCAGGACATGGCTCTGGCTGTGGTTCAGCAGCGCGTCGATCGCGGCACGGCGGCTGGCGTGGTATTCGCCGTAATAGCCTTGCCGCTGCACCGGGCCATTGTTGCCGACGCTGTAGGGCTGCACCGCAGTGCCGGTCTGGAACACGTTCTGCCCGGCCAGCGACAGGCTCATCGGCAACTGCGTGTTGGCATTCTGCGATTGCAGCAGATCGGCGATGCGCCCGCCCCAGCCGATCTTGTGCATCGTGTCCGGGCGCGAGGTCTGCCAGAACACGGTCTGGTCTGAATGCGAGAACAGCTGCGGCGGCACGTCCACCGTACCGTTTTGATAGGCACTGCGCGTCACCGGTTCGATCAGGGTGCCGACATTGGCGACCAGCGCGCAGCGCCCGCTGTTGAACAGGCCCGCGATCTCCGGCATCGACGGGTGCAGCGCGTACTGGCGTCCGCCGGTTTGCGGCGTGAATGGATGCAGATGCGTGGCACCGGTCAGATTGGCCAACGGCAGCGACAGGTTCGGCCGCACCGCGTGATACAGCGCATGGGTGGCCGCATCACGCGGGATCACGGTGTTGACGTTGTCATTGCCGCCGTTGAGGAACACGCAGACCAGCGCCTTGTAATCGTCGCCTCTGGCGATGGACGTGGAATCCAGCGCGGCGGCCCGGACCAGACCCAGCTGGCCCAGCTGCGAGAACAGACCCGCGCCGCCGAGCGAGGCGAGCAGGGTGCGGGAGAGAAGATCGCGGCGTTTCATCACTTCTGCACCATGTATTCGGGCGAGGTCATGATCAGGTGCACCGCACCCCAGACCCGGTTGCGCGGCCCGTGCGGGGCAATCGGATCGATGCCGTTGAGGTGGTTCACCAGCACGCTGCGCATGTGTGCCGACATCTGGCCGTTCATCAGCAGCATGTCCAGCGTATCGAGCAGGGTTTGCGGGTTGCCGGCCAGCGCGTAGTAGGGCTCGAAATCCAGCAGGATCGACGATTGGTTCGCCCATTGCTCGGCCCAGGG
Organism: Denitratimonas organivorans; assembly: GCF_037478135.1. Classification (NCBI taxonomy): domain Bacteria; kingdom Pseudomonadati; phylum Pseudomonadota; class Gammaproteobacteria; order Lysobacterales; family Lysobacteraceae; genus Denitratimonas; species Denitratimonas organivorans. The sequence goes on from NZ_JBBHDV010000012.1 coordinate 88,431, forward strand.
CGAACCGATATGCATACGCTCGGCCTGCTCCCAGAAGCGGTTGGCCGTCATCGTGACCAGGGTTTCGTTGACGATCTGCAACTCGGGCGAATACAGCCCGGCGGCGGTCACCTCGCCGGGCAACTGGTAATCGGGCTGGAAGAAATTGAACACCGAGCGCGAACGGTTCGGGGCCTGGCCGAAATCAAACTCCGGGTTCCAGTCGCTGTAGCGGTCGTTGTTCGATATCGCCTGGAACGCGCGCCACAGATGGCTCTGGCGCAGCAGCGGTTCGCGCACCTTGCCGAAGGTGGTGGGCCGGGCGCGATGCCCGGCGCGGGCTTCTTCGTCCAGCAGGATGGCCCGCACCAGTGCGCCCATGTCGCCGCGCACGCCGGCGCCGTTGTCGTTGAACACCGCCGTCATGCGGCCGATGTAGGCCGGCGAGGGATTGCTGGTGACGAGGTTCTGGATCAGCCGGCGCGCGATGAACGGCCCCACGTTCGGGTGGTTGGCGATGTTGTCCAGCGCAAAGGCGAGGTTGGAGGCGGGCGTGCCGCCGTGCGGACGCGGTACATCGCCCAGCAGCACGTCGTTGTCCGGGTCGGCATCCGGTTCGGTGTGGTGGAAGTCGGGGAAGGACTGCATCGGCAGCGCCCACGCCACCGGGAACGGATAGCCGACGTAGCACCACTCGAAATGCGTGCAGTTGTCCACCAGCGGATCATTGCCGTAATTCCAGCCGGTGAAGATGTGCGCGAACGTCTTCACGTTGAACTGGTTGTACGAAGGCACCGGCGTGCCGTTTTCCAGCACCGGGGTGCCGTCCGGATTCAGCAGCACCAGTCCGATGGAGAACAGTTGCAGCACCTCGCGCGCATAGTTCTCGTCCGGGCGGATCGTGCCGGCGGCATCGGGCGGATGGTTCTGCCGCATGCTCAGGTAATCGCCCATCGCCGGGGCCAGCGTCACGGCTTCGAGCAGCTCACGATAGTTGCCGAAGGCGTGGTCGATCAGGGTGTCGTAGAAGTGGCCGGTGGCGTAGGGAGAGTGGATGACGTCGCTGGCTTCGGACACCACGAAGATCTGGCTCAGCGCGAACGCCACGCGCTGGCGCAGCTGGTCGGGCGCGAGCAGCGCGTTCTGCCACCAGATTTCCAGCCGCGCATTGTTGTAGACCGGCTCGCCGAGCGAATCGATGTGATCCAGGTACGGCACCAGATGCGATGCCGGCGCTGCCAGTTGCTCGTCGATCCACGCCGCATAGCCGCCGTTCAATCCGCGCAGGTGGGCGATGTCGGCAGGCGTGGGGCCGAACGTGGCCTGGGTCAGGAAGCGCGCGGCCTCGGCATCGCTGTCTGGCACATCGGTGCGGAACTCGAAGCCGCTTTCGAAGATGGCCTGTGCCGATATCGGCGCCGCCAGTACCAGCAGCACGCCGGCCAGCAGGCCGCGAAAGAACACATCAGGTGGTTTCGTCGCCATGGGCCGGGCCACTCCTGCGGTTGCGGAGCGAGGCTAGCAAGTGGTTCGGCAGCGGGCGCGATTCCCGCGATGGGCGGGTACGGCGCGCGGAAGAACGGCGTATCGGGCCAGCGCCGGCGCCTTTCACGGATCGCTGTGGCGAATGCTCCCTGCTTCGGCCAGCGATTGCGCCGCCGGCAGCACCTGCTGCCGATAGACCTGGCGCGCCTGTTCCGGATCGAGGTCGGCATGTTTGCGTTTGGCCACGCCGTATTCGGACAGCGTCAGATGGCGGTCGGCCACGACGCCGGCGCGTGACAGGCAGGCGCTGACGCAATGCAGGACGCAGCCGTCCAGCGCCAGGATCGGGCGCCCGGCCTGCGCGGTGCGGACCAGCCCGGTGACGCCGCCACCGACACCGGCGATGCAGGACATTTCCGCCGCACCGTCGCGGTCCAGCCACAGCGCCAGCCGGTTCGCCATCTGCGCCGCGCTGGAGCAGCCCGAGCATGAATACACCAAGGGCGGTTTGGCCTTCATTGCGCTACTCGGTTGGCTTCCAAAAACGCCGCCGCGTGGTGCCGGCATTCACGCAGGCGGCCCAGCAGCACGATATGCGCCACCACCAGCAGCAGGCCGGCGGCGCGCGCCAGTGGCGGCAACAGTGCGGCAGCCACCAGCAGCAGCGCGGCAGCGCCTTGCGTGACCAGCACCAGACGCTTGGCGGTATCCGGCTGCAAGGTGCCGACGCCGGGAATCCGGATGCCGCGCGGGCAGTCGGCACGCAGCTGGATCCAGGTCAGGAAGGCGACGATTTCCAGCATCATCGCGCTCACGATCAGCGGCAGCCCGGCGCCGATCACCAAGGTGCCGGCCAGCATGTCCGGCTGTGGCATGGCGATTCCCGCAGCGGCCAGCACGGCCACGATGCAGCCCAGCCCGAGCGCCAGCGCGCCGCCGCGCCAGGCCCATACCATCGGCCGTCCGCGCTGGTACAGCGCACGCAATGAAAGGCGCAGAAACCCGCCCGCCCACAGCAGCGCCGGCAGCGCCGCCAACATCACCGCCAGGCCTGCCGCGTCCAGCCACAGCCGTGCCATCACGGCCAGCGCCAACGCGCACAGCGTCAGCCACAGCCATGCCGCCAGGTGGCGCTCGGATATCGGCGCCGTGCCCTGGAACATCGGCACCGTCATGCTGCCGACCGAGGCGATCAGCACCAGCACCCAGCCCAGCAACCCGAGCAGCGCATGTGCATCGGTCAACCGATCCAGCGGCAGCCACAGCTCACCGCGCAACACCAGCAACAGCGCAACGCCGGTCAGCGTGGTCAGCAGCAGCGCCAGCAGCGCCGTGCCCAGTCCCAGGCGCATCACGCGTTTGCCGCCGCGCGCCAGCAGGCCGGGCAGCGCCAGCAGCGCGAACACCAGTAATGGCAGGCCGAGCAACAGTGCCGCCAGCGCCATCAGCGTGCGCTCACCGCCATGCATCGCCAGCACGAACAGCACCAGACCCAGATTGAAGCCGGCATGCAGCCACGCCGGCCAGCGCCCTGGCGGCAATGCGCTGCCGGCTGCAACCGGCAGGAACTGCAACAGGCTGCCGAGCATCGCGTTGCCCAACACGCCAAGGGTGAACATATGCACCAGCGCCACGGTCAGCGGCGACCAGCGCCCGGCCATCGCCGCGTCGCCATGAAACAGCAGCCACAGACCGGCCGCCACGCCCCACAGCGGCGCGCTGAACAACCAGCGCAGCGGCCGTGCCGGCGGTGGCGCCTGGCGCAGGTCCAGGCCGCTCATGGGGAAGATCCGGCCGGGGAAGATTCGGCAGGAGAAGAACCGGCTGCCGCTGCGGCCACATCATCGCGCCGCCAGATCGTCACCACCGCATGGCCTTCGGGCGCATCCTCGATCCGGAACGCGAAGCCGGCCTGTTCCAGCATCGGCAGCAAAGGCATGGGCCGGAACGGCGTCAGCGCTTGCAGGCGCGCGCCCGGCGGCAATGCGTCGAGGGCGTCAAGAATCCGCTCCATCGGTTCCGGTGGCGGAAGCTGCCGCAGATCCAGCGACACGATCATGCTGCTCACTCCATGGCGGGCGATGTCACGCAGCATGCCCGCGCCGGCCCGGCCGCGCATTGACGTGTGTCAGGCCGTGCACATGCCGGCGCCGGCATCAGCCTGTTGCCTGGACCTTGTGGGAAAACTCCGATGCGCGATTCCCGCCGCTTCCGGTACGGGTTTCCGGCAGGCGCCGATGGGGCGCCAACGCCCCGACGCGGAGACTGTCTCCACCGGCCGGAAGCCTTCCGCCGGCCACTGAACCCTCATTCAAAACCCAGGAGATTTGCCATGAACAAGTTCACTCTCGTGCTGAAGTCCTTGCTGCTCTCGCTGATGCTGAGCTTTTCCGCCTTCGCCGCCGGCCCGGTCAATATCAACACCGCCGACGCGCCGACGCTGGCGGCTGGTCTGCACGGAGTGGGTCAGGCCAAGGCACAGGCGATCGTCGACTACCGACAGGCCAACGGCCCATTCAAGAGCGCGGACCAGCTGGCTTCCGTCAAGGGCATCGGCCTTGCGACGGTGGAAAAGAATCGCGATCGCATCCAGCTGGGCGGCAGCACTTCCAAGCCCGAATGAGTTCACCGAACCCCGACCGGACGCCCCGCACCCGCCTGCGGGGCGTCCGTGTTTTCGGCGCCCGCCGCTGCCGCATTCACAAACCATCCGCGCGCTGATCCACAGCCTGCCTGACGCACCGGCGCAAGACCGATCAACACGCACCCGTGCCGGATGGCAGGCGACGCCGGTCAAACATTTCCGTCACACTTTTCCTGCACAGCCATCCTTGTCCGCATCCCTTGTCGCTTGCAGGAGCCTCCCATGTCACCGCTCAACACCCTGGTTGCCATCTTTCTTGAACCGGCCAAGGCCATGGCCGCCGTGCTCGAACGCTCGATGGTCCTGTTGCCGCTGCTGTTGTTGATCCTGGGCAATATCGCGCTGATGACGTGGTACTACGGCATGGTCGATTTCCCGTGGCTGCAGGACCAGATGATCAGCGCCATGGGCAATGTCCCGGCCGAGCAGGCCGAGGCCGCGCGCGGCTTCATGCAGCGCGGCACGATGATGGCCGGCGCGGTGATCGGCATCGGCCTGATGGTGCCGCTGATGCTGGTGATCAGCGCGGTGTACTACCTGCTGGTAGCCAAGGTGATGGGCAGCGAACTGGGCTTTGGCAAGTGGTTCGCGTTCAACACCTGGGTCACGGTGCCCACCTTGCTGCTGATCCCGGTCGGCGTGGTGCAGATCCTGACCCACACCAATGGCCAGCTCGCACCCGAGGCGCTGAATCCGCTGACGCTCAACACCCTGTTGTTCCAGCTGCCGGCCGGCAACGCCTGGGCCGGACTGTTGAACTCGATCAACCTGACGATGATCTGGTCGATCGTCGTGGCGGTGATCGGCTTCCGCGTATGGATGAAGAAGAGCACGTTGACCTCCATCATCGTGGTGCTGGCGCCCTACGTGGTGATCTACGGCATCTGGGCCGCGTTTGCCGCGATGCGGGCGGCGGCATGAACAGGCGCTGGATCGGCATTGCCGCGATCGCGGCGATCATCGTGCTGCCGCTGTTGCTGCGCGGCGGCCAGCGCGACAGCGGCAAGGAAGTGCAGATCGAGGTCGCCAGCGAGCGTCTGGTGCGCTCCTCGATCCTGGCTTCCGGCAACCTCGTGTTCCGCGAGCAATCGCAGCTCTCGCCGGAAGTCATCGGGCGGGTGCGCGCGGTGCTGGTGGAGGAGGGCGACCGGGTCGAGGCCGGCCAGGTCGTGCTGCAACTGGACGAACAGGTCCATCAGGCGCAGGTGGCGCAACTGGAAGCGGCGGTGCGCCAGCAGCGCATCAATATCGAGCGCCAGCAGCTCAATGTCGCCAATCAGGAACGCCAGTTCGCACGCAGTGACGAACTGCACCGCCGCCGCCTGATCGACGAAGCGCGTCACGATGAAGCCCGGTTGGCGCTGGACATGGCCAAGGTGGAACTGCGCGCCAGCCGCGAGTCGCTGCAGCAGGCCCAGGCCCAGCTCAATCAGGCACGCGAGCAACTGGCCAAGACCGAAATCCGCGCGCCGATCAGCGGCACCGTGATGAGCGTCGGCATCAAGATCGGTGAAACCGCCGTGGCCAGCAGCACCGGCATCGCCGGTTCCTCGCTGATGACCATCGCCGACCCGGACAGCCTGATGACCGAGGTCAATGTCGACGAGGCCGACATCGCCCGTATCCAGCTCGGCCAGAGCGTGGCGGTATACGCCGCCGCGTTCCCTGATACCGCGCTGGAAGGCGAAGTGGAAAGCATCCCGCTGTCGCCACGCAGCACCGCGCCGGGCGCCGCCAGCAGTTCGTTGGCGCGCAGCTATTCGGTCAAGGTGCGGCTGCGCGATACCGGTTCGCTGGCGCTGCGCCCGGGCATGACCTGCCGTGCGGAAATCTTCACCGACAGCGGCAACCAGGTGCTGGCGGTGCCGGTGCAGGCGGTGCTCAGCAACAACGAGGCCGGCACCCGCAGCGGTGGCGGCAAGGAACCGCCGGCCGAGGAATTCCACCTGTTCGTCGAGCAGGACGGCCGCGCGCAGCGGCGCGTGGTCAAGGTCGGTGCTTCCGACGACAGCTATCAGGAAATCAGTGACGGACTGGCCGTGGGCGAACGCGTGGTGATCGGGCCGTACAAGATCCTGCGGCATCTGAAGGCCGGCGATGCGCTCAAGGTCAACGACAGCGCAGCCGCAGCCGCAGCCGCAGCCGCAGGCGGAGCGCCGGCCCCGTGAGCCAGTCGCTGCTGAAACTGGAAGGCATCGAAAAGCGCTTCGTGATGGGCGAGGAAACCATCCACGCGCTGCGCGGCATCGACCTGTCCATTCCGCGCAACCAGAGCGTGGCCTTCATCGGCACCTCCGGTTCGGGCAAATCCACGCTGATGAACATCCTCGGCTGCCTCGACCGCCCCAGCGCAGGGCGCTACTGGCTCAACGGCCGCGATGTCGCGACGCTGGACGAATCCGAGCTGGCCGACACCCGCAACCGCGAGATCGGCTTCATCTTCCAGAGCTTCAACCTGCTGCCACGCGCCAGTGCGTTGCAGAACGTCATGCACCCGCTGATCTATCGCGGCCTGCGTCCGGCCGAACGCCAGCGCCGTGCGCGCGAAGCGCTGGCCCGGGTCGGGCTGGAAAACCGCATGGACCATCTGCCCAACCAGCTGTCCGGCGGCCAGCGCCAGCGCGTGGCGATCGCCCGTGCGCTGGTAGGCCAGCCTTCGATCCTGCTGGCCGACGAACCCACCGGCAATCTGGATTCGGCCACCACCGCCGACATCATGGCGCTGTTCGACGATCTGCTGCGTGAAGGCCAGACCCTGATCCTGGTGACGCACGAGCCGGACATCGCCGAGCATTGCCAGCGCGTGGTGCGGCTGTCCGATGGCCAGGTCGTCAGCGATACCTTGCGTGAGGAACATCATGTTCAGCCTGCTTGAAAGCCTGCGTTCGGCGCTGGCCAGCATCCGTGCGCATGCGATGCGCAGCTTCCTGACCACGCTGGGCATCATCATCGGCGTGGCCTCGGTGATCGCCGTGGTGTCGCTGATCCAGGGCCTGTCGCATTCGATCAGCAGCCAGTTCGCCGGGCTCGGCAGCAACAGCCTGACGGTGCGCTCGGACACCTCGTTCGAGGAGGCGATGCAGGGCAAGCGCAACCGTCTGTCGCTGCGCGATTACGAGTACCTGCTGCACCACATCGAGGACATCAACTCGGTGACGCCGATGTTCCTGGCGCTGAGCGATTTCGGCGGCAGCATCCAGTACGGCGGGCAGAGCAGCGTCAGCCGCATCCTCGCCACCACGCCCAGCTATCAGGACACGCAGAGCGTGTATCCCTCGGTCGGGCGCTTCATCACCGACGCCGATGACCGCTCGCGGCGCCGCGTCACGGTGATCGGCACCGCGCTGCGCGACAACCTCAAACTGCCGGAAAATCCGGTCGGCGAGTTCATCGAAATGGGCGGCGAGTGGTTCCGTATCGTCGGGTTGATGGAAGAACGCGGCGAGATGTTCGGCTTCAGCCAGGACGATTACGCGATCATCCCGTTCGGCACCGGTCTGGCGCTGTCCAGCAATGCGCTGCGGCAGGATATTTCGATCACCTTCAACGTCAATGACATCGAACAGATCGAGCCGGTCAGCGACCGCGTGACCTCGCTGCTGCGTCGCCTGCACGGGCTCAAGCCCGGCCAGCGCAACGACTTCAAGGTGGAAACCGCGCGCCAGCTGACCGAAAGCTTCGCCGGCATCATCAACACCATGACGCTGGTGCTGGGCAGTGTGGTCGGCGTGTCACTGCTGGTGGGCGGCATCGGCATCATGAACATCATGCTGGTGTCGGTCACCGAGCGCACCCGCGAGATCGGCATCAGCAAGGCGCTGGGCGCCAAACGCCACCACATTCTGATGCAGTTCCTGATCGAGGCCACCGCGCTGTCGCTGCTGGGCGGGCTGATCGGGCTGGTGATCGGCTATGCGCTGGGCTTCGGTGCCGCGCGTCTGATCCCTGGTTTTCCGGATGCCGTCGTGCCGTGGTGGGCAGTGGCGCTGGCGTTGGGTTTCTCGACCCTGGTGGGCGTCGTGTTCGGCCTGATGCCAGCCGCCAAGGCCGCCCGCATGGACCCGATCGAAGCGCTGCGTTACGAGTAGGTGCAGCGAGCGCCGGGGCGAGCCCGGCGCTGTCACCCAAGACGGCTATCGCGGGCAAGCCCGCTCCCACAAAAACAAGCGGTCCGAGGTGGACGGCAAGCTTGGCGGTGCTGGAAGCACGATGGACTTGCCCGCCATCCAGCACTGCTTTTGTAGGAGCGCACTCGTAGAGGGCACGAAGCTTTGCTTTCCAACGCCCCCCCTGACATGGTTTCGCGCCCCCTGCGGGTGCGCTCCTACGGCGAGGGTTTGCTTCGTTGCCGATGTTGCGCGCGAGCCCGGGTGTCGTGTCGGACAACGCGCTGTGCGCATGCAATGACGACGTTCTCCGACATGCGGACCGGCTTTTCTGCGGATCGGATTTTCTGTTGTGGGAGCGGGCTTGCCCGCGATGGGGCTTGCCCAAGCGGCTCCTGTTAACGGTCATCAAGCAGCCCCGACACCTTGATGTCAGAGCTCTGCTCCGCGCTATTAATTAATAGCCGCCTTCCTTCAACGTCAGCCGCACCTGCTCATGCTGGGCCTGGATGTCGGGCGAGGGTTCGCGTCCGAGCAGGCTGACAATGAAGATCGCGACCGTGGCGGCGATGAAGCCCGGCACGATTTCGTACAGGGCGCTGCCGGTGTGTTCCCACAGCAGTACGGTCAGCGCGCCGACCAGCATCCCGGCGATCGCGCCGTTGCGCGTCATCCGCTTCCATAACAGCGACAGGATCACCACCGGCCCGAACGCTGCGCCGAAGCCGGCCCAGGCATAGGCCACCAGGCCCAGTACGCGGCTGTCCGGATCGCGCGCGATCCAGATCGCCAGCAGTGCCACGCCCAGCACGGTCAGGCGCCCGACCCAGACCAGTTCGCGATGGCCGGCCTTGGGGCGCAGGAAGCCACGGTAGAAATCCTCGGTCAGCGCGCTGGAGCACACCAGCAGCTGCGCCGACAGCGTGCTCATGATCGCCGCCAGGATTGCCGACAGCAGCACGCCGGCGATCCACGGGTTGAACAGCACTTCCGACAGCATGATGAACACGCGCTCGGGGTTGGCATTGACCGGCCCGGCCACGTCCGGATGCGCGGCGAAGTACGCGATGCCGAAGAAGCCAGTCGCCACCGCGCCGGTCAGGCACAGGATCATCCAGGTCATGCCGATGCGGCGCGCGCGTGGAATCGTGTGCAGGCTGTCGGCGGCCATGAAGCGCGCCAGGATGTGCGGCTGGCCGAAATAGCCCAGACCCCAGGCCAGCGACGAGATCACCGCGATCATGCCGCCAGTGCCGATCCAGTTCAGCCGCGTCGGATCGACCTGTTCCACCAGCGCCAGCGCCTGCGTCGGGCCCCCGACGCCGATGACCGTGAACACCGGCACCAGCAGCAGCGCGAAGATCATCAGCGAGGCCTGGATGGTGTCGGTCCAGCTCACCGCCAGGAAGCCGCCGATGAAGGTGTAGAGGATGGTGACCGCCGCGCCCCAGAGCATCGCCCGGCCGTAGGGCAGGCCGAACACGCTTTCGAACATGCGCGTGCCGGCGACGATGCCCGAGGCGCAATAGATCGCGAAGAACACCAGGATCACCAGCGCCGCCAGCACCCGCAGCACGCGGCTATGGTCCTCGAAGCGATGGGTGAAGTAGTCCGGCAGGGTCAGCGCATTGCGGGTGCGTTCGGTGTAGACGCGCAGCGGGCCGGCGACGTACTTCCAGTTCGCCCACGCGCCCAGGATCAGGCCGACCGCGATCCAGGCTTCGGAGGCGCCGCTCAGATACAGCGCGCCGGGCAGGCCCATCAGCAACCAGCCGCTCATGTCCGAAGCGCCGGCCGCCAGCGCGGTGACGAAGCTGCCGAGCGAGCGCCCGCCGAGGATGTAATCGTCGAAGGTCTTGGTGCGGCGCCAGGCGACAAAACCCAGACCCACCATCAGCAACAGGTAGGCGGCGAAGGTGACAAGCAGGGGAGTGCTGGCGGTCATGTGGTGCGGATTCCCGGTCGGAAGCTGGTGACATCAGTGTGGCCGGGAGCAAGGTCCCGGCGCCATCGTCCATCGGCGCAGGATGCCCGAAGCACCGGTCCGCGGTCGTGTGCCGGACGTTCCCGGCCGCCGGCCCACCCTTGCAGGCTGACCATGCGTCGGCGCGGGGGAGTCAGCGGGGCACGCATCGTACTGGTGCTGCGACTGGCGGATGCGGGTATGTCCACAGTGTGGCCTCGGCGCGAAACTACCCGGGATCAGCCGGGCTGCCCTCGAAAGCGTTCCATCATTGTTGTACGGATGATCTGGCCTCACAGGGCCGGCCACGACCACGCAATGAAGGCCCCAGGTATCCGAAGGAACGAGCCGAATCTGGCACCATCCCATGCTGCTGAAGCGCATCACATGGAGCCGCCGCCATCCACCAGGTCACCCTGTCACCGAACGAGCTGCTGGGCCTGTTCAATCTGTTGCCGGACGTGGTGTTCTTCATCAAGGACACGCAGTGCCGCTACACCCATGTCAACCAGACCCTGAGCCAGCGCGTGGGTATCAAGCGGCACGAGGAGATCCTCGGGCGCAGCGTGCTGGAGCTGTATCCGGCCACGCTGGCAGGGCGTTACATCCTGCAGGATCAGCGCGTGCTGCGCGGTGAAACCATCGAAAACCTGCTTGAACTCCAGCTCTATCCGAACCGTAGCACCGGCTGGTGCCTGACGCGCAAGCAGCCGGTGATCGAACACGGCCGCATCGTCGGCCTGATCGGCATTTCCCGCGATCTGGGCCAGCCCGACAGCCGCCATTCCTCGTTCGAGCGCCTGCGCGAAATCGTCGACCACATGCAGGAACACTTCCACGAGCCGTTGCGGGTGCGGAACCTGGCGGAAAAATCCGGGGTTTCCGTGGCGCAGCTGGAACGCCTGTTCAAGCGCGTGTTCCAGATCACCCCGCAGCAGATGCTGACCAAACTGCGGATCGAAGCCGCAATGCGGCTGCTGCACGGCAACGACAGCATCGCCCGTATCGGCCAGGCCTGCGGCTTCTCCGATCAGAGCGCGTTTGCGCGCCAGTTCAAGAGCACTGTCGGCATGACCCCGCGCGACTACCGCGCCATGGTTCGTACCGGTGCCACCCACGTCACGCCGGTCAGCCCGGCTTGATCAGACCGGGTGGAAACAAAGGCAATGCACGCGCGATGTACTTCAGCGCTGCGCCGGACTGGCGTTGCACTCGATTGGCACCATGCGGCCGATCTCGATCGTCAACGCATCGCCCTTGCCACGGATCGTGTTGGGCCCGTTGCTGTAGATGAAGCCCGAGCCGCTGCGCTGTTGCGCAAGCTCGATGCCCTGGCCGCGGCGGCTCAGCACCGCACGCTCCTGGCCGAGGAAAAAGCGCACCGAAACGCTTTCACCGTTGGCGCAGCTGAAGTCCACATCATGGAAATCCGGCGTCGTCGGCACAGCGCTGCAAGCCCCAGCCAACAGAACGATCAGCCACGCGGCAAGAACAGGTTTCATGGCAGGAGCAAGAAGGGAAAGAAACAGCGGTTCCAATCGGCCCGGTGGATAATGCCGGGACCGCCGAAGACTGACCGGGAACCGCTCACCATCAGCGCGTTTTCGGGCGACCTCGATTGTGTGTGGGCGCAGTTTGCAGCGGCAACCGGACCGGACAGGCCGCTCAACGGCGCCACATCCCGGCCTCATGCATCAGGCGCAGCGTGTAATTGAGTTGCAGCGTCTGGTTGCCCGCGCAATCGACCTCGCCGGTGCTGCCATCCGCCGCCCGCACCGTCACCGAACCTTCGCCGCGCAGCCGGTCCACCACCGCGTAGCGCTGCCCGTCATGCACGAAACCGAGCGCTGCATCCCCATTGGCGTAGGTGTCGAACGTGAACAGCCCAGCCGGCGGCTGCTTCACCTCCGGATAAAGAAATACCACCGCACCCGCATCCGCCACACGATATTGCAGGTGCCCCACATCCCGCGACATCTCCCGCGACGAACAAATCGCAAACTCCCGCTGATCGAATCCACACGACCACAACGTCACCTCGTCATCCGCACATAGCGTGCTTGCCGGGTAATGCCCGGCGTAGTCCGACCACTTCGCTTCGCTGATTGCATCGGCTGGCCCGGATTCCTGTGACATCGCGGTGCAGGACATCACAACAAGTGCGAAAGACAGCAGGGGAGGGGTCAGGGGGTTCATTGCGTGAAGTGCCAAAGGGTGGTGGGGTGTGCGTACTGGGAAAAACAGTGGAAACGCTTTGAATACTGCGTTGCCCGGCAAGGGATCCGCATGCAATCAGCGACTTTACCTGAGCTCTTCACCAGCTTGCCCAAGCGGAGTGGAGCGGCCAAACCCATGCAAGCAGACGGCTTGAAAACAGGGCAATGGCCAGTGAGAGTACAAGTGGGCCGGCATATCCGAACGTGGGCTCGCGACGGCGGCGGGCGAGCATTGCGAATAACGCGCAACCGCAGGTGGCCAGAAGCGAAAACACTGCCAGGGCGATCACAATGTGCCCTTCGGAAAAGGTGGAATCTGGCCAGAAGCCGGGGGTCCGGGGTGGAGTAAAAAAGTTTGAAATGGCGCCGATGAAGGAGGGAATGCCTACTGCGCGAGACAGCACGCCGTCGGCTGCTTTTTCATCGGCAAAGACGAAAGAGACGGCCGCGATCATCAGACAAGCAAGTGCAAGCGTGCTGAATAGTCTCATGACGAGGCCTTGATATTCTTTATGCGCTTGACCCGGAGAGACGGCGCCGAAGCAAGCGAATAGCCTTGGTGCGTCCTTCATTGACCGGCAAATCCTCCAGACGGGCAATCTCCTGCTCAATGGCATGCCGTGCCCGAACTTCTGAAGTGTATGAGGCGAGATCTCTTTGCATGCGCTCGCGAGCGAGCTGATCGCGGAGCGCTGCCCACTCCCGGCTTTTGGACTTTGGCGGAACGGGAATCTTGTGGCCGAGATAGCTACAAGAGCGCCCACAGTTCGGGCACGGCACCTCTCCGTCAAATGCCGTGTTGCGCCTAACGGAAGTCTGGCAGTCAAAGCACACCCAGGCAGCAGTGCCCATGATTCAAATACCTGATGCCTGACGGGCCTACTGCCAGCCCTGCTCCTTCAGTGCTGCTAATGATGCGTCGTATTCTCTGACCTGAACCATGAGCGATCCATTGGTCGTAGTGCCATTAAGGCCCATGTATGTGTGCCCGCCGGTGTCTTTGAAGCGCACTACCTGTATGCCGTTATGAATCATGGGCGTCAGTTCGATCTCTCGCGTGGACCCGTCCGAGAGAGTGATGCTCTTGGTATAAGAGCCAACGAACTCCTCACCAAAAACAAAATTCTGCGCTATTTCATAGATGGACACGGCGAACGCCTGGCTTGAAAGGTCGGGCTGGGGCGTACCCGCAGCGACGGCGGGAGGCAGGTTTGCCGCAACAACTCCGCCGACAAACGCGATGGCGGCAATGGCAATGGCTTTCGAGGTACTGATGTTCATATGCACACTCCTTTTTGATGACACCGGAATCAAGCCGTACCACGAAACGGCGTCGGCTTGAGTGATCGTATGGACTTTTCCCATGTTGTCACAGGGCTTCGGTGAGCCAGACTGGAGGTGTTCGCCATCAGCACACGGGATCACGGGACAGTTCGACAGGCACGCTACCACCAAACCGGTACGGGTTGAATCATCTGCCGCCGTTTCGCTGGTGGTGGCCTGAGTCGCCTCCTTGCCGGACTGCTGGATCTGGCAAAAGTTCACCGTAAAGCCTGCTGCACGAATGCAGCGGCTCCTGTTCCCGGGAGTGAAGAAAAAACGTCAACAGGATGGAGAAATGCAGAACCCGATACGGTGAGGCTACCGTTTCACAGCATCATGCGATCAAGGGTTGGCCGGGGCAGCCATAAATGAGCAGCCATAAATGAACTGTCAGGCGGCAGCCAGATCGAGCTTGCGCATCCGGTCAAGGTCGACATGCTGGCGGGCGATCCAAAGATCATGAGCGTGCTGCATGGCGAGCCAGCTCTCCGGTGAGCGACCAATCGCTTTGGAAAGACGGAGCGCCATTTCAGGCGTGACTCGACTGGAACCTGTGAGAACCCGGCTGAGGGTAGAGGCCGCCACGTCCAGCTTTTCCGCCAACTCGCGGCCGCTGATGCCATTCGGCTCCAGATAGATGGCAGTAATGAACCCGCCAGGATGAGGTGGGTTGTGCATAGTCATCAGTGGTAGTCCTCCCGGCCCAGGACGTAAGCGTTCCTTTTCCAAAACCGACAACGCGAACCGGTACAAAGCCGGTCCGCGCCATGCGTGATATCAGCCTTCCACCGCATCCGCATGCTGCACTTTCGCTTCCGGCGAGATGCTCAGTTCCACTTCGCGTTCAAAGCGCAGGCGGCCTTCCACGGTGGCGCCGGCTTCGATGGTGACTTTGGGCTTGCGGCTGGCGCCGAAACCGAAGGAGAAGCCGCGCTTCTTGTGCATGATCAGGTCGCCGCGCACCACGCTGTCGCGGCCGATCAGGATGTCGCCGTTGACGCTTTCGATATCGCCGCCGACCTGACTGCCGTGCAGATTGATGCCGCCGTTGACGCCTTCCACATCGCCGTCGATGCGGGCACGGGTGAGGGTGATGATGCCGTTGACCACTTCGATATCGCCGCCGATATGCGTGCCGGCGCCGACATCGACGCGGCCGCTGACCGATTCCAGATCGCCTTTCACCACGACGTTTTCGCCGATCAGGATGCTGCCATTGACGGTTTCGGCCGAGACGATGCTGGCGTTTTCGGCCACGCGGATGCTGCCGTTGACGGTTTCCACTTCGCCGGCGCTGACGCCGGATTCGACTGAAATGGCGCCGTTGACGGTTTCCAGCGTGCCGTAGCGGGCGCCGGCTTCGGTCTGGATGGCGCCGTTGACGCGGCTGATGTTCTGCTGCGCCATGACCGCCGGGCAGGCCAGCAGGGCGGTGATGAGAATGAGGCTGCGCATGGTGTGTGCTCCTGTTCGGATGGGGATGGGCGCCGGCGGTGCGGGGCGGAAAATGGACAGCGGTTGCGCTGCGCCGCCACGGCGCGGTTGCCAGCATCCGTTATCATCCTCCTGCATTTTCACTGCCGGAAGTCATGCCGTGTCGCGACCCAAGCCCGTTCTGTTGCTGATCCTGGATGGCTGGGGCCAGCGCGATGATCCCACCGACAATGCCATCGCGCAGGCGCATCTGCCGCATTGGCGCGGGTTGCTGCGCAGTTGTCCGCATACGCTGATCCACACCTCCGGCTTGCGCGTCGGCCTGCCGGACGGGCAGATGGGCAATTCGGAAGTGGGGCATATGAACCTGGGCGCCGGGCGCGTGGTGTATCAGGATCTGACCCGCATCGATGCGGCGATCGCCGATGGCAGCTTCTTCGACAACGCCGAACTGGTAGCCGCCTGCCAGGGCGCGATTGCCAACAACGGCACCTTGCATCTGTTCGGCCTGCTGTCGCCGGGCGGGGTGCACAGCCACGAGGACCATATCTTCGCGATGCTGGAACTGGCGCGCCGCCAAGGCGTGCCGCACATCGCGGTGCATGCCTTCCTGGATGGCCGCGACACGCCGCCGCGTTCGGCCGCGTCCAGCATCGAGCGCCTGCTGGAACACTGCGCCAAAGTGCCGGGTGCGCATGTGGCCAGCGTCAGCGGGCGCTATTTCGCGATGGACCGCGACAACCGCTGGGAGCGGGTCGAAAAGGCGTATCTGGCGATTGCCGAGGCGCAGGCGTCGGCGCGTGCCACCGATGCGCGCAGTGCGCTGGAGGCGGCCTATGCGCGCGAGGAAAACGACGAGTTCGTGCAGCCCACGGTGATCGATGGCGCCCACCCGATGCGCGATGGCGATGCGGTGGTGTTCATGAATTTCCGCGCCGACCGCGCGCGCCAGCTCAGCGCCAGTTTCGTGCAGCCGGAGTTTTCCGGATTCGTGCGGCCGCGTGTGATCGCGCTGTCGCGTTTCGTCTGCCTGACCGAATACGACGCCACCTTGCCGGCGCCGCTCGCGTTCGCACCGGAAAACCTGGTCAACACCTTGCCCGAAGTGCTGGCCTCGCATGGTCTGAGCCAGCTGCGCATCGCCGAAACCGAGAAATACGCGCACGTCACCTTCTTCTTCAGCGGCGGGCGCGAAGCCCGCTGGCCGGGTGAAGAACGCATCCTGGTGCCGAGCCCGGACGTGCCCACCTACGATCTGAAGCCGGAAATGAGCGCGCCGGAAGTCACCGCCAAACTGGTCGATGCGATCGAACAGCAGCGCTACGACGTGATCATCTGCAACCTCGCCAACCCCGATATGGTCGGCCACACCGGCAGCCTGTCGGCCGCGATCCGCGCAGCAGAAGCGGTCGATGAAGCGCTGGGCGCGTTGACGGCGGCCATCCGCAAGGTCGGTGGCGAAATGCTGGTGACCGCCGACCACGGCAATCTGGAAATGATGCGCGATGCGGCCACCGGCCAGGCCCATACCGCACACACTACCGGCCCGGTGCCGCTGGTTTATCTCGGCCGCCCGGCCACGCTGCGCGACGATGGCGCGCTCAAGGATGTGGCACCCACGCTGCTGCACCTGCTGGGCATCGCGCAGCCGCAGGAAATGAGCGGCCACGCGCTGGTGCAGTTCCTGCCCGGCGACACCGCCACCACGGCGTGAAAGCTGCCGCTGGCTGCCGGTTTTACCTGCATCGCCTGCTGCCGGCGCTGGCGCTGCTGCTGGTGTTGGCGGGCACTGCGGCGGCGGCCGAGCCTTCTGCGCGCGAAGCTGAAACCCAGCGCAAACTGGCCGAAATCCGGCAGGAAATCGCCGCACTCACCGCGCTGCGCCAGCAACTGGATGGCGAACGCGACAGCGCCAGCCGCGCGGTGCGCGAGGCCGACCAGCTGGTGGATCAGGAAAGCCGCGCGCTGCGCCTGATCGATGACGAAGTCGCCGGTCAGCTGGCCACGCTGGCGCAGCTGCAAGCCCGGCGTGACAGCCTCGAAGCCGGTCTTGCCACGCAACGCGAATCGCTCGCCGCGCTGCTGCGTTCGGCCTACGCGCTGGGCCAACACCAGCAGCTCAAACTGTTGCTGGCGCAGGACCGGCTCGATGCGATGGCACGGGTGCAGGGCTATCAGCGCTACTTCCAGCAGCACCGCATCACGCGCATCGAAACCCTGCTGGAAGAACTGGACGAGCTGGCCCAGGTCGTGCGCCAGCTCGACCAATACCGCCAGCAACTGGACGCCAGCCGCGCGCAGCAGCAGCAACGCATCGCCGATCTGGAAAGCCAGCGCGAGGAACGCCGGGCGCTGGTGGCCGGACTGGAGCAGCGCCTGAGCGATACCGGCGAACGCCTCAGGGAACTGGGCCGCGATGAAGCCGCGCTGGCGCAGCTGCTCGAACGCCTGCAGGACATCTTCGCCGACATTCCGGATGAGCTGGATGCGGTGCAGCCGTTCGCCCAGCGTCGCGGCAAACTCGATCCACCGTTGCCGGGTCGTACCCTGACCGCGTTCGGCGGCAAGCTGCCGGATGGCCGCACCAGCCAGGGCTGGCTGATCGCAGCCGAGGCCGGTGCGCCGGTGCGCGCGGTGGCGCATGGGCGGGTGGCGTTTTCCGACTGGCTCAAGGGGTATGGCCTGATCGTCATCGTCGATCACGGCGACGGCTATATGAGCCTGTATGCCCAGAACGACAGCCTGCACCGCGATGTCGGCGACTGGATCAAGGCCGGCGATACCCTCGCCAGCGCCGGAAGTTCCGGCGGCCGACAACAGGCGGCGCTGTATTTCGAGCTGCGCCGCAACGGCCGGCCGGTGGACCCGCGCGGCTGGTTCGCACGCCGCTGAAGCCTTGGCGCCATGCGATAATCACAGCATGAATCGCCTGATCCCCTCCCGTTTTCACGTCGCGCTGGCACTGGTCTGCGCGCTGATATTCTCCGCACCGCTGGCCGCGCGCGAACCCGCCGCAACCCCGCCGGCGGACAGCAGCGGCGATTCCGGTCAGCCGGCTGAATCCGGCACCGCAGCGGATACGGAGGCAACTGCTGAGGAAACCGATGTCGCCGATGCGGCCGATGCCGAGGATGCCGAGGATGCCGAGGATGCCGTCAGCCTCGACGAAATCCGCCGCTTCGTCGCCGTGTTCCGCGCGGTCAAGCAAGGCTATGTCGATCCGATCGACGACGCCACGCTGATGCGCGCCGCGATCCGCGGCCTGCTGATCGATCTGGACCCGCACAGCGCCTATCTGGATGCCGAGCAATCCCGCGCCCTCAACGAAGCCGCCAGCGGCGCCTACGAAGGCCTGGGCCTGGAAGTCATCCAGCAGCCGGACCGCAGCCTGCTGGTGATCGCACCGATTGATGAAACCCCGGCCGCGCGCGCCGGCATCCTGCCCGGCGATGTCATCACCGCGATCGATGGCGAACCGATCACCGTGGATGGCGTGGATGCCGCGATCGATTCGATGCGCGGCGCCGCCGGCAGCCAGACCCGCCTGACGGTGGAACGCGAAGGCGCGGCGGAACCGCTGCTGTTCACCCTGACGCGGGAAATCATCCGCGTCGCCAGCGTGCGCGTGAAGACGCTGGAACCGGGTTATGTCTACGCCCGCATTTCCACCTTCCAGGCCGATACCGGGCTGGAACTGGACCGCAAGCTGCAGCAGGCGATGCAGCAGAACGAGGGCGAGGTGAAGGGGCTGGTGCTGGACCTGCGCAGCAATCCCGGCGGCCTGCTCAATGCCGCGGTCGAGGCGGCCGACCTGTTCCTGGATGACGGTTTGATCGTGTCCACCCGTGGCCGGTTGCCGCATTCGCGCAGCGAACTGGGTGCGCACAACGGTGATCTGCTGGAAGGCGCACCGATCGCGATCCTCGTGGACGGTGGCACCGCCAGCGCCGCCGAAGTGCTGGCCGGCGCACTGCGCGACCACAACCGCGCCCTGGTGCTGGGTTCGCCGACCTTCGGCAAGGGCTCGGTGCAGACCGTGCTGCCGCTGGACAACGGCGATTCGATCAAGCTCACCACCGCGCGTTACTACACCCCGAGCGGCACCTCGATCCAGGCCACCGGCATCATTCCGGACGTGCCGCTGGAAAGCCGCATCGACCAGATCGCCAGCGTCCCCGACCAGCCGCCGACGGTGCGCGAACGCGACCTTCCCGGCCACCTGCGCGGCGACAACGAAACGCCCGAAGCCGAAGCCGCCGTCGATAGCTCGATCCCGATCATCCCGCTGCAACGCCCGGAAGAACTCGACGACAGCGGCGTGCGCGAAGCCCTGAACATGCTCAAGGGCCTGTCCGTTTTCCGCGAACGCAGCGATACCCGCGCCTCCGACTGATACGCTCGCGCCGCATCGGGTGCTGGAGAAGATCTACGCATCCGCGACCGCCTCGGGCTGCACGTCCTGCCCCGGACCTGTCGGTGCGTGTGGAAGGCTGGAGCCGGTGAGCGCTGATGCGGGTGCCGGTCCAGCAGCACCCGCATCAGGCACTGCCTGACTACGGCGACTCGAAGCCGTCCGCGAAAACCCCGCCGCCACCCACGTTCACCTTCACAGTCGCCGGACTGAAGTGGCCGTGGCGGTCGGTGGCCCAGTACCGGAATTGATCGATTCCGGTGAACTCCGGGTCCGGCCGGTAGCCGATGCGGCCATCGGCGGTGGCCCAGGCCAGTCCGTACGTTGGCGGCACGAAGCCATCCAGTTCCAACGGATCGCCATCGGGATCGCTGTCGTTGGCCAGCACATCGATGATCACCTGGCCATTGCGCGCAACGATGACGGCATCATCAACGGCCAGCGGCGGCTGGCTGTCCAGATCAAGAACGCCACGCTGGAAGGCATTGCGCCACGCGCTGTGCTGGTAGCCCAGTTGCGTTTCCACGGCCGGGCCCAGACGCACCAGCAGGCCGTACTTGTGGACGATGCCTTCGGCACGGCTGGTGAAATACTGCGGCACGATGGCATAGGGTACGTTGTCGGCGGTGCGGTAGTAGCCGTCGTTGGAGACGTTGTAGATCATTTCCCGGGCCGGCACGCCGAGCCAATCGGTGCCGGCCGGTATCTGCTGGCTGCCGATGCTGTCGGTCTTGCTGCCGATGAATGGCAGCTCGACATGGCCGCCGGTACCCGGGTCGTTGTATTCCAGCATCTGTCCGTCGTTGAGCTCGATATCGAAGCGCTCCGGCACCAGGTCGGCGCTGGTCAGGACCTGGTCGACACTGGTATCCAGGTGCCGGTATTGCTCGGGCACGTTGTCGAAGTCGATATCGATGGTGACGTACTGCTTCTTCGTCACCGGATCGTTGGTGGTGAAATCCTTGCTCAGGATCACGCCCGTTGGCATGTCGGCGATGTGCGCACCACGCACCACCATGTCGGTGGCGTTCCTGCCGAACTCGATGCCGAACGCCGGCTGCCGGAACGGCTCGGGCGTGTTGCCGATGACGTCGATGTCCTCCAGCAGGTAGTGCGAGGTGTACTCCATCGCCGCCCCGGCCCGCACCTCCCAGGCGCGGAAGTCGGAAATATGGGTGTGGATACCGTGGCCCTGATTGGGATTGGCCTTGACCACGTAGATGCCGACCGTGCTGGCGAAGGCCTCGTTGTCGTGGAAGTTCAGGATCGGCGGATGGTCCGGCGACTCCGCACGTGAACGCCGCAGCCCATCGCCCATTGGGAACAGCGTGTGCGGGAACGAGCGCATGCGGGTGCCGCGGTGCAGGTAGGCATAGCCATGGTTGACGCTGGCGGCCACGTTGCCGACGTTGCGCACCATTCGCCCCTGGAACCAGAACCCGGCGCCGGTGCGGCCCATGTCGTGGCTGGCAACGTCGTTGCCGTTTTTCGGATTGAACGAGGAGTTGCCCTCGGCCTTGATCGCGATGTTGCGCGTCCACGAGCCGATCTCGTCACCGGTTTCGGCCACGAAGCCGGCGCCATGGGTGTCGAAACTGGCGTTGTCGTCGAAGATCGCGTTGCTGGCGTGATGCACGTAACCCCAGCCCGGGCTGTTGAACACCGCATTGCCGATCACCATCGACGGCTTGTCCGGCTCGTTCAGGCCGGTGAAGTGCAGGTGCATTGGATAGCGGGTGCGGATGTTGCTGGTCGGCGTCAGGCCCGGCAACTGGTCGGGATCGAAACTGGCGATGGATTTGTCGGTACGGCCCAGGTGCTGGAACTGCGCGTAGCGCACGTCGTAATCGGTATGGTGCATCAGCATCACGTGGCCACGCCGGTGGATCGGCGCGGTTTCACCACCTTCGGTTTCAAAGCGCACGTTGCGGCTGAAGTTGGCGACCGAGGCCTTCAGATCCAGTCGCGGTGTGCGGTGGTCGTGTTGCAGCGGCGGGGTGAAGCCGATGCTCGCGCCATCTAGCGATGTCACGGTCAGCACCTCATCCTGGGTACCGTGGTAGCGCACCGCCCCGATGGCGTTGTCCCACTTCCAGCCCGAATAGCGGGTGCCGGTCAGCACCAGAGTGTCGCCGACCTGCCAACCTTCCGGCGCCTGCGCCATCTGCAGGCTGGTCTGTCCGGCCAGCGGATCCACCGCCACCTTGCCGTGCACCGTCTTGCGCGCGCCGTGGATGTGCACGCGTCCGTGCGCTACCAGGCCACGGCCCAGCAGCTGTGGGTCCTGGACGATGTCGATATCGGTATCGGAAGTGAAGACGATACGTACCAGCACGTCCGGCTGTACCGGCGCTCCCACGGTACCAATCAACACTTCGCCGGCCATGCCGACTTCAAAGGTGTCCACGCGCATCGTGCTGGACTGGTCAGGATCGAAATGCAACTGCCCGTCCACCAGCAGGCCGCGCAAACCGGCGTTGCCGTGGCCGGCATAGACCACACTCCGACCCGCCGGGATATGTACCACCGCACCCTCGCCGGGTACTGCGGGCTGCCATGTTGCTGGATCGAACCACGGCCCGTCCGCCACCGCGACATGGGTGGCATCGGTTCCGTCGAACACGTGCATGGCGGCCGCCGGGCCGGCCAGCAGCAGGCACACCATGGCAATTACAGACTTCATATCGCTCGCCCTTCGCGCGGAAAAGCGAAGGATAGTCTGCACTTGCGGCCACCAGCGCCGACTGCGGCGTCATCAATATCATGATGGAATCAGGATTCGATCAGGGTTCGCTGATGACGTACTGATGCCGCAACCGGAACGGCCAGAAGCGCAGGATCAGGTGGCTGCCGCTTTCTGCGCCGGGCCCGTTGCCGGGGCGCGTCAGTGGCAAATGCCCACCATCGCCGTCATCGCTGCTGCACGCGGTGGTGCGACGGGAAGGTGGTTGTGACATTTCGTGACAGAATGTTGTCTCTTTTGCCGCAGTGAGGTGCCGGTGTCCGCTCCCCGATCCGATACCCATCTGGATTGCCGGGTTTGGCGAACCGGCCCATGGCTGCTGGACGCGGGCACGCGGGTGCTTTCCCGCAATGACGTCGAGATCGCGGTTCCGCCGAGGGCGATGTCCTGTCTGCTGCATCTGGTGGCCAACCACCACCGCGCCCTGTCCCGCGATGAGCTGATCAATGCGGTGTGGGGCCACATACACCTGAGCGACGGCGCGCTGGCGCAGACCATCTTCGAACTGCGCGGCATCTTGGGTGACGGCGGTCCGGACGGGCCGATCCGTTCGATCCGCGGCTTCGGTTATCGCTGGGTGGCGCCGGTGGAGCAGGTCGCCGCTTCAAGTGCCGCGTCGGTCGAGCCGCCGACAGTTGCGGCAGCGCCGATGGCGGCCACGGGTGTGGCCCGGCGGCTGCCATGGTGGTCATTCGCGTTGGTGGCGGTCGTTGTTGCGGTCGCCGCGTGGGTGCAGAGGCCGGTGGCGGTGCCAGAAACCGCAAACCCTGGGGCGTTCGCAACCGCTGTGCCGCCGCAGGCAATGCTGGTGCGGCCGGTGATCGCCGGCGATGAGCCGGACACGACCTGGATGCGGCTGGGACTCATGGATCTGGTGGCCAGCCGCTTGCGCGCTGCCGGCGCGACCACGGTGCCGGTCGAGACCGCGCTGGCACTGCAGGGAACCGCACTCCGGGACGGAAACGAGGCCGCGCTGAATGCGACCGGCGCCCAGGTGGTGAACGCCCGTATCAGCCAGGCCCAAGGCGTCTGGGTGGTGCATATCGACGCTCGCGGGCCCGGGCACGCATCCACCCGCGTGCTGGCCGAAGCCGACGATGCCCTCGCCGCCGCGCGCGAGGCTGCCGATCGACTGGCACTCGCGCTGGGACACGCACCGGCACCGGTACCGTCGGAAAGCGCTGCCGTGCTGGGCCTGCTGTTGGAGGTGGATGCCGCGTTGCTGGAACGCGACCTGGATCGCGTCGAGCACCTGATTGCCGGCGCCGACGCGGAACTGCGCGAACATCCGCGGCTGCGCATGGCCGAGGCGGCGGTGGCGTTCCATCGCGTCGATCTGGCGCAGGCGCGGGAACGCTTCGAGAGTGTGCTGGAAAGTCTGGACCCGGTGGGTGACCGGCGTCTCCGGGCGCGAGCGCGGACCAGCCTCGCCAGCGTCTACGCGATGATGGGCGAA
This sequence comes from Denitratimonas organivorans, assembly GCF_037478135.1. NCBI lineage: Bacteria > Pseudomonadati > Pseudomonadota > Gammaproteobacteria > Lysobacterales > Lysobacteraceae > Denitratimonas > Denitratimonas organivorans. The sequence continues at coordinate 112,191 of NZ_JBBHDV010000012.1, forward strand.
CCGGCGCGCACCCAAGCGCTGCTTGAGGAACTAGCGCTGCAACTGGATGCCGCCACCGATGCCGATCTGCTCGGCGTGGTGCAGATGAATCTGGGGTTGCTGGCACAAGAGCGCGGCGAGCTGGCCGCAGCCGACCTGCATCTGGTCCGCGCCCGGCACCTGTTGATCGGAGTAGGCGATCTGCAGCGCCAATCGGTGTTGGCCAGCAATCTGGGCGTACATGCACTTCGCAGCGAACGCCTGATGGAGGCCGGCAGCGAACTGGAACGGGCGCTGGCCGGCTTCACCGCGCTGGGCGATGCGTCCGGCATCGTGCACGTGTTGGCGGCGCAGCTGGAGTTGCACCTGGCCAGCCTCGATCTGCCGGCCGCCGACAAGGTCGCTGCCCGCCTGCAGCGCGGGCACGTGGGCAGTCCACTCGCGCGCGCCTATGCACAGATTGTCGAAGCGATGTGGCTGCTGGAACACGGCCGCGTGCAGCAGGCGACGACGACGCTGGCATCATTGCAGGAGGGTCTTGCCGGCCAATCCGGGCTGGCTGCCTACCAGGCCGTGCATGAGCTGTTGAAGACCCGCTTGCTGGTGGCGCAAAGCGCACCGTCGAACGCACGCCTGCACCAGGCCGCCCTCGCGCGTGAGCGTCTGGCGGCGCATCGCAACCTGCGCCACTTCCACGCCGAAGCGTGGCAGCTGCAGGTGCAGGCCAGCCTCGATGGCGGAGACCTGGAAGCTGCCCGACGCGAGGCCCGGGCGCTCCGGCAGTGGTCGCAGGAGATTACGTTGCGGGCCGTCCGCCTGCACGCCTTGGCGGCCGACATGGCCGTGTCCCGGGCCGAAGGTGACCAGTCCGCCGCCCTGATGCAGGTGGACCAGTCATGGGCGCTGCTCGACGATGGCGCCAGTCCCCGGCATTGGCTGCAGTTCGCCGAGATGGCGCTGCCCTGGCTTGCCGACATCGAAGGACAGCAGCCGCGCCTGCTGCAACTGATGCAGCGTCTGGCGCCATCCGCCAGCCATCATTTCGGCGCCGCCCGCGCGCGCATCCGCCTTCTTTATGTGCTGGAACCGCAAGCCGCGCGCTCTGCGGCCCTCCACCACCTTCGGCGGCTGGCGGGTGAGCGCGCCCTTCCGCTCGAAGTGGACACCCTCGCGCAGCGCGGCGATTTGCCTGTGACGAAGGCGGCAGAAGCCACGTTCTGATCGATTCCTGATCCAGAAACGATCCCGCGTTGAAGCATCAACGGCGACCGCGCATCACTCTCGGCACGGGATGCGGGGACGCCGAACCACCCAGGCTGAGGGTTCTCCCCGTCCGGCCACTGCCGCCAGGCGATGGCTGTTCATAGCCGCCGCGGCTGCGCTCCCGAGTTTCGAGCGGGCGTGACGCGTCGACAAGGGAGATCCGTTCCATGGGCACATCGCACCATCCATCGTGGCCGCAGCTGACCAGTCTGCAGCGGCTGGGCGTCGTTCTGGCGCTGCTTGCCGTTTCCGGCATTTCCATGGCGGGCGGCGGCTTGTCCGTGGCCGATTTCAACCTGCCGCAGCAGGACGAGGCGGGCTGGTCGATCCTGACGCCCTCGGCCGACAGCCGTCTGGTCTATGTCGATGCCAATGCTGGAAGTGACAGCAACGGCCAGTTCCATTTGCTCGCAGACGCAGTCATCGGTGCCGATCCAACGCAACCGGTGGGGGCGGTGCTGGCGTTCCGTACACTGGCGGCGGCGCAAGCACAGCTGCGCCAGGATTCACCCGACTGGCTGCTGCTGCGCGCTGGAGGTGTCTGGGAAGAATCACTGCCGATACGGCGCGGGCGCTCGGCCACCGAACGCATGGTCGCCACCGCCTGGGGTGAAGGACCGCGCCCGGAACTGCGCACCGGCGTCGAACGCGGCATCGCCTCGTCCCATCCGGTGAATGTGGCCGTGGTCGGCATCCGCTTTTGGGCCCATACCCGTGATACCGACGGGCCCTACTTCACCGGTTACGAGGGCGGCAGCGGCATGAGCTTTTCCACCTGGCAGGCGCCCAGTCTGAACCAGGTGCGCGACGTGCTGATCGAGGACTGCGTGTTCCGCACCTATGCCAACAACGTGTTCACCGGTGATGCACCGAACGAGCCAATCACCCGGCTGGCGGTCCGACGCAGCATCATTTCCGGCAATTACAAAACCACGGGCATGGGGCATTCGCAGGGCATCTACCACAGCGGCAAGGGGCATGGCGACGGTGTGGCGACCATCCTGCTGCAGGAGAACCTGTTCGACCACAACGGCTGGCGCATCCAGTCGATCAACGGCAACAACGATGCCGAAGGCGGCCAGGCGACCATCTTCAACCACAACACCTATTTCAGCTCGGCCAGCAACGTGCTGTTCCAGCGAAACTTGTTCCTGCGCCCCTCATCCATAAGCAACAAATGGACCGCCTACCTGACTGCCGAGCACTATGACAGCCGGCGACTGGTCACTGACAACAACCTATATGTCGACGGCGAGATCGGGATCAGCCTGGGTGGCAACTATCCACCCGGTGGTGCGCTGCGCTTCGATGACATTGCCATCCACAACAACGTGTTCACCGACATCGGCCGCTCACGGCCGACCAACCGCTCCCTGTCCTGGAGCGTGGAGGCGATCGACTGGAAGTACGGCAGCATCCGCAGCAATCTGTTCATTCACCAGCGCGCGCCGATAACCAACAGCTATGCGCTCCAGGTCACCGCACCCTCGCAGGGAGAGACGGTCCTGGTCGAGAACAACGTCATCGCCAACTTCCACAGCAGCACGTACGGCGGGCTGGTGCGGCTGCAGGACGGGGGCAACTTTGATCAGGTCCTGTTCCACAACAATACCGTGCAGGCCTCCTCGGAAAGCCCGCTGGTCTCGCTGGACCCGGGCGGTTACCTGTTTACCGGCAACAACCGCTACCACTCACCCGCCGCAGGCAACCGGCATTTCCGTGTCGACGGCACGTACATGGGCGTGGCCGAGTGGGCTGCGTTGACCGGTGACAGCGGCGCCAGCACCGATCCCGTCACGTTTCCGGCACCCGAGCGGGATCTGGAAACGTATATCGAACACCTCGGGCTCGGTTCGGGCTTCGATGACTTCCTGACTGCGGTGTACGGCCAGTCACGCGGCAACTGGAACCCTGCGCTGGGCGCCGCTGCGATCAACGACTGGCTGCGCGGTGGTTTCGGCATGCCGGCGGTGGGCCACGGCAACCGCATCTTCGGCGATGGGTTTGAGCCGTAGATCAAACACGCTGGGTGGGCTGCGTCCCGGGAGGGACGCCGGCTTGAATGAACGAGCGAACTTTCCCGGCGTGCCACAGGACTTCGATGAGGCAGGGTGAAGGTGGTCGCCATCAGGGCTCGGAATCACGGCAGAAGTCCGCCATGCAAGCTATTACCAAAGCTGTTCGCAATGAATCGAGCAAGACCGTCACGCCGGCAGGAGCCCTGGCCAAGGCCAGTACGCGCCGCATCCGCCGCAAGCTTGCGAACACCCTCCCTGCGTGACACGGACCACGCGGCCAGGATGGCCGTGTCCGGTTTGCGCGCCGCTTCCTGTACATCACCACTCACGCCCGTCCCTGGCTCTGCTGGACTGCGACGCGCTGGCCAACAGCGCCGGTGCCGAACCGCCCGGTTACGCTTGGCAGTGCGGTTCGCAAGAAATCCCGATGGCCCCGATCCCGTGGCTGACGACGCCTGTTGCGGCGGGTAATCTGGCCTTTGCCTACAACATGGGAGAATTTTCTGGTACGCAACAGGGACTGCATGCGTACCTGGTCGGCGATCTGGGTACTGCAACGCTGCTGGGCAATCCCAGTACATCTTTGTTTTTCGCGATGGATTTCGACCCCGCCGGCACCACGCTGTACGCCATCCGCGAAACCACCCCGCGTCAACTCGGCACCCTGGACACCAGTGATGGTAGCTTCACCCAGATCGCGGAACTGGGGGGCACCGGCAACGAACAGGTGACCGGCCTGGCGATCGATCCGATCAGCGGCGTCGCCTACCTTTCGAACGCGCATGGCAACAAAGGAACCCTTTACACGCTGGATCTTGCCACTGGAGAGGCCAGCCCGATCGGAGATTTCGGAGTTCATCTAATGACCGATATCGCGATGAACTGCCGAGGCGAACTCTACGGCCACAGCATCGATGAGGACGCGTTGTATTCGATTGATCCTGCTACCGGCGTGGCAACGTTGATCGGCGATTCCGGCCTCAATGCCAACTTCGCCCAGGGCATGGACTTCAACAACGCGGACGGCAAGCTGTATGCGGCCGTTTACTTCGGCGGCGGCAACTATGTCTACGGCACCTTCAACCTTCAGACCGGTGAACTGGATCCGCTCGGCAGCAACGATCTGAGGGGTGAGTGGGAGATCGCGATTCCTGCCACTTGCAGTCAGATCTTCGAAAACGGTTTCGAATCGCCCTGATGCAGCTGACGGCTCCATGTCCGGCCCGGACATGGAGCCGCTCGCCAAGCCTGCGTTACCCTGCCGTTTCACGGAATGACGTTCACGGAATGACGCAAGACGCGGGAGGCGGGTATGGGGCGCTTGATCGATGGACAGTGGCACGACCAGTGGTACGACACCTCCGGTGACGGCCAATTCAAGCGCGAGGAAGCACGCTTCCGTGACTGGCTCAGCGCCGACGGCAGCCCCGGCCCGGATGGTCAGCACGGGCATCGTGCCGAAGCGGGCCGTTACCGTCTTTATGTGAGCTACGCCTGCCCCTGGGCGCACCGCACCCTGATCGTGCGGGCGCTCAAAGGGCTGGAGGAGTTGCTGCCGGTGTCGGTGGTGCATTGGCGCATGCTTGAACATGGCTGGACCTTCGAGGAAGGCCCCGGCGTCACGCCCGAACCGGTGATGGGCGCCCGTTTCCTGCATCAGCTCTACACCCGCGCCCAGCCCGGCATGAGCGGTCGGGTCACGGTGCCGCTGCTGTGGGATCAGCGCGGGGGCCGCATCATCAGCAATGAATCCTCCGAGCTGATCCGGATGTTCAACACCGCCTTCGACGATCTTGGCGCGCACCCGGGCGATTTCTACCCGGCCGCGCTGCGCGGACAGATCGATGCGATCAACGAACGGGTCTACGAGCACGTCAACAACGGCGTCTACCGTGCCGGTTTCGCCACCACCCAGGCCGCTTACGAGGAAGCGGTGCGACCGCTGTTCCAGACCCTGGACTGGCTGGAGGAAAAACTCGCCGCCGCCGACTGGCTGATCGGCGACCGGCTTACCGAAGCCGACATCCGCCTGTTCACCACGCTGGTGCGTTTCGATGCCGTCTACCACGGCCACTTCAAATGCAATCTGCGCCGCATCGCCGATTACCCGGCGCTGCACGCCTTCACCGCGCGCATGATGGCGCTGCCCGGCATCCGCGACACCGTCCATATGGATCACATCAAACGCCACTATTACGAAAGCCACCGCACCATCAACCCCACCGGCATCGTGCCGCTGGGGCCGGTGGAGGTGTATTGAGGGCTGGGTGCGCATGCCGGTCTGGGTGTCGTGCGCGTGCCGCAAACCGATGCTATCAGTCAGCCCAGCCCGCCCATTTGATGCGCATGTACTCGTCCAAGCCATGGCGCACGCCTACGGGCCCTGGCAAAGCGGCGCATGCAGCCACGGACCGCCTCAGCGGGGAAGCATGGAGACGAGCTTGAAGCCCAGCCAGACGGCCGTGAGGCCGAAGACCACGCTGCCGCCGGCGTACAGCGCGGCGGTCACCAGGTCGCCGCGCCGGATCAGCTGCATCGCTTCCAGGCCGAACGCGGAAAACGTGGTGAACCCGCCCAGCAGGCCGGTGAACAGGAACAGACGCGCGTCCGGACCGAACAGCTCGTAGCGCTCGGTGGCCCCGGCCATCAGACCCACCACCAGGCAGCCGAGGACGTTGACCGTGAACGTGCCGAGCGGAAAGTGCTGCTGCACGGTCATGTGCAGGACCAGGCCGCCCAGCGTGTAGCGGGCGATCGAACCGAGGAAGCCACCCAGGCCGACGAGCAGGAGGTTGTGCATGGGGATTACGAGACCTGACGGGCAAGCCCGTCGCTGGATGTCGTTGAGAAGTATGGATCCCGGGTCGACGATCCTCAACGGCGCGCACCATTGGAACCGCGCCGTGCCCGGGCAAAGCCAGACTCGAATTTACATCAGGGCATGGAAGAGCCGCGATGCCAGTGGCCGCTGGACCAAGCAGGAGTTTGATGCGCGCGGGTTTGCCACCAAGACCTGCGCCTCCACCGCAGCGGACACCACACCCACCTGCGGCAGCACCTTCTACACCGCTGTGGAACAGGTGGATGCGCGCGGTGCCGTGACGCTGGAGCGGCGCGGCTCCAGCGCGGGGCCCACCATCAGCCGCAGCTGCAACGCGCTCAACGGGCAACTGGTCGGCGTGTGCACCGGCACCGGCTGTACGGTGCAGAACGCGCTCTACGACTACGACAACAAGGGCCAGATCACCTACCGCGAGCAGGCCGGGCGCTATGCCGAGCGCTTCCAGTACGACGACGCCGACCGCCTGACCCTGGGCTGGTTCGAATCCCTGGGCGGCACGTATTGCGGCACCAGCGCGCCGTCTTTTCAAAGCGGAGGCCAGCCGCACACAAGCCCTTAGTCAGGCTCGAGCTCTTCAGTTCTGCACGTCAGGAAAAACGGTCACATTTTGGCCACAAGACATCATCCTCAGGTTGTTCTTGCTGCGAATAAGTGCTGAAAAGTCTTGGAAAATCAATGGGATGTGATGGCGCGCCTGGAGGGATTCGAACCTGGCTTCGGAAGCTACCACTCAATAGCTACATAGAGTGATTTCAATCGTTCTTATCCACACAAATCAAACCATAAGCTATTGATTATAAGAACTAATAAATAGACGTAATGTACCTTTGAGGTTGGCCAGACGACGCTCTGTGTCTATTGACATCGCGTAATGATCTGGATTTTCATGGCACAGACCTGACCCCAATGGTGAGTAATGGCTCATGTGACAGCTGATGCATCCGACTCGTCGGAGGAGTGCCAGATCAGTCTGGCCGGGATGCCCCAGACCATGGGGATCCCGATCGCGATTCGGGGCTGGCACGGCCCTCTCTGTCACGCACTCAGGGACATCCTGTCGAGCCCCCCGGCAGAGGCGCACCTGTTCAGGCGGGTGCTTAGTCACGCCGCTCGATACGGCAATGACTTGGCTCGCGATGCAAGCTCCGAGCCCATAGGCAAAAATCGAAGGCCTGCTGAGTTTCCGCTTGCCTCGCTCCTGCTGGCCATGCCCGCTCGGCCATCCGCGCTGGAGCGAACCTTGGCGTGGCTCATCCTGGAAGCGCACCTGTCCTTCGGGTATGGGGAACTCGTTGTGGCCTTGGCCCAGATTCTCCGCGGCTTGGTTGGCAAAGGAACCTCCAAGCTCAAGGACACCATTGCCAGATGCAACGGGCCAACGCGACTGATCGCAAAGATGGGGCGGCTGGAAGCGATGGCTCCGGAGCTCGGCATTACCGGACACCAGACATTTGACTCCCTCTGGCGCTGCGAACTTGAAGCCTTCTGCGTAGCGCTGGTTCGGCAGCTCGAGCCGGATCCTGCAGAGGCTGATTATGTCGTCGGGGTGCCAATCGATCAGCCTAGCGCTCTGACGGAAAATCCGACGGAGCAGCAAGGCGACGACCCGGAAGAAGGTGTGCATTTTCCATCATCGCCCGTACAACCCTGGCAGAAGATTCGTGGGCCCAGGATGAGGCATGCTCTGGACTGGTCCGTGCACATGAGTCGACAGAGCTCGCCGGATCTGCTGAGGCCCAAGGAAAACGTCATGCCCGCAGATCTTCGACGGCGCGAGTGGCAAATCGCCTTGGCCCGTACCGAGAGCGCCCTCGCGCAATGCGACCTGTTTGCAGCGCAGTACGAGCTTGCGGCGGTGCTTTCGATAGAGTGCGGATTGAATGCCCGCGAAGCCTCCAGCGTCGGCTTCGGATCGAGCACCGCCGGTCAGATCCCGGTGATAGATCTTGCGGCACGCGCCTTGCGACGCCCTGAGCTGCTTCCGCCCAACTACTTCATTCCAGATGCAAACGATGATCGATGGCTGCCTACGGGAGGGGACGTCATTTTTCCGTTGTCCTCGAACTGCACTTCGCTCGCCATGCAGCTGCTTGAGGCACGCGAAGCGCAGCCGGAATCCTGGTCAAACCACCTCCTGCTGACAGGGTCGATCGACAAGGCGAAGCTTCGTGCCGCAACCAGATCCCAGTATCGCCTGTCCCTCGCGATAGGCATTGCCGACGTCCTTGGGCCAGATGCCGCCCAACGGGCTTTTGGTGACTCGTTCGGATTGTCCACCGCGCCAGTCTTCTATGGGTCGTACCCTGCGCTGGAACTGGCACGCACGATTGCCACGGTGAATGATTTCACTGACGACGTGAGGTCCGATGCCCCGTGGGAATCGGTCGCTGCACATTGGCTGGGCTCAAGGGTCAGACCGGCAATGCCTCCGTATCAGAAGGTTTGGGTGCAACTGCAGGGTGACGGCAAGCGCTCCAGGGGCCGTCCATCGGACCGCAAAGTACTCCAGGAGTGGCGCCAGCGACGAGATCGCCTAGCGATCCACTTCCTCCTGGCGACGGGGTGCCGGCCAGCGAATAGCTTGGCGAGCATGGTCATTCAGGACTTCCTGCCAAAGGATGCCCTTGCACTCGTAACTGACAAGGTAACGGACCCCGCACACACCACGCGTCTTGTTTGCACGGGATGGCGCTTCACAGGGGAGCTCGAAAGCTTCATCAATGAACTGTCGCGCGTTGCTCGCAACAGCGAAATCGTTGAGGCGAAGAATCTCGCATCCAAGATCCTTTCGGGCGCGGCACCCTTGTTCTCCATTCCAACAGAGAGGGAGCCGGAGCCGATCAACATCCGGAACTTGCTGAGCCTTCTCGATCCGTTATGGGCACATCGCCCCAACCTCCATCGGCACGGGCTATATCAGTTCCTGATCCAGCGAGGTGTTGATCCCGAGCTCCGGTATTTCCAGATGGGATGGCTATCGCACGACCACCATGCCACTTCCGATTCCGCACCATTTCCTCCGGGGCAACTGGGCCGGGAGCTGGCCGGCGTTGTCGATGACTGGCTTGCACAGTGCGGATGGTCGGGCGGTAGAAGGGCCACTGCTCCGGACACACTGGTTCCTCGGGTATGCCTGCAGGACTGGATGGTCAGGCGTAAATCGCATGCCATCACTGCCGATGCGGCGTTCGCCGCGCTGAGGGCCGAGCTCAACGAGATCGGGGGCGCTCTTGATGGCGAGGTGTGGGAACGGATCCGGGTGGATGCCGAGCAAGTACTGTCGAGCTTCGATGCTACGGGCTCGAGCAGTTGCCCATCCTTTCAGCCACGCAGCGATGCGTCTTCCCGCGCGGACGAACCGAAGACGATCAGCCAACTACAAGTGGAAGCCATTTTGGCGTCATTCGCCACAGCTACAACCAGCGCTGCGGAACGCTACGTCGCCACCAAGCTGCTCCACAAGGCCTTGCTGAACACGGCGAAGGCGCATTCCGTGCGGGTGTATCTTCCGGAGGTACCGGTCCTGTCGCGGTACCGAATTCCCAGCCCATTCCTTCCAGGTGTGGGTCTTGCGGTCGCACAAGTTGACGCATTCAAGGAAGCGATAGCGGCGCATGTAGCCGAGCTGATTGATATCAGTGGGCCAAAAGCCGCAGCGGATCTGGCTGCAGCCGCTGTCTGGTCCATCGTGCTGCAAACTTCGTACTGTGATCTGGACGATGTGGTTGGGCTACTTCGAGGTATCACGAGAAGCCAGCACTCGAATGCCGAACCATGGTTGCTGCGCGTTCCCTTCAGGAATGGTCATGTGGTTCTCACAGGTGACCTGGCAGTGTTGGCACGCCGTCTGGTGAGGGTTGAGGGTTGGAGCGACGTGCTGGAAGCGCATGCGAGGAATGGCTTCTCTTCGCTGGGAAGCTTTGTCAGGAAGCTGGTGCCGGACCTATGCGACCCGAGGGATGCGGCTGCGAAAATAGCCTGCAAGATGGTCGAGACAGCGCGCGTGGCGGGCGTGATCACGTTGAATGGTGCCGAGCGCCTGATTCTCAACAAAATCGTTGATCCGGTTTCAACATTGGCAGATCGAGCGGTTGCGGTTGCTGATAGCCGTACAGTCCACGGTGGCAGGGATGCTCGGCATGCGCCCAGCAAGCTGAACAACGAATGCCCACACACCGGAAGAAATCCACCGCATGTACCAGTGAGGGACATTTCCAGAGTCTTGAATGCCCTCAATCCCGACTATGGTGGTGAGATCATGGGCCGCCCCGCTGAACCAGTCGCGAGGCGTCACCGCCAGGTGAAGCTGGTACTGGAGGATGCGCTCTCCAAAGTCGGTGCCACCCCCACCGTCAGCCGCTTGGTTCTGGAATACGCGTGGCACCTGCTTGAACGAGGTGGACCGCGTAGCAGCGGCGGCCAGGCGATAAGCACGATCTACAAGACAACCCACCAACTTCTATCCGTACTTCGACACATCGATGCCGACGAAAACCTTGAGGATCTGGCTTCTGAAGAGCTGACAGCTATTTGCCGTCTGGCTTGCGAGACATCAAGACGGCGCAGCAGTCGTGAAGTGCTTGGAGCGCTTGGCAGGTTCTTCCGCCATATCGCTCGCCGGTATCGGGTTACAAATCCTGATTGGGACATCCTCTATCGAACATTCGGCGTAGCCGTCCCAGGAGGAGATCCTGCATTGGTGGGCGATCTTGAGGCGGACAGGGTTATCGCGCAGCTCTACAGCAACCTGTTGCTGCTGGATGCCGTCGATACGGACCCTTCCGAGAAGCGCTACCGGGAGCTCTGCCTTGCTGCAGCCCTGATAGCGGAGGCATCCGGTGCCAGGCCCAGATCAATTCATGGCTTGACGTTCGGTGACGTCGTACTTGGCAGTGAATGCGACTACATACATCTCAGGGCGCGCGGCCGCTTTGCGTCAATCAAAACCCGAACGGCTGCGGGCTTCATCCCGCTGGAAGGCGACATCTGGGCCAAGTACGCTCCATGGTTCGCCAATTGGCTCAATGACGCTTGCGCGACACTCTCCCCGGAGCTGCTTGACGCCATTCCAATCTTCCAGATTCCTGGTGAGGCACTTGGCGTGCGTTACGAGAAAAAAAGAGTGTTCGAACCCATCGGTTCGTTGATTCGCTGGAGTACACAACAACCAAGGGGCCGAACCTACTGGATGCGCAAGCGAAGGGTGCGGGCCAGACACCTTGCCGTCCAATCCAAGGCGGGGGCCCGAGCCCGCGACATGGCCCGGGCGATGCGGCTGGATGGTCATGCCCTGATCCTGACGCCCGTGGCGAGGTACCTGAGCGAACCAACGGCGTACTCGACTCTCGATGTCGGCACACATGTGATCGCATCCCGTGCCGGCGCGGCCGCCATTACTGGTTTGCCTGTCAGGCAAGTTGATCGAGCTGGACCCGCCAATGGCATCGAAACGCGAAGACGCACTGCAAAGCTGCTGCGGCTCGGCCCATCGCGCGTAGAGGACATGGAGCTCCCAGACGCACCAGAGCTTCCTCGTTACCGATCGGATCTGACTTGGGCCAGCTTGGATCGAATTCTGCGGGACTTGGCCAATGGCAACGATGAAAGCTGGGTTGCTTCCCGGCACTCGGCGCAAAAGCAGCAGATCGAGTCGATCTGTCGCGCAAAGCAGGCGCTTGAGGCGAGGCTGGGAGTCCGGATTGGGACGGACAAGGGTGGTCTCGGTCCACCTCGCCGTTCCGGGCAGTCATCTGGATGGTTCGATCTGCTCGATCGTGAAGATGCCCGTCTGATCCCGATTGCAGACGATTGGGTCGCGGTCGCGGGTGGCGGCCAGCTGGATCAGGGCTGTCGACTCTACGGCAGCCAGGCAGTTGGTGGATTGGCGGAATTGGCCCGGGAACTCGGACTGGAATTGGCACGCAGTGAGTTGGTCGGCGGCCATGGGGTTTCCCTGATCCGAGTTGTCGGAAGAAGTGGATCGGTATATGGCGCGTGGCCGGTGCTCCGGTGGGTTCTGGCGGTGGTGTGGATCAGCCAGCACCGCGCGATGAAGCCCTGATCTGTGCCATCTACAGTGCGATGTCCTCGACGACGAGGCGGCCAACCCGGGAATGGTGACTGCAAACGGAGCCTTTTCCTTGGATCAGCACCGACGAAGTCATAGTACATAGATCTCCGGCCAGTGGATGATCGGCAGTCGCCGGCTCTGGCTCTGGAGACGAGTATGGCGAGGAAGAAGGTAGAGTTTTGCGGAAGTAATTTCGTTAACGTCGCGAGGTTGATGGTCAGGTCCGATCGACTTCGCTTTGACGACATGGGGCGCTTGGTTGAAGACCCGCAGTTACTGTCGTCCTTCAACTTTCTGGTGGATGCAGTCAGGGAAGCGTCCAAGGAGGAGCTTAGATTCGGCGATATCTGCGCCGTCGAGAGTGCATACATCGTTGACATCTATTGTGTTACTGGACTTACCGAGAAGGGTGGCGGATTCAACCGCGAAGTGCAACGCGTGAGTGGTGAAAGAATACCTCGAAAGGGGTGAGGAAGCGGTGGCGTTTC